>CAZDAR010000054.1:0-15687 GCA_964503665.1 uncultured Flavobacteriales bacterium
TAAAGGGAATTATTTCCTTATTGTTCTTATCTAATATTCCCCATTTATCTTCGTTTTCAACGACAAACATATCGTCATATATCCTTTCTAGTTGATTATAAATAGGAGGTATAATTATCTTATTTTGATGATCTATTACTCCCCATTTTCCCATTACTCCTTCTTGAATATACCATTCACCAATGTGAAATGCTGCAATTCCATTTTCAAACTCCTCAAATGGATAATATTTTATTGGAATAATCTCCCGCCCCAGCTCATTTATGGCGCCATATTTTTCCCCAATCTTTACGCGAGCTAATCCATCTTTAAACGGCTCTATTTCTAAATATTTATCTTCAACTGCTTCTTTCCATTTATTATTAAAATAGCCGTACTTATCGTCTTCATTTGTAGACATTGGTAGTTCTTGGCTATAAATAGTAGATAAGTGTGCGTTCAATGCTACTAATACCAGTAAAATTATTTTTTTCATTACTGTTTTATTTGTGTTCCAGTTTAAAAAAGAAAAGGATTTAATACTATTGTTAAATCCTTTTCCGTATAATATTATTTATTACTCACTTATTTTTCCAGAATGAAGGTCTAGAATGAAGGTCTTTCCATCTTTAGTTATGTAAACCTTTTCATCTTTGACATCAATTTCTTCATCATAAATCAACGGTGTAATTTCTTCTCCAGCTGAATTAAAAAACCCAACTTTGCCATCTAATAATACCACGATTATGTTAGCTGATAATGCTTGTGCCTTGTCATAAATTAATGGAATAACTTCCTTCCCTGTTTTATTTATGATTCCTGCTTTTCTATCGGTATTTATTACAAGAGTAAGACCATGTTTGAATGACAATGCAAAATGATATTTAGGTGGAATCACTTCATTGCCAGACATATCTACAAAGCCATATTTTTCATTCAATGTAATAACCGCAAGACCTTCACTAAAAAACACACGGTAGTCGTATTTAATAGGAACAATTACTTTTCCTGTTAGATCTATCGCTCCCCATTTATCTTTAATACTGACTGTTATAATAGATGAATCTTCTCCTATGTTAAAGCTGTCATACTTTCCTACTGGTAAAATTTCCTTGCCAGCTTCATCGAATAATCCATTTTTACCACTCAAGCTAACTTGTATTAAACCATTGTAAGGCAGTCCTATGTAGTCATATTTAGTAGGTAAAATCTCTTTTCCAGTAAATACGTTTATCATTCCTTGTTTACCATTCAATTCAACTGTAAACATTCCGTCAGATGAATCTCTAGCTTCAATTGATTCATATTTTTGCTTAATCAATTCCACTCCTTGAGTGTTAATAACACCGTATAATTCATTTGTTTTAACGACTGCGATCAAGCTTGTTTTATTATTTTTCTCATCGTTGATTACATAAAACGTGCTTGCATCATCATACTTTGGTGAAATTACAACCTTACCTTTCATGTCAACATACCCCCATTTATCATTTGTATAAATCGCCGCCATTCCGTGGGCTAAGTTTTGAATATTATCATATTGAGTAGGAACGACTTCGTTTCCTTGTTTATCAATAATTCCACTCATCCACTCATTAACGACTAAAGCATATCCATTTTCAAAAGCATCTGCAGTACCATATTTGAATGTCACTATTTCTTTTCCTTTCTCGTCAATGTATCCCCAAGCTTCACCGTTATAGGCTGCAATTAAACCTTCATTGAGTGTTCCCAATTCTTCATATTTAAGGTCAATTACTACTTTTCCAGTTTTATCTAGTGTTCCCCATTCACCACCGTAAATTGTTTCCATTTCACTGAGTTCCCCTCCAGTATTTACACGTAAATAATTAGGCGAATATTCTTCGATAAATGAATATTGAAATGGAATAACGGTTTTGGCTGTACTATTAATAGCTCCCCATGATTCTCCCTTTTTTGCGATGATTAAATCTTCACCTGCTTTTTTTAGTAGATCATAACTAGCTGCAACAATAATTTTGTTGTTTTTATCGATCAATCCCCACTTACCACCGATGATTTCATCTCCCCATTC
The DNA here is from genome assembly GCA_964503665.1 of uncultured Flavobacteriales bacterium. GTDB lineage: Bacteria > Bacteroidota > Bacteroidia > Flavobacteriales_D > Crocinitomicaceae > 40-80. The sequence continues at coordinate 2,036 of CAZDAR010000054.1, forward strand.
TCTTTCACCTCCAATATTAAAGACGGCAACGCCATTTGTAAATGCTCCTAAATAAACGTATTTGATGGGGATAATTTCTTTCCCTAATTCGTTAACAGCACCATATTTACTATCTAATATTACTCTGCCTACACCATCTTCGAATGGCTCTGCTTTTTCATATTTAAAATCTGTTATGTTATTTCCTTTTTTATCAATATATCCGTACTTCCCATTTTCTTTCATAGTTGCTCGGATGTCTTGACCGTAAACATCCGATAAGTGTGCGCTTAACGCCACTAACACAATTACAATTATCTTTTTCATAATCAGTTTAAATTATTCGTATAGACTTAGAGAATTCTTTAATTTCTAATCTATACTATATTTGTTCTATTCAAAAATAGTTTAAATTTTGAACATTTATCTGTAAAAATAATCTTAATTTTTGTTAAAAAAAATAGTAATGATTATTTTAAATTATAATGGTAAAGTTTATTGAATAGGGAAAGTATTATCAATAATTGATAGGCCTTGAGAGCTAGCTCTTTAAAGATAGAAATAGATTTTATTTAATGTCCGCCTAAGCTTATAGCTAAGATGATTCCTAAAAGAATACTTACGAGTTTAAGGAAATTAAATTTATGATTTTCAGCAGATTCAAAGATGATGGTCGTAGAGATATGTAAGAACATACCGATAACAATTGCCAATATATACTGCATGGTCATACTGCTGAATTGATCACCAAAGAAATAGCCGAAGAACATTCCAAGTGGAGTCATAACTCCAAAAATCATCAGTATAGTCCAAGATTTTAAATTAGAGAAATCACTTACTTTGAGCAACGTCATTAATGCAATAGCAACAGGAATTTGATGTAAGATAATTCCAATTAAGTAGGAATTAGTCGAAAAATGATGATGTGCATGTTCGTGAAGTACTAAACTATTTTCGTTGATTGCCAAAGGGATTCCTTCAATGAAGGAGTGAATACTGAGTGAAAGTAACATTACATAAGGTAAATGCTGTCCTTTGTGAACGTGAACGTGCCCATGTTCAATTCCTTCTGAGAAAAATTCTAATAGTAATTGAACAATAAATCCAATGATGACGAATAAGCCGACATTAGGAACTTCATGAAGGTATAATTCGGGTAAAAAATGATAAAAGGCAATGGCAAGTAGGAATCCTCCACTAAATGCTAAAAGTAATTTGATAACTCTTGATTTTTTTATTTCCGTCACTTTTGTAAGGAAAGAAACAATTAAGCCACCTATGATTACTGCAATAATTAGCAGAAACGTATTCATCCAAATATCCATTCTTTATTTCTTTACGGCTACAATAATTAATCGGTCAGATTTTTCAGCGTCAAAAGGAGAAAGATCATAACTTCCAAACTGTTCTTTGATGGTAAAATTAGCATCTTTCAAAAGGATTTCAAAATCTTCTTTAGTGATTGCTAATACTTTTTCTGTATACGTATGAGACCTTCCGTTATGACCAAAAGAAATTGCTTTCCAAATATGCTGTCCGTCAAATTTTCGTGTAATGTCAAATTGGATACCTTCGATAATCTTAGTCTCCACCACTTCCAATTCCGCAATAGATCGTACAACATTCATAAAATCAATAACCAAAACACCTCTCCTTGGTAACATCTGATTACACGCATTCAACACTTTTAGGTTATCTTTCTTTTCGTCAAAGTAGCCAAAACTTGTAAATAGATTGAAAATAGCATCAAATTTCTCTCCTGCTATAGCTTCGCGCATATCTTGCACCGCAAATCGTAAAGTTTCGTTTTCGTATTTCTTAGCGCGTGCAATGCTATTTACCGACAAGTCAATACCAATAACATTGAAGCCCAACTTATTTAGCTGAATAGAATGGCGTCCTTTTCCACATGCTAAATCTAGAATCTTTGCCCCTTTTTTTAATTCTGTAACAGCAATAAGTTTTTCAATGAAGATTGCTGCTTCCTCTTCATCGCGATTTTGATATAAAATATGATAGAAAGGTGTATCAAACCATTCTTCAAACCATTCTGATTTTTCCATAAGATATCTAAAGATAGATAATCTGCAAAGTTACTGTAAATAGGTCGATGTATTTGAAATATATCCGTGTAATTTTGTTAAAATTTTATAGCATAAGTTTTACTTATCTAAATCCATCTATCAGAATTTATAAATTTCATGCTAACAATACTGACACCTATATAATTGTCAATTCTAAGATTGTTATTACCTTTGAAGTAATGAAAGCATCACAAGTTAATATAAGGAATAAAAAAGCAAGTTTCGAATACTTTTTAGAAGAACGATTTACCGCTGGTATGGTGTTGGCTGGAACAGAAATAAAGAGTATTCGTGCTGGAAAGGCATCTATCCTCGAAGCTTTTTGTGTGGTGCAAAATGGAGAAGTGTTTATTCGTAATATGCACATTACAGCGTATGAAAATGGCTCTTTCTACAATCATACACCAAAGTCTGATAGAAAATTATTGCTAAATAAGAAAGAGGTTAAAAAGATTGAAAAGTTTCTTCAAACAAAGGGTAATACCTTAATTCCATTACGTATTTTTATTTCTGAAAGTGGATATGCCAAGGTAGATATTGCGTGTGCAGTTGGTAAGAAATTACATGACAAGCGTCAAACACTGAAAGATAAAGATGACAAACGTGATATGGATCGAGCGTTGAAAAAATAATTAGACTACCTAATAAATAGGTATTTAATAATCGCTTCCAACATTCCATTAAAAGTCAACACTACTATACCAATTGTCGATAAACCCATGCTAGTGTAATATAAAATAACATCTTTAAAGTGTTTTTTGGAACGGAATAAATAAAATAGTGTTGAGCAGAAAAGTAAGATGAATATTAGTGGGAAATATAAGTATGCTCCTTCATCAATGGCATACGTTTTTATCTCACCATAAGGTGTCTGAAGTGAAACATGCCGCGGGATTTTTAATATCCCACTTTCATGAATAAAGGCTTCTCTTGAGATGAGGTCATATTCATTTTTTACAGCATCGATTAACAAGGAATATTCCACGTAGAAAACTTCATTGCCATAGGTTGATAAAGCAGTTGTCTTTTCGAATCTTGAACTGCCGTAAACATTGGAAATACTTTGAATTTCAACCACGCGTTGTTGTTCAGGATAGAAATAATCAACTGTAATAAATAGGTATAAAATAAGACAAATAAGCGAAATGATTAAGTGTCCGTTTCTTAATTGTGGTGTGCGAATTTTAGCATAAGCACGGTAAATAGCCTCTTGATTTTCTCGTTCATTTTTTAGAGCCATATATTTCGCTCTTTCCATTCGACTTTTTAACGCTTCTTCCGAATGTCTTTTCGTTTGATGTTTATTGTTTTCAGAGTTTGCTTGATAAATAGAATATTTTGATGGATGTGAAAAGTAATCCAAGAGCAGTTCATATGCTTCAGAAATTTGAATAAACAGCTGTTCGTTAGCTTTTCCAGATTGGGTGTCTGGATGATATTTTTTTGCCAACTGTCGAAAGGCCTTTTTGATTTCCTCTAATGTTGCGGTCGAGGGAATTTTAAGTAGTTGATACGCTTCAGCAATTTTTGGATGCATCCAGTAATTTTTTGGTGGATAAACGATCTATTTTACCGCTACCCGTTTCTATAAAGTGATGAAGATAATAAATCTGCTTTGGAATTTCATATTTTGAGAGTACTTTTTCAAAAGGAATGGAGAACTCTTCTTTTTTCCCCTCAATCACTAAAACAACTCTTTCTCCAAATATTTTATCTGGTTCTCCCGTTATGAAAAAACGTTCAGATATGTAAGGAGAAAGTGCTTCTTCCACCATCTCAGGATGAATTTTGATTCCAGCACTATTAATTGTAAAATCACTACGACCTTTCCATTTAAAAGAAGTAAGTGTAACTAATTCAACAACATCATTGGTCAAAAGATGATCAATTCCTAAAGATGGCGCATGAATAACCAGTTGCTGGTTATTGTTAACAGAAAACGTGACGCCCTGAATAGCATTGAATTCTGTATCGGTCTTTAAATTTCGCAAAGCAATGTGTGACATCGTTTCTGTCATTCCGTAACTAGCATAAACTTCAGAAGGTAATCGTTTAATTTGTTGTAATAGAGAAGTCGATATTGGAGCGCCTCCGAGTAAAATAGTGTGTATATTTTCTAAATTTTTAGGTTCAGTCGCTATAATCTGTTCTAATTGATAAGGAACTAGCGAAATAAAGTCTATTGTTGAGGTGATGTTGTCTAGAGGATGCTTACTCGGTTCAACGACTTCAATAATCATCTCGTGTAACATTCCTCGTAATAATAGCATTTTGCCACCAATTGTTTGCGGGGATAAAGCAAGACGCATCAACTGATCTTTCTGAAATTGAAAATACTTTCCAGTAGCCAAGGCCGAAGCTTTCATATATGCTTTTTTAAGCTGAATCTCTTTCGGCTTTCCTGTAGAACCTGATGTCGACGTATACATGTATTTAGAACTTGCCTGCCATTCGTGATAGAACTGTTTGACAAGTTGTATAATCTCTTGATTTTCTGTTAAAAATCGTACCCTCTCCATTTTTATTTCTTTACTCGTAAGTATTTTTTATTACTTTGGTATTCTTTTTGACATTAATTCGGAAAATTAAATAAAATTTGGATATGAAAAAAACATTGTTTTTGTTAATCGCTTTAGGATTCGTCCTTACCTCTTTTACCATTTGTCAATTTTCAAGCGCCCCTGTAAAGGAAAAAGTGGAAGAGATAGGAATTAATTTTAAAAGTATTTCATTTGCAGACGCGTTAAAGCTGGCGAAGAAAGAAAATAAAATCATTTTTATTGATGCTTATACTACTTGGTGTGGCCCATGTAAAATGATGTCTTCTAGAACATTTACAGATGTAAGCGTTGGAAAGTATTTTAATGAGAATTTCATTAATTTAAAAATAGAAATGGAAAAAGATACTGATGGAGCAGAAATCGCAAGAAGATATAAAGTTCAGGCGTATCCAACATTATTATTTATAAATGGAGAAGGGAAATTAGTTCATTCGATTCTTGGATTCCGTAATGCTTCCGCTTTCTTAATTGAAACTCAAAACGGACTTAAATAATTAAAACATATTTATTATAAAGAGGTTGTATGACCTCTTTTTTTATTTCAAGTGGCAGGTATTTATCTTCATATTCCTTTTTGTAAACAGAAATGTTCGTATTGTGCATTTCACTTTTCGACCAATTTATCATATGTCGATCGTATGGTGAATGTCATTTGTTCAGAGATTGATTTACGAGCACAGGAATTACAAAATAGCCCCATTGAAACTATTTATTTTGGTGGTGGTACGCCAAGTTTGTTGGAAGAAACACATTTAGAGAAAATATTAGAACGATTAACCAAGCATTTTGATTTATCACACTTAATTGAATTCACGCTAGAGGCTAACCCAGATGATATCACTGCTGAAAAAGCACGGCTTTGGCGTTCTGTTGGTTTGAATCGTTTGAGTATTGGTGTACAATCGTTTGATGAGGTAGATTTGCGCTGGATGAATCGTGCTCACAATGCGCAAGAAAGTATCGATAGTATACGCTTGGCACAAGATGCCGGGATTACCAACTTAACCATCGACTTAATGTATGGCTTGCCAGATTTGTCATTAGAAAGATGGAGAAAACATATTCAACAAGCATTGGATTTGGGCGTTCCTCACATTTCTGCCTATTGTTTGACGGTTGAAGAACGAACTGCACTCTATAAAAAAGTGCAAAAAGAAGAACTCATTCCTGCCGATCAAGATTTACAAAGTGAACAATTTGACCTCTTAATTGATATGCTAACAGCGAATGGATTGATTCATTATGAAATTTCTAACTTTGGAAAACCTGATTTTTTAGCTGTTCATAATACCAATTATTGGAAAGGGAAAAGCTATTTAGGAATCGGTCCTTCTGCTCATTCTTATAATGGTCATCAGCGTCTGTGGAATATCTCTAACAATCATATTTATATGAATAAGTTGGAGCAAGGTCAGTTGCCTTTAGAAGTGGAAGAATTAACGTCTAAGAATAAGTTTAATGAACTACTTCTTACAGGTTTACGAACAATGTGGGGCGTTAATCTAATAACATTGGATGCACTATTTCCCATTAGCTCCCTTTTTAAGGAGAAAATTCACTCACTTTGTGAAAAAGGGTGGATGAAATTAAATGATAACACCATTATTCTTACACAAGAAGGTCGCCATTTTGCCGATACTATTTCTCAAGATCTATTTGAAGTATAACAATACTGAACGTTACATTTTTTATCGATTAAATTTTTTAATTTAATTAAGATTAAAATGTAAAAAACAGTACATTTGTTGTGACTTTAGATTAAGTCTAAATAAAAATAGCTTGTTTTAAAATTATGGAAGTAACAGATTATACAAAAGCTCCTGGTCATTGGATTTTGGCTAAAATGGGAAAAAGAGTATTACGCCCTGGAGGAAAAGAGCTTACACTAAAGATGATTAGTGCTCTTGAAATTTCATCAAAAGACGACGTGGTTGAGTTTGCACCAGGAATTGGCTATACAGCTGGAATTACCTTAAGTAAGCACCCCAAAACATACGTCGGAGTTGACGCTGATAATGAAGTAGTAGATCGATTATCTAAGAAGATGTCAAGCAATGGGAGAGTCTCATTTGTAGAAAATATGGCAGAGGAAACCAGTTTTACAGATGAAAGTAAGGATAAGGTGTATGGAGAAGCGATGCTTACTATGCATGCAGATCAGCGAAAAGAGCGCATCATAAAAGAAGCACACCGTATTCTAAAGAAAGGTGGCTTGTATGCCATTCATGAAATGGGACTAGCGCCTGATACTTTATCGGAAGACATAAAAGCTCAAATTCAAAAAGACTTAGCGCTTACAATTAAGGTAAATGCAAGACCCTTGACCGTACAAGAATGGAAAGCTATTTTAGAAAAAGAAGGATTTAAAGTGACGAAAGTGGAGACAAGTCCTATGCACTTGTTGAAAGCAAAACGACTAATTGATGATGAAGGATTCGGAAGAGCACTTAAAATAGGAGGAAATATTTTATTCAATTCGGGTGCTCGAAAAAGAATTTTAGATATGAGCCGTGTTTTCAAAAAATACGAGAGTCACCTAAATTCTGTAATGATGATAGCAGAAAAGTTATAATCGTCAAAACTGATTAAAACAAAAAAGAGAATTTGATTAGCAAATTCTCTTTTTTCATTTTATAGATTAATGTGAAAGTCGTTCTAAACGAATCTTTCGTCCACTTCCATCACATGTCCACAATTTTTGCACGTCCTCAATTCTTCAGAAGTATAAAACTCCTTAAATCGAGGTTGAAAATCTTTTTCTATGTTGGAAAGAGGGAATCTAAATTCATGTAACTTATGATTACAGTTGTCACAAAACCACATCAACCCGTCGGTTAAATCAGTGCCTTTACGTACTTTTTCAATCACAAGGCCAATCGTATTTGCTGGGCGAACTGGATTATGAGGTGTGTTGGCAGGCAAAAGAAACATTTCACCTTCTCTAATCTGCATTTCTTTTTTCTGACCACCTTCTTGAACTGTAACCGTAATATCACCTTGAAGTTGATAGAAAAACTCTTCACTTTCATTAAAGTGATAATCTTTTCGAGAATTAGGTCCTCCGACAGCCATTACGATAAAATCCTTGGTGTCGGTGAATAAGACTTTATTATTTACAGGAGGCTTTAACAAATCACGATTATCATCAAGCCACTTTTGAATATTAAATGGAGGTAACATAGGCACTTAAAATTTTATTTGTTTCTAAAAGTATAGAAGCTTTGGCTAAAAAGCAATAGGACTAATTAAAAAATCCGTAAAACTCATCCAATAGTTGTAAAATCAATGATTAAAACGATGTGTTAATGTTTTCAAGTTGTTGCTCTAATATACTCTATTTTATACAGATATATTGGTGTTTTTGAGCTATTTGTGAGGATAGGAAGTGAGTTTAGCAATCAAAATAGAAGCGTATTAACTATGCGGTAAATAAGATAAATGTTAAATAATGATTTTCTAAGAATTTATTATTTTATATTTGTCACCTTAATCATAAATGAAAAATGATGAAAAAAATAATTTTAAATTTAGCTTTGTTTTTAACAGCTACTACACTAAAAGCACAAAATCAACCGTTTCCAAATGGAGGTTTTGAAAACTGGAATGGATCGGGTGATCTTGAACTTCCTGTTGACTTTCATTCCAATAAAGATGGTGGAGGAAGTTCATCACTAGGTGCTAAGACTGCATTTAAAGAAACAAACAGTCCTCACTCAGGCACTGCATGCGTTAGAGTTGAAACGGTTAAATATTTAGGCGGATTAGTTAAAATAAACGGGAGTTTAACAACAGGATATGTGAATGCGCCCTCTACAACAAAATCTGAAGGATACATCGGAACAACTAAATATCAAGGTAATGCTACCGATATACGTAGAATTGCTTTTACCTCAAAACCTGACTCTTTAGTGGGGTATTTCAAGTATACGAAAGGTGGTAATAACGAAGCAGCAAAAGTAAGAGTGATTTTACATAAAGATCACTATTATGATCCTGAAACGCCAGCAACAAATAATTACACCGATCCTTCAGCTAATAAGATAGGTGATGCTTTATTTATTAGTGCAAGTCAAGATTTCACAGGATGGACACGCTTTTCTGTTCCATTTAATTATGTAAGTACAGACAGTCCGGAGTATTTATTAGTTACAGCAACTTCTTCTGCAGATCAAGAAACTACTGTTGCAGGTAGTAAATTATGGTTAGACGATTTAGAATTTATCTACAATCCTATATGTGATGCTCCAACAGCTTTAACGGCTACGGATAACAACGATGGAAGTGTCTCAGCGTCATGGACAGCTCCTACAGCTACGCCATCTAACGGTTATTTAGTGGCATTTGCTCCACAAGGAACGACTCCAACTGCTGGGGATTACGTGACTGCTTCTGGAACAACTTATACAACTACAATGTACAATGGCTCTCCTTTAGTTTCTGGTACAACGTATGTAGTTTATGTTAAAAGTGATTGTGGAACAGGAAAATCTTCTGAAGTAACAAAAACGGTAACGTTTAATTATATAGCTCCAGCAGGATGCGATGCCCCAACTGGTTTGACATTAACAGAAACTTCTGGAAAAATTAATGCCTCATGGACAGCTCCTACAACAGCTCCATCAGACGGATATATGTATGCTGTAACAGCTCAAGGTGTTAGTGCTATATCAACTGATTTTGTATCGAATGCTTCTACAAGTGTATCTAATATTGTAACAACTACAGGGACAAGCCCAGTAGCTCTAATAGCTGGAAACGCATATACTGTAACTGTAAAGTCTGATTGTGGAGTGGATGGTATTTCTTCTATCGTTTCAAAAGATATTACATTAGCGTCAGATGTTAGTGTTAACACCATCAATGGCACTGCTTTTCAAGTGTATATGAATGGCCAAGAGGTGGTTGTTGATTTATCAGATGTTGAAATTACAAATGGTATTATTTCAATATTAGATTTGTCAGGTAGAAAAGTAGCGACTGCTAAGTTGAGTACTAAATCAGTTAATTCAATCATGTTACCTAGCCGTTTAACAACAGGTATTTACATGTATCAAATCGAAGGAAACGGAATTATTAAGACTGGAAAGTTAGCATTTTAACGTTGATAATCTTAAATCATAAAGAAACCCTACTATTTTTGTAGGGTTTTTTATTTATAATGAATTATGAGAAAATACTTTTATTCCCTAATCATCTGTTTCAGCGCTTTCATTTCATTCTCCCAAAATAAAGGTTATTTAAAAGGTGTTGTGTATGAGAGCGAGACGAATGAAACAGTAATTGGTGCAACTATTAAGAACATTGACGACATGTCTGTTGGAGCAGTTACAGATGTAGATGGAATTTATTACCTTGAATTAACACCTGGGAAATATAGATTTACGTGTGGGTCAATTGACTTGGGAAGTGAGAGATTTGAAGTGGTGATTAAAGAAAATGACACAACTATTCATGATATAGTGCTTTCTGAAATAAAAGAGATACTAGAAACCGTTGTTGTATCTACTTCTAAATATGCACAAAAGCTAGAAGAACAAGTTATTTCAATGGAGGTTTTGAAACCTAAAGTTATTGAAAATAAAAATGCAACTACTATTGAGAGTGCGATTGAAACTGCAGGTGGTGTTTCCATTATTGATGGTGATCCGCAAATTCGTGGTGGAAGCGGATTTACTTTTGGTGTTGGTAGCCGTGTTGCTATCGTGGTAGATGATCTTCCTTTATTAAGTGGAGATGCAGGGAAACCAGAATGGGCATATATTCCTATTGAGAATATAGAGCAAATTGAAATCATCAAAGGTGCTTCTTCTGTGTTGTATAGTTCATCTGCTATTAACGGTGTAATTAATGTCCGAACAGCTTATCCTCGTTCAAAGCCAAAAACGATGATTAACGTATCTGGTGGATATTATTCTAAACCTAAAAGCCCTGCTGAAAATTGGTATGGTGACTCTTCTTTTCAAGGTTTTACGAATATCAACTTTTTACACAGTCGTAAAATCAAAAATTGGGATGTCGTTGTAGGTGGTAATTTTAATCTTGACCAAGGTTATATCGCCCCTGCACCAAAGCAAAAATATATGCCTGATTATATTAAAACGGCATTACACATGACCGATTCTTTTCCGACGTATTCCAACAACGATATGATGAAGGTAAGAGGGCGTGTCAACTTTAATATTCGTCATATTAATCAAAAAATTAAAGGATTGTCTTATGGTGTGAATGGAAATGCTATGCTCAATAAGACATATCAATCCTACGCATGGTTAAATGACAGTTTAGGGATTTATCAAAGCTACCCTGGAGCACTATTCATGATGAATCAATTCTTATTTAATGTAGATCCTTTTGTGAAATATATGGCTAATAATGGGATTTCACATAGTTTGAATACACGTATTTTTGCTTCAAATAATCATATTTCAAATAATCAATCGAATAGCGGTACTTTATATTATGCAGAATATCAAATCCACAAACGCTTTAAATCTATTGATTTGAATTTCATTGGAGGTGCTGTATCTAATGTTGCAATCTCAAAAGCAGAATTGTATGCCGCGGCAGGTAATCCAGTAAATATAAATAAAAACTATGCTGGATATATTCAATTGGATAAAAAATTCTGGCATATATTAAACCTTTCTGGAGGTGTCCGCGGTGAATTCTTCCAAACCAACCAGCAAAAATCAGAAGCAGTTCCTATCTTTCGTGGAGGAGCCAATCTACAAGTTACAAAGGGTACTTTTGTAAGAACGTCATTAGGACAAGGGTTCCGTTATCCAACTATTACAGAACAGTTTTTACTAACGAAAGCTGGGTTATTTGGTTCGTATGCCAATCCAGATTTACAGCCTGAAAAAAGCCTATCTTTTGAAATAGGTGTTAAACAAGGATATAAAATTGGAGGTTTAATGGGGTATGTAGATATTGCTGGATTTTATCAAAAATATGAAAACACCATTGAATATTTATTTGGTGCTTGGGATCCAACTTTTACATTAGTAGGCTTCAAATTTTTAAATACAGGTCGCTCTAGAGTTCGTGGTATTGACGCATCCATTGTTGGTATGTCGGATGAGAAAAAGAACTTCAGAGTAAGTTACATGGTTGGATATACCTATGTTGATCCAAAAACACTTGACCCACACTATAACTATGCAGAGAAAAATGATATCGAAGGAAAGCCAACTGGAGAGCAATATAATTATTCCACTACTTCTGAAGATACGACTACAGGCATGTTAAAGTACCGTTTTAATCACATGGTGAAGGCGGATTTAGAGATTGCCTATAAAAAGTGGTCAGTTGGACTTAGTTATCGCTACTATTCAAAAATGAAGAATATTGATAACGCAATAAGAGTTTTAGAAGTTACTACTGAAGATGGGGCCGAATATTTCGATCAAATTAGCTACACCAAATTTTGGAAGGCACATAATGGACAATCCATATTTGATGCGCGTTTATCATACAAATTAAATGAAAAACATAAATTTGCTGTCATTTGTAACAATTTTCTAAATAGTGCTTATTCATTGCGTCCTTTGAAAATTGAAGCACCAAGAACAACTTCTGTTCAATACATTTTGACATTGTAGGTTATTTTATAATTAAATGTTAAGACAAAACGTCAGTGAGATTTATTTCTTTCTGACGTTTTGTCGTTTTTAAAGGTTTGGATACTAATTTGTGCACTATCTGGAAAATACTAAAAAATGGATTTTGAAAAATTTACTTTTAAATCGCAACAAGCTATTCAGAGTGCACAAGAGTTAGCGCAACAACTCAAGCATGGCGCGATTGATACCGTGCATCTACTAAAAGGAATGATGGAAGTGGATAAAGATGTGTTGCCGTATATTTTTGGAAAATTAGATATTCAAGAAGCAATTATCGCAACGATTTTAGATCGACAATTAGAAACAATTCCGAAGGTTGAAGGCGGACAGTTATTTGCATCGGCTTTACTATCAAGCACGTTAAGTAATGCGCATAAAATTGCTGCCTCGATGAAGGATGAGTATGTGACAATTGAGGTGCTATTCATGGCATTGTTGGAAAATAATGACAGTGTCGCTCAGATTTTTAAAGATCAAAAAGTAACCAAACAAAAAATACAAGAAATTATTATGGACTTAAGAAATGGAAAACAAGCAACTTCATCTAGTTCAGACTCCAATTACCAATCATTGGAAAAGTTCGCAAAGAATTTGAATGAATTGGCCAAAGCTGGAAAACTAGATCCTGTTATTGGTAGAGATGATGAAATACGAAGAGTATTACAAATCTTAACAAGAAGAACAAAAAACAACCCTATTTTAATCGGTGAACCAGGTGTTGGAAAAACAGCCATCGCCGAGGGAATTGCACATCGAATTATTTCAGGAGATATTCCCGATAATTTGAAATCTAAAATTGTGTACTCTTTGGATATGGGTGCGCTGATTGCAGGTGCGAAATACAAAGGAGAATTTGAAGAGCGTTTAAAAGCCGTTTTAAAAGAAGTCACTGATTCGGATGGTGAAATTATCTTGTTTATCGATGAGATTCATACGCTAGTAGGTGCTGGTGGTGGAGGAGAAGGTGCTATGGATGCGGCTAATATTTTGAAACCTGCTTTGGCAAGAGGAGAATTACGAGCTGTTGGAGCAACTACTTTGAGTGAATATCAAAAGTATTTCGAGAAAGACAAGGCCTTAGTTCGTCGTTTCCAACCCGTTTTTGTCGATGAACCAACTGTGGAAGATTCTATTTCAATTTTGCGTGGTATCAAAGAGAAATATGAAAACCACCACAAAGTACAGATTAAAGACAGTGCTATTATAGCCGCTGTAGAAATGTCCAATCGTTATATTTCTGATCGACATTTACCTGATAAAGCGATTGACCTAATTGACGAGGCAGCATCTAAATTGCGCATGGAAATCAATTCTAAACCAGAAGAAATTGATGAGTTAGACCGTAAAATCATGCAATTAGAGATTGAGAAAGCGGCTATTCAACGTGAAGATGATAAAAAGAAAAT
>CAZDAR010000055.1:0-2821 GCA_964503665.1 uncultured Flavobacteriales bacterium
TTTTCGATTAACTCAAATTTATGCCTAATCCCCAACTTTTGAACTTGATCCATCCTTTATCAGTAACTATTTATCCTGAAAAAAGAAAAACTCCATGTAAATAAATAATTTACATGGAGTTTTATTTCTATTTTGTGACCTCGTTAGGAGTCAAACCTAAAACCTCTACAGCCGTAATGTAGTGCTCTATTCAGTTGAGCTACGAGGCCAATTCAGAATGCAAATATACACAGATTTTTTTCATCTGCAATAGTTGATCTAAATTTATTTAATTTGAGCTGTAATTCCTCGCTCTAATAAAGCGGAACACATACTTTCTAACTCTTTATAAATACCTCTTTTTACTTGACATTTGCCTTTAAAGTGAATGATGTATGTACATTGTGTAGCTTGCTCTAACTCGTGCTTACAAACTGTCATCAGCGCATCTATGACAAAATCAAACGTGTTAAAATCATCGTTATAGATAATTAAGTCACGTTGGTCAATAATCTCCTCCAACAATTTCTCTTCTATCTCTTCTACTGTTTGCATGACTTTTTGAATTCTTATTTATTACAAAAGTAAGTTTAAAAACCTATGAAAAAAAATTATTTAACAATATTGACATTAAGAAATTTAAGTGCTTGAAAGTCAGAAATGATATTTTCTTTTTCATCTTTGTCACAATAACCATATACCGTAATGCTATTATTTACCTTTTGCAGGGTGTAATGATTAAAATTGTGAGTAATCCACCAATAGAAAACGAGATTTAATGTAGAAGTACTAACGGTGAACTGAATGTCTGAAGTGATATTTGTAGCATCATTATCGTTAACATATGTGGTGTTAGTACTATTTTTTGTTTCTTGACTTTTAGTAATGGCCACTTTTAATTGCTCGATATAATTCACTTCTTGCTGAACAACAGGATTTTGTGCGGCTATTTCTTTCGCTTCCTCATTGAGTTTTACAAATTGTGCATTTCCTTCGGTCAATAACGCATTTGCCGCTTGTACTGTTATTCGCTTTCCTTGATAATAAGCTACGACAAAAGCATCTGTGAACCCTTTTTGAACGGCTTCTACTCGTTGATCTTTAGCCTTGTTCAAATCATCAAAGACACCCACAGAGTAACGGATTGTCTTAGGATTTAATTCATCCGTATTGATTGGATTCAAGCCTTTTAGAACATCCTTTTCTACGTAGCGGTTAAAGACACCGATTTGTACCGTGAAATACAAATCTTTCACACTTGTTGCGTCTAAGGTATTATTTTTCATCACTGGTTTTGTTGCTTGGTAAACTGGAGTTGTGTCTATATTATCTAACGTAATTGCCTCTCGCGCCTCCACTTTCGCTAATAATTGTTGCTTGGTGGAATCAATATGGAACAATAAATCACTCGTCGTCACTGGAAGGCAAATTCCTTCTGCTAACAAACGCCTTGCTTCGTATACTGGTATGCGTCTTCCATCGCAATATGCCACAAGAAAAGCATCTTTGAATCCTAACTGACGAATTTGATCTCTCGCTATTGTTGCTACTGCTTCCTCGGTAAAATAGCCTGCCATATATTTAATCAACCCTTTATTCAAATTCTCCATCGTTATCGGGCTGAAATCTCGATAAACATTTTCATTTATCGGTTTAGCAAAAGCACCAACCTGTACGCGGAAGAACAATCCCTTCGGATAATTATCAGAATCTAAAATTGTTTTTATTTGATCCGTAGTTATCGCATCTTGCGGATGGACGGTGAAAGCGACTTCAGCTACTTCTTTTTGGAGTTCTATGGAAGGAGGAGCTGCGACTAGTGTCTTTGTTGGCGATTCAATTTCTGATTTCAATAAATGCATAGTGGAAGTTGTCAACTTTTCTAATTCCGATCTTAGTTCTTTATTTTGACGAATTAAAGTCGCTATTTTAGTGATTTCTTCTTTATCTGATTCATTCAAAGCAACTACTAATTGATTTTCTAAAATAGCCTTCTGAACGTATAATTTCTCTAAGCTCTTCAATTCTTGGTTTAGAACTTCGTAGAGAGTTAATTGTTCCGCATTCACTTTTGGTAACTTTATGATAATCGCTTCTAATTCATAGAATTCATCTTGCAAATCATCCAATGCTTCTCGTGATTGTTTTTGATTCTCAATTATAGCTTGTATGGCTGCTATTTCCTTTTGAAGGTAATTTTCTTTTGATGTAAGAACAGCTGATAGATTTTGTTGCTCTTTTTTCTCTTTCTTGGTAAGTTTACCATTCGTTTGATCCAAAATTTCGTTGGCATTTTTTGTCTGTTGTTGCTCGGTGTACAATTGCATCAAACGGTTCTCATAATATTTTACTGGTAATTCAACCCCGTCTTCATCCACTACTGACAGATTATTATGGATGGTTTGATTTTCTATTTCATGCTGTATAAATTGAGTTTGATTATTGACAATCTCTTTTACAATTGAATTATCCGATTGCGTTAAAGGCTTAATTTGATTCACCATATTTTGAACAAATTCTTTCGTATTTGCATCCTTTAAATCAAGTGTTTTAGCTTCCGACTCAATATCTTCAAATATTACATTTTTGTTAGTACTAATAGCTGTAAAACTGGAAGAATTATCATAATTTTCATTTGAAACCGTTTTTTCAAAATCGTCAACCTTCTCTAATAATGTGATGCTTTCTTTGACGCCTTTAGCAACTGCTTGATTAGTGATTGGATATTGAGTCGCAGCACTTACGCTCTCACTCTGTATCTCATTCTGTGTTTGTTGTAAGACACCTTGTTCTTCAACAACATTATTTTGTGTCGTTACATTTCCTTTGTTATTATTCTGCT
>CAZDAR010000055.1:2921-15556 GCA_964503665.1 uncultured Flavobacteriales bacterium
TGTTCTGAGTTACATTATTATCGTCGTTGGAAATGTTTGTCTGATTGTTTTTAACCATATTGTTGTTTTCCTGTTCTTCAACAACATTATTTTGTGTCGTTACATTTCCTTTGTTATTATTCTGCTGAGCTGAATTTTGAGTGTTCTGAGTTACATTATTATCGTCGTTGGAAATGTTTGTCTGATTGTTTTTAACAATTGTATCTCCTTGTTGTTTCTCTATTAAATTGTTCTGTGCAATTGTATTATTAGCATTCGCCACCTGCAGCTGTTCATACTCACTTTGTTTTGCGTCTACTAATGCTAATGTTTCTTCTAAACTGGAGATTGCTTCGTCGATGGAATGCGTATTTATATTCTCTTTCGACATCTTCTCTTTTAGCTCTATTGCTTCAGCGATATCTTTTTCGATTACACCTTGTAAATCTTGAATTTGTCCGGTAAAAGCTTCATTATCTGAATTAAAGTCTAAATTATTGATTGCTTTATGCAATGAAGTAGCCGTTTTTCTATAACTACTCGCTTCTTTATCTGAAACATACTGAAGATGTTCTTGTAATTGGGCAACAGATGTTTCAACATCTCTTTTTAACGCCACCAATTCCTTCTCATTCTCACTCTCCTTAGAAGAGTTGATAGTATTTAAAAGCTTTTTTTCATGCTGTTTTAAAGCAATGATTTTATCCCAATCATTTCCGTATTCTGTCTCATTAATTCTTTCTATCACTTGGTTATAATCTGGATAGAGATTGTCAATCAAATTATTTTTAACAGCAATTCTTTCTGCGTTTTCAACAACTATTAACTCGTCTTGCTTCTCCACAACCTCTTGTAAAGCAGTTTCCAATTTCTTTAAATACTGTTTCGATTCAGTTGTGCTCGGTCCTACCTTTATAATCTCAATTTCCTTTTTTAATGCAATCTCAACTTGCAGATATTTTTCCGAACGAATTTCGAAGGAAGTATTTACCGACGGATTATCCAATGTTTCGTACTCTTCCCATGCATTTTTTAATTCTTCCGAATGAATATCCGATTCTGTTAGCAATATTCCCTTCTCTTCCTGCTCCATTCGTGTGTAACTTTGCTCTAGAAGATTTTTAATAGGTCTAAAATTCTTATCTTCTAATTTTTTAAGTTCATACGAAACATCTTTATTAGAATAAACTTTGTCTACTTTTTTCTGATAAATAGCCGTAAAGAAGTCTTGTTTTTCTTTCAGGTATGCCAATTCTTTTTGCCCCTCTTCTATTCTCTTTTGAAGATAATTAATCTCCATTTGTTCTTCCGCAATCTTTTGTTGTTGTAGTTTTATATTTTCCTCTATGGCAAATTTTTCTTTTTCTTTTGCCGTCAAAAGACTATTCTTTAGAATTTGCAGTTGATCTTCTGATTCTTGTAACTTTTGTTGCGTCTCATTTAAAATTACAAACTGTTCTTTCAGTTTATTATTATTCACTTCATACTTATCGAAAATCGTTGACTTTTTCTCCTCCGAAATGGAAGCTAAAAGAGCTAATCCAGCACTATTTTCTTTTTTAAAGTTGGTTAAATCCACTTTTAGTGAATCAGGTAATGCAGATAGTTGTTTTTCTAAATCCATCAAAATGGATGCATTTTTCGACACCTGTATATTTTCAACTGCTAAAGAATCGGAAAGTTGTTTTAATTGTATATTTTCTTTTTCAAGTGAATTGATTCGATCTATTTTTTCTTTTGCTTCTTTTATTTGAAGAGGAGAAAGGGTATTGACATCTTGCTTTGCAACAAGCGTTTTTAATTCTTCTTGAAGCACGTTAATTACTCGAATATTGTCATGTATCTTTTGGTTGGTCTTGGATTCTAAAGTTAATTGCTTTTCTAACGAAACTTTACCAGCATACAATTGGTCTTCTAACAGTTTATATTCTTGTAATGATTTATTTTCTTTTACGAATTGCTTTTCCTCTACTTTCAATTCCGATTTTTCACGGATGATTTCCAATAACTTATCGTCGTCTTTACTTAATTCATGTTCGGATAAAACAAGTAATTCCACGTACTCTTTTTCATCAATGTTCTTGTAAATAATTTTCTGTCCATATTCCGCTAAATTTGAAACCTTTGGAATAGTAAATTCTAATGGAAAGGTCATATTACTTCCAGGAATAGTTACACGATATTCGTAATCACCTGAAAAATAAACAGGAATACTATATTTACCTTCCTCATCAGCATTATAACTTCCTATTTTACGATTCTCTTTTTTAATATACAGTTCAATTACTATCTCGTTTCCTTTCGACTTATCGGTTGTTTGAAAGACACCATTGATAAGCGCTAAAGTAGATGGATAACGCTCGATTTCAACTTTATAAATTGTGAGAATCCCTGGTTTACTTTCTCGATCAGATGCAAACCATGCAATTCCTTCGGCTTCATTTGGGACATAAAATAAATCATCACTAGTGGAAGATATGGCAAAATCGGCATTCTTCACGGATCCAAAAGTGTTTGTTGAAGGGTCGTATTTGGCAGAAAAGACGTCAAATCCACCCATACTATTGTGACCTTTCGAACTAAAATAAAGCGTATTAGTCTGGCTATCAAAAAATGGATAATCTTCATCAAAATCAGAGTTCACATCTCCTTTTACCAATTCAGGAATTCCCCAACCATCTAGTGTCTTCGTTTTAAAATAAATGTCTTTGTCTCCTTTATTCTTATCACCATAACTGGAGAAAAATAGTTTTTCTGAGTTATTTGGATAAAAAATGACAGGGAAATGATTGTTTTTTTTATCTACTTTTGATTGATCTAATTTAGAGATAAGTATAGCACCATTTAGACTTTTTTCATTGTAGAGTCTAAAAAATTCGGAAGCTGTGTATTCTTTTTTGTTAATGACAGAAATGTCTGAGAATTTTTGAAATAGCTTTAATCCATTTTGACACATTTCAATTTGGCGTTCTGCATCGAATTCAGAATTTTTTTTACTGACGCCATTGTTTTTTAAAAATAGTTGATAATTAGTAATTGCATTCTTAAATTGATAATTCAAATGATATGCTTCACCGAGGTAGTAGTAAACTTCTGGATATGTTAATCCTGATTTAACAGCATATTCGAGATATTTAATTGCCTCGGATTTTGAAGCAACTGTTTTTAAGAGACAGACACCATAATAGAAATTATAATCCGCGCTTCGCGGTTGTAACGAAAGGAGTTTTAAATAGTCAGGCTTTACTTCTTCATATCTCTTATCCTTATACATCTTCAAAGCCTTCGCAGCTAATTCTGGCTCAGATTGAGAAAATGAGTTTAGGCTCAAAAAAATAATTAGTGAATATACGAAGTAACGCATTGTTTTTAATCGACTTAGTCTTTCTCAAACAAAGTTACTAGGATTTTTTAAAAACATTCATTTTATTTTCAGTCCCAGAAATTAATCGTTTGATATTCAGTTTATGTTTATAAATAACCAATGCAGCAAGCACCCACGAGAAAGCTTTTAATTCGAAAGATGTATCCAAGATGAAGTTCACAATTATTGGAAAGATAATAGACGCGACTATTGCCCCCAAAGACACGTATTTAGAAATCAGAAATGTAATTATAAAGACAATCACGCAAATAGCTCCTGCAGCTGGATACAATCCTAAGATAACACCTAAAGAAGTGGCCACACCTTTTCCGCCCCTAAATTGAGCAAAAACAGGATAAATATGTCCAACAACAGTTAAAATAGCCGCAACAATCAATAAATAAGCCCGAGTATCTTCGTGAACATTTTTGGTTGTCCAAACTAAAAGACTAACGGCCAGAAATCCTTTCAGAATATCAATTAAGAGTACAATTATTCCTGGTTTTTTCCCTAAAACGCGAAAGGTATTTGTTGCACCTGCGTTCTTACTACCATGTTCGCGAACATCCAATCCATAGAATCGTTTACCGACCCAAATAGCCGTTGGAATAGATCCCAATAAGTACGCAATAATTAAATAAATAAAATAATAATAACTCATTTCTTATTTTAAAATTCGCATAAAGTTATTCATTATCCCGCTATTCTCGGTAATTCCATACGAAAAGTTCTTGTATTTCTTTTTATCATCTTTTAATTCATTTACCCCTCGTTTAAGTTCTTCGTCTGTTGTGTAGATTTGAAGTGTTCCATTTTTCTTCTCCATTCCATAGTCAAAGAAATACATGCCACTCCCAGGAATATCTATCTCAAATTGTAATTTATCTCCTGTAACATTTCCTGAATACGTCTGTTTAAAATATGCTCTAAACGGCACCTGTTTGAACACTGACTTACCGAGAATACTGACGATTGAAGCACTACTCACAGAGGTAATCAAGCCATTGTTTAATCCATCATAAAATGATTTTAACTGAATTCCTGTAATTGTAATACCCTCTTCTATTTCTTTTGGCAAGTTTTTCACAACTCCCTTTTGGACGAACTCATTCTTAACAGCATCCGCCGCTTTCTTGTCCTTTATTTCAAGAATGGCTTGTTCCAAAGTAGAAGTATTTAAATCTAGTGGAAGAAGCCCCTCATTTGCAATAATCTTATTTCCTATTTTTTCAAAGCTACTCTTATCTAATTTAGGGAATAAAAACTGAGAAGTGAGGTTCATTGTAGTGATTCTGGTTTTATTATCATAATTCACAATTCCATAGTTAATCACTTCAACATCGCCATAATTCATTCCTAGGTCAATTTTACCATCACCATTTAAAGAACATGTTTCCGTATGAAGCGAAAGATAATTTCCTTTTTCACCTCTGTTTTGCAACTTTTCAGCAGATGCAATTTGGAACTCTTTTGAAGAAGGATTATACTGTAATATACCTTCCACCCTAATAATTTCATTATCATTAGGATCTTGTAATTTAGATAAGAAAGCAGGATAAATCTTGACACTATCAGGGCTCCTTGCATCTCTCCAAACTAATCCTGCGGAAACTGCTTCTCCTTCTAGAGTTTTCATGTCTTTAGAAACGGGTATCTGAATGTTTTTAGGATCTATTGGTGCAACGAATGCCATCCAACTTCTGGCAAACTCATTACAATTGTGGTTAATTCTGGTAGCACCATCAAACGTAATTGTAGGATTCGCTGCAATTATTTTAATTTTACCATAGTAATCAAATTTTTGGCTCAACTTGAAGTTTTCATCTGATTTAATTTCACCAATAGCCACCGTTTGATAACCTGTATCTACATAAATCTTTGTCATATCGATATAGGTAACTTTATCATCCGCATCTTTATACGGATATTTCCCAATAGCTTCGTATTTTCTTCGTGCTAGGATATTGGTTGAAGCCTGTTCAAAGGTATGGTACTTAGTTACATAATTAGCCGTTATTTTAGAGTTCTTTAGCGGTTCAATAATTCCTTTTTTAAGGATGTTTAATTTACCTTCATTTGGAAAAATGCGAGCATCTGCAATATCCACAAAATCAATTTGCTCACAAAAGATTGTTTTTTGTTTCAATGAAAAAACTGCTTTTGGAACCTTAAATCTTAAAGAATCTTGTTTTGCATTGGTAGAAAAGAAATTAGGAACTGCCAATCCTAAACCTGCAGAGAGATCTAAATCATTAGATTGATTTTTATTGGTTTTCTCCAACATGACATTTTGATCATCCATAAACCAGGTATATTTATCCATCAAACAATAGAAATTGTTTAATGGAAACTGCGTTTGAGTTTCTCCTTTATTTGTTTTAAAAACACCTTTACGCGCTTTAAAATCGAGATCCGCATCCACATCGTCCGTCACAAATGACAATCCACCCTCACCTTCTTCCGCATACTTATTTACTAAGTTAAAGTCAGCAGTATTAGCTTTAGCATGCCATCTATTAAATTTATACACTCTTGATTTTAGATTGGCATCAGGCATAATTATAATTCCATTACCTATTATTCCATCAGCTCTAACAACCAATTGACCTACATATTGAATATCTTTAAACATCAAAATTGGATCTTCTATTGAATAAACGTTTAAATATTGCTTTTTGGGATTATAAGCAATATTGGTTTTCAAACCTACTATATCTGGAAACTCAACCCCTGATTCAGAAGGTAGATTAGTGAATTTCGCAACACCAATAGTAGAGTCTGGTAGAAAGGTAAATTGAGCTGACTCTGTAATCGATTTTATGAATTCAATTTTACCACTTCCCTGTAATCCACTATTAGTTAGCATCACTTTATTTTCATATTTTGCATTTGTTTCATAAAATGTATATCCACCTTGAGGAGCTTGCTTTATAAAACCTAACGAATAATCTGGCATAATCTTAAGTTCTTCACTAAACTTAGGGAAAATTCCTGCTGAGACTAATTCACCTCCAAAACGTAGGTTATCATCTGAGAAATTAACTAAACTATCAATCACAAAAGGTTTAAGGGCAAAATAAAAACGAGTAGTATCATACGCTCCTCTTTGAATTGAATTGTGATTGTAATATACTCTAGCACTATTCTTAATGTCTAGTATAGGGAACTTAGTGATGCTCTTTTTAACACCAGAACGATTTGTAGGATCATCTACATAGAGTTCACCCTGAGCATTAGAGATAAAACTATTTAAGAAAATAAGTTTTTGACCATCTTCTTTTTTCTGTGGTTTCACAGCTAATAGCATATTTTGCGTTTTAATTAAGTTTACCGCATTTTTAGCATAATCGTACCGTCCATTCTCCACTTTAATTTCAATTTTACCAGACCTTAACCATCCTTTAAATTCGAAATCTCTATTTTTCCCAACCACAATTTGATCATTATCTGGAATAACAAACGTAAACTTAGCTTCGGATAAATCTACTTTTTCAATAGCGTTTAGACTAAGAGCGTATGTTGTTAAATCTAGCGTTCCAAAATTAGCAATCACTCTACGTTTACTATTTCTATCTTTTATGAGAGAGTCTAATTGTTGAAGTTGAGGTGTCCTATTGATTTCTTCAGCCGTATATTGTGCTGGCATACGTGCTTGTCTCAGGTCAGATCTAAAAATAATATAATCGTAATCTTCTTTTCCTTTCTCTCGCTCAATAATCTTTTTAACCTTATCTGTCACGATTATTTTTTTGTTTTTTGTGTCACGAATTATATAACCATCGCGACTTAAAATAACAATCAATTCTCGGCATTGATCAAATGTACGATTTAATGATGCCGCAAATTTTGCTTCGGTCAATTCAAAATCATCATATTTATAGCAGTAATTATAGATAGCGACTAATGGATGAACACTTGCGATACTTTGAATAGCTTGATATTGTTCTTTAGAGAAATAATCCGTCGATTCAAATGTAGCCATTTTTAATTCTTCTGCTATCTCCTTACCATACGTCATTGTTATAAAAGTAGCATCCTTTTCCCACGTAATCTTAGGTACATACATATCTAATTTATGGTAATTACTAATAAAAGGAGAAGCTCCCAGTCCGTCACCTACTCGCGTAAATTCGAACAATTTAGTATCCTTGAAATAATTGAATAAAACATCGGGATGTGTAATTGAATCTTTATCACCAAGATGAATGACTGCTCGTGCATTTTCCGCCACTATTTTTTTATCACTATTGATGACTAAATCAGCAAAAACCTCAGCAAAAACCTTCTTTTTATCATTATAAATAATCAACTTAGCAGGTGTATTGCCCACTCCAGAACCAACAAAATCAGCACCTTCGTATTTAAAACCACCGATATAATCTATCCCAGGAGAAAAATCTTTAATTCTTAAACTTTTTTCAAATGAGCGAAATTGAGGGTTGTTTCTATCCGTCTCTCTGTTGATACTATAGGCCACATCTGATAAAACACCTTTTACCTTCGTTTGGAAGGCTGGGGTTGTCATACTTACGGTATCTACACTTAACTTAGCTAATTTCGTATTCACACTGTAAGGTGTCAATAATTCAGCAAATACTTTCGTTGGATCTAACCCTACTTTTTCCCACGTTATCAACCCGTTTTTTCCATCAAAGACATCTTTCATTGGATAAAATACTCCAGCTGTTTTACTTACAACAATAGAGTCAATTAATTGGTAGTTGGCCCCTTTTCCTTTGTTGTCTAAATAACAAACAAGCTTTCCATCTTTTAAGTCAATCGTCGGCTCTTTATCTGTTCGGAAAGCGAATGTTCCTCCGATGTATTTCCAAGCGAAATTGGAACGACTACTTAAGGTATTATCACCGAAGAAGTCATACGAAAAAGTAAGAAATTCTTTTGCCTTGCTCATTGATTTACCTTCAAAATAAGTAGATAAAATGGCGTGCCAATTATCATAATTCTGTTTTGATACCTTGCTCTTAGAAAGTGAGTATATGGTGTAAACGTATTGATATATCTCTGGATAAAACGACAATCTTTTTCCGTCCATCAAGTTACATGATACGACCATTTTATCGAATATTTCGTTAGATATATTCGCTTCAGAAAGAAGGAAAGGAGAAAGCGTATTCTTAATGAAATCTTGATCTTTCGCCGTCGCCGATTGAGCCGTTACGGTTAATAATTGTTTTGAAAACTTTGCTCTGTCATTAGGAAATGTCTGTGCATTTAGAGTGGAAAAAATAATAAAAAGAAACAATGATGTTAGTCCAAATTTGTTCATAGTAATATATTTTATTTCAAATTAGTAGCAAAAATGCTAACGGTTTAATTTTTCGATAATTGAATAGCAGCCCAGTTTTCTTTTGTGATATGGTAAGAATATGTCAAATCATACGATTTTGCGAAATCGATTAACTCTTGCACATCGGATTCAAAGAAACCACTTAACAATAAAATACCATTATTATTTAGTGTCTTGGAGTAATGTGGTATCTGAGCTTTTAAAATATTCTTATTGATATTTGCAATGATCATATCAAAATGCATCCCATCTATTAGGTCAATATCTCCACATAAAAACTTCACCTCAGATGAATCGTTATAAACAATATTTTCTTCACACGATTCAATAGACCAAGGCTCAATATCAATACCTAAAATATTTTTAGCACCTAACTTTTCTACTAAAAAAGCCAAAATACCTGTTCCAGTACCCATGTCTAATATATTGTTGGGAACTTTTTTTAAGTCCATCAGTAATTTAGACATCATCCATGTTGTTTGATGGTGCCCCGTCCCGAAAGACATTTTAGGCTGAATAATTATCTTAATTCCTTTCGTAAAAGTAGTATCGTGGAAGGGTGCTAATATGGTCAACTTTCCTTCTACATCCACTGGTTGAAACTCTGATTCCCAAAGCGCATTCCAATTTTGATGTGGTATAATTTCTTTTTCTACGATAATTTTAATTTCTGGCGTTTTGCCATTCAACAATGTCTCCTCAAAAGCTTCTTCCAACATAACTTCGGCATAAGAACCATACGCATTTACACCGTCGTTATTCTCTTCAAAGCCATCAAATCCGTAATCTGCCAATTGAGCAATTAGAATTTCACTCCAAGGTTTTGGAGGGGCTATTTTTACTTTTAATGCTACATATTCCATTAAAACGATTTTGCTATTTCAATAAAATCATCCGCTTTCAATGATGCTCCACCAATTAGACCTCCATCAATGTTTGGTTTAGCAAATAATTCAGCTGCATTTTTAGGATTACAACTTCCTCCGTATAGGATCGTAACCTTTTCAGATAACGTTCCAGAATAGCGTTCTGAAAGTGCTTTGCGAATTTGCTCATGCATTTCCTCGGCTTGGTCAGGCGTAGCTGTTTTCCCTGTTCCAATTGCCCAAATAGGTTCATAGGCAATAACGATTTGTTGAAAGTCAGCTTCATTCAAATGAAAAATACTATTTTTCATTTGGTCAATCACGTATGTAATATGTTGATCGCTTTCTCTTATTTCTAAAGGTTCACCACAGCAATAGATGATGTTCATTTCTGCTGCAATAGCTGCATCCACTTTTGATCGTATCATCGTATCATCTTCCTTAAAAACCATGCGTCTTTCGGAATGTCCGACTAATACATTTAGTATTCCTAAATCCTTCAATTGGCTATGCGAAACTTCTCCCGTAAAAGCACCTGATGGCTCATAAAAAAAATTTTGCGCCCCAATTTTTAAACGTTTATTTTCTTCTTGTTTTAAAGCATCCAAAAATAATAAGGGGCTAAACACCAACATCTCCACATTCGTGATATCATCTGATTTTTGACTAATTTCCTGGTACAAAGAAAGCGCCTCTTGCTTTGTGAGGTTCATTTTCCAATTACCTGCTACTATTTTTTTTCTCATTTAATACCTTTATAAAATACGTGTTTTTGAATCCAATCATATGTTGGAGTTGAACGGTATGGATATTTACCTTTTACTACACCATCCATTACAATCATTAAACTTGGATTAGAACGACAAACTACTTTTATCTCAATGAAATCCATGATGAAAATAGGAATGTCAAATTTATATTTCTTTCTAAAATTGTCAATCTCTTGCCTTGTTGAAGATGTCACTAGTATGAAAGGTATAGAATCTTTTTGGGCTCTTCTATACGATTCTTTTAGTCTATCAATATTACCCCAACTCGCTTCTTTTAAATTACGTGAAAATAGAACGATTACTTTTGGTGATTTCACAATCATGTCTCTCACTGATATTTCCAATAAATCAGGATTAACAATACCTATATCCCGTTTGAAGCAGTAATTTTCAGTTGTATAATAAGCTGTATCATACTCTTCTTTTAACACTTCAATCTCTTGACGTGATTTAACATCAAACAGTAAGACTCCTTCCATCATGTTTTCGCTAAGAATAGAATCGATATACGGTAATTTCTTTTCAATATCTGATAAATAAGTGACATCAATTGTTGGACTGAATTGTGAAGAATCGATAGAAGGTAATTTTCCTTTTTTAATTTCAATAGACTCCATACTGATAAATTTCAATGTTGAATCCTCCCACAATTTCTTCACTGGATCCATGTATTCTTCTTCTGTAAGCATAACTTCATTTCCAGTTTTCAAGTCTTTCATTTTAAAAGCACTTTTAAACTCTCCCATGATACCATCGTTCATCTTTTCTTTAAAATCGCTCCCTACGGCGTACGGTCGATAATCTTTTAATGGCTCATACATCAATACATATGTTGTCATTAGTCCGCATAAGAATATAACAACAATTGTTGAACCAAAATAGTTGCCAAAAAGTACACCTCCAGATTGACGAATCCATAAAGCACTTAAGATGGCTATCAATCCAAAAATGAATGGGAAATACCATCCAAAAATAAATGATAAACAAAGCATTAATAGCATTGAAATAGGTACAACAACCGAATTTTCTCTTGACGTATTTGGCTGAATACGCCATTGGGTTGCAAAAATCCAAACAATAAAGTAAAACAACAAAATGTCTTTCCAGAGTGTTTCCTTTGGCGTTAAAGAGCGACCAACAGATCCTTTCATTGCATCACCAAAACAACCACAATCAAGCACACATTGAGTACTTTTAAGTTCATCAACGACAACCTTACTATTTGTTTTAGAGATAATTTTTATCTCTTTATTCGTTTTTGCTTCTTCAATTTTTATTTGTGCCAAGGAAGAATTAATAGCATACGTATCTCTGTCGATAAATTTTTTATTTGGATCACACGTAGATGTATGCCATGTCAAGAAGGTGAAAAAGGCAATCATCAATAACAATAACCATGAAGTCAGTTTAATCTTCCCTCCAATTAACACCAATACACCCAACACAATTTCCGCAATACAGATAATAACACTCAGAGTTAACGCATAAGGAATAAAAAACTCCAAGGAAAAATCAGGAATCGAAAACCATTCTTTAATACGAAAAGCCAATGCACCATCTTCAAAGTATTCTTCTAATTTATAACTAAACCCTATCGGGTCATTCGCCTTTATTAGACCTGAAACTATAAATAAACTTCCTACTAATACTCGAGATACAAAGGACATCATAACACCTCCTTTGAAAACCAACATTCCACCAACACTCAACAAAATAAGTGCTAAACCAACACCAACATACGTCCATTTTGAAGCAGCAAATGAATCGTGAAACCCGATTGATAAAAAGATCATCCCTATAAGGTTTATCGCCACAAATAAACCATTAATTACTAAAGAATGTCCTGAAAATGAGTGCTTAATTTTGTCTTTCATAATTTATTGAGTTAATAGTATTAGTGCAAAAACAGAATAGTTTAACATATCCATATAATTAGCATCAATGCCTTCACTGATGATTGTTTTTCCTTGATTATCTTCTATTTGCTTCACGCGCAAAAGTTTCATCAATATTAAATCCGTCAAAGAGCTTACGCGCATATCCCTCCATGCTTCACCATAATCATGGTTTTTTTTCAACATTAAATCATGTGTTTTTTGAATCGTTTCGTCATAGAGTGAAATTGCTTTCTCTTCAGGTAATTCAAGGGAAGTTTTATCACTAGATTCCAACTGAATTAAAGCCATGACACAATAATTGACAATAGCGATAAACTCATCTTCGATTTTCTCTCCAACTTTATTCTCTCCAGTCTCTTGGATGGTCCGAATACGTTGTGCCTTAATAAATATTTGATCTGTTAGAGAGCTCACGCGTAATATCCGCCAAGCAGTCCCATAGTCTTTTGT
>CAZDAR010000056.1:0-15403 GCA_964503665.1 uncultured Flavobacteriales bacterium
GCCAAGATACTAAATCTCAAGGTATTTTAGACAAATTATCCACTAAGATTAAAGGATTAAGTTCATTCTATATTGAGTTTAATGCAACCATTAACTCACCGAATGGAAAAACAGAAAGTGAGATGGGAAAAGGATGGGTGAAAGGGAATAAGTTTTCTGCTGTTTATGGAGACATCACTATTCTTTCAAACGGTCTAAAACAGTGGACAATTGTAAAAGAAGACAAATCGGTTTATGAATCAGATGCTTCTAAATCAGACGAATTGATTAACCCTAAAAAGTTAATGACGATTTGGGAAAAGAACTTCAAAAATATATTTGAAAAAGAAGAAAGTTTGGATGGCGTAACTTGTTCAAGAATTCGTTTAATTCCAACCAATCCTAAGAAAGCTGAGTTTCATACGATCTATGTGTACATCGCTAAAGCAACTAATGAATTGAAGCGAGCAGTTGTGAAGATGAAAAACGGAACAACAATGACGTACACGCTTACGAAATTTGTTGAGAATGCTGAAATTGATGATGCTAATTTTGTTTACAATCCGAAGAAATATCCAGGTTACGATTTAGTAAAAGATTGATACTTTAAAACTATTATATGTAAAGCCAACGATTAAGTTGGCTTTTTTAGTTTTATAAAATCTCGATTAAAAAATTCTACGGACATTTCTATGACAATATACCCAAATTAGTGCTGTATCTTTGACTTGTATTTTGATGCACATTAGCGAGTTTTGCATTTTTGTGAATACAGATTGATTGTTAGTTTTAGGAAAAGGTCGGAATAGCGAGTTCACGACCTTTTCTAATTTATACAAACAATTTACAACTCTACTTTCGTATCATAAATTTCTATTTGTTTCTCACTTGTAATAGTGATAGAGGGAAGTCTGTTTTTATCGAGTATCACTTTTCCTATAACAATAACGGTTTTGTCTTTAAGTTCAATATGAGGTGTATAGGAGAAGTTCTTTAAATTTTCTTTTTTGATTTTGATGGTGAATGTTTGGTTGGGATAATCTTTATCTAAATTAATAAATGTTATTCCAGATTTTTTTTCAGCATAATATGTGCTGACAACTTTACCTGCTACTTGAACTGTTTCACCTCCTTTGTATTGTGCTTGATAGGTGTTAAATACGCCTTTTGGTAGCGTTGTTGGATCGATAGGCGATACGTCTCCTTTTATAATTTCAAAATTCCAATCATTAAAATTAGCTTGTGCTTCTATTTTATCCTGTAATTCCTTATCAATCACTGGAAATAAATTTAAACCCGTTAATTTCTCGATACTATCAATGGTCACAATGTAAGAAGCTAAAGGTTTTTCACATTTCTCATTCGGCATGATGAATCCAATTCCACTCGGTTTTCCTCCCAATCGAACGATGGCTTTATAAAAGTAGTTAGGAACTGGAATATCATTCGTTCCACCTGTGACACCAGAGTAATCGTTTAAAATGGGACCTGTTACCACATAGTGATTACAAGGAGTTGATTCAAGTGATTGGCGAACTTTACTCTCTAAATTATTCCAAGAAATGCGATTGAAATCACGTGTCTGTGCTGTCATATTCGTATAATAAAACGATTCATCCAATGCAATTTCTGACCATTTGAAATCAGCGGATGGTGCCAAATGTCCACGGTCATAGCCATAACTTTTGCTCTTTTTTTTACCATCGATAATGCTTGTTTTGGAGTAATCTTCAAAAGTTCCAACAATACACGTTGCTTTTGGGTCATTTCTAAATCTATCTTTTCTCTTCACATTTCCAGACAAAATATCAGGTGTGATAACATGAAAAACCCAAGCAGGTAATTTCTCTTCGCATGAAAAGCCTATCACCATGGCGGAATGCTCCCATGTTTCCACTTTGTTTTTACTAATTGGGTAGCCAATTCCTTTTAAACTGTCACCACAAGCTATAAGTTTTAGTGAATCAATTTCATGTTGAATTTGTAGCTCCTTTTTCTTTATTTGCTCTAATTCCGCTTCCTTAGAATCAATCTGAGAGAAGCTGTAACTATACGAAATAAGAGCAATGAATAGAAATACTATTTTAGGATTTTTGAAAAACATATGCAAATATGCAATTGATTATTTTAGTTTGCTTGATTCAACCGTTAATTAACAAAATAAATAATTTTAGTCACTTCTTAAGTAATTTGATTGCATTCTCTTACCTTTAAGAATTGAAGAATTTTTGGGCTTTAAATTGAGCTCCTAAAAGATAGTATATGAACACAAAAAATAATCTCCAGCATGAACGTTCGTTGTATTTACAACAGCATTCAACCAATCCAATTGATTGGCAACCATGGTCAGAAGATGCGTTTAAGAAGGCTAAAGACGAAGATAAAATGCTGCTTATCAGTATTGGTTACTCATCGTGCCATTGGTGCCATGTGATGGAGAAGGAGGTGTTTGAAAAAGAAGAAGCGGCTGCTTATTTGAATAAACACTTTGTCTGTATAAAAGTTGATCGTGAAGAACGTCCTGATATCGATGCGATATATATGACAGCTGTTCAACTGATGACTCAAAGTGGAGGATGGCCGTTGAATTGTATCACTTTACCCGACGGAAGACCAATCTTTGGAGGCACTTATTTTCCAATGGAACATTTCATGAATATCCTGAAATCGCTCGTTCAGCTTTTTCAAGACGATCGCAATAAGATACTCGAATACGCTGATAGCCTAGAAAGTGGAATGAAAACTGCTGAAATTGTTAAGCATGATAAAGAAGCTGTATTTAAGGCTGATAAACTACATGAATTAATCAAAAGATGGTCAACGCTTTTTGACTGGCAAGATGGAGGAAGTAAACGCGCTCCTAAGTTTCCAATGCCAAACAATTATGAGTTTTTGCTACAATACGGAAAATATTTTGGGGAAGAAGCAGTAGTCGAATTTGTGCATCTAACCTTACATAAAATTATTCGTGGTGGTATTTACGATCAAATTGAAGGTGGATTGATGCGTTACAGTACAGATATGCACTGGAAAGAACCTCATTTTGAGAAAATGTTGTACGATAATGGTCAATTTCTATCCGTTCTTGCCAAAGCGCATATAGATCAGCCTAGTGCCGAATATCAATTAGTGCTGAAGCAGACTGTTCATTGGCTAGAAACCAAGATGAAAGATTCTCAAAATCTTTATAAAAGTTCAATCGATGCGGATGCGGATGGCGAAGAAGGTTCTTATTATGTCTGGAAAAAAGAAGCGATAAAGGAACTATTTCCAACTGATTTTAAGAAAATTGAAGACTATTATCAAATCAATGGAAATGGCTTTTGGAAGAAAGGAAATTACATTCTTTTGAGAAAAAAATCCTTTCAAGAATATGCTGAGAATCATAATATTGGGTTGAATGAGTTGAATGTGTGGGTGAATGATGTCAATACAAAAATGGTCGCTCAAAGAAACCATCGAATTGCTCCCGTTATTGATGAAAAAGTAATTTTTAGTTGGAATTGTATGATAGCCATTGGTTTGATTGATGTGGCAATTTCGTTAAAGGAGGAAAGTTATTTTCAAAAAGCAATGTCACTTACACGACAACTAGAAAATACTTTTATCGACGAAACACATATCTATCGTATCAATGATGGAATGAATAAAATCAATGGTTTCTTGGATGATTATGCTTTTTATATTCGTTTGTGTATTCAACTTCATCAATATACCTTGGATGAAAAGTGGTTGACGAAAGCTACGTTTTGGCTTGATAGAGTAGTGGCTGAATTTGAACAACAAGAACATCTATTTTATTACTCAAAAGTAGATAAGTTACTCATTTCAAAATCGGTCGAAACAGAAGATAATGTTATTCCTTCCTCCAATAGTGTTTTAGCGAACTGTTATTGGGATTTAGGCGTTCTTTTTTCGAATGAGAAATGGTTAAATAGAGCAATTGAAATGCTTCAGTGTGTTCACGTTGGCATGGAAAATTACGGTTCGGGTTATTCGAATTGGGCTATTTTGTTACATAAGATTCTAAAAGGTGATTTACTCGTTAATTATTTAGGTGAAATCTCGAATGACGACCATCATCAACAATTTCGAAAGTTACATGACATTGCGATATTCAGAAAAGAAGGAAAAGAGAGTAGAGCTAATACGTTTGAAATTTGTCATCATAAAAATTGTTCTCTACCCGAGAGAGGATATGAAGCTATTTTTGAAAAGGTGCAGCTGTTGCTAGATAAATAGAGTTTATTTATTGCAATATTTCAGTATGAATAATTCCAATTAAAAAAGAATTTTTTCATAATTCATATTGTATCGTTTTGTTTTCTAATTTTGTGCCCAAATGAGTGTGAAAATTGAAAATATTTTATCTAACATAACGCATTTGCTATTTTCTATAGCAGTAAGTTATTTTGTATTATTTTCAATTAATTATGCTACTGATATTGATGGTCGTTTTTTTTGTATGAATATAAAATCAAATACTACCCTCACTGAGAAAAATACGGATTATGAACACAGTTTAGAAAGTAATTTTGTAGATATTTCTGATCTTCAGATTTTCAGTGTAAAAATGGCGCCATTAATGATTTATGTTACGAATCCTTTCTATACTATTTCACAATTTACGTTTAAGACTTCTCATCTAGAAGAAGTTATTAGCCGTTACATCGATCCACCTATAATTTAATTTTCTTCCAAATTACCCTTTTTAAGTTGGGTAATATTCTGATAATTAGAAAATTAAATTGTTTCCCATGAAAAAAATAATAGTATTGCTACTAGTAGTGGCTATTACTTCTTGTACAGCAAAAAATGCAGTTGTTGAGATTGATGAATTTCAAATCACCAGTCCTATAGCTATAGATACAACAACACACAATGATTATGTTTCTGAAGTACAAGCAATTAAAAATATTGAAATTAGAGCTAAAGCACATGGTTTTTTAGAAAAAGTGTACGTAGATGAAGGCTCATTTGTAAAAGAAGGAACGCTATTATTTTCCATTAATAGTGCTGAATATAAAGAAAAGCTATCAAAAGTGGCTGCCGCTAGAAAGATAGCTGAAACGGAACAACAGTCTGCAGAATTAGAACTTCAAAACATCCGAAATTTATTGGAAAATAATGTTGTTTCAAAGATTGAGTTAGAATTTGCTAAAAATAAATTAGCTTCTATGAAAGCGCGAGTCGAAGAGGCTAAAGCAGAAGAGTCGAATGCTAGATTGCTACTCTCTTATACCGAAATTAAAGCACCTTTCAGTGGTCATGTCAATCGATTGCCGATAAAAATAGGTTCTTTAATAGAAGAAGGAACGCTACTAACGACATTGTCTCAAAACAATCAAGTATATGCTTATTTTGATATATCAGAAAAAGAATACTATTTCTATGCTAGGAGTAAGAATAAAGATTTATTTACAAAACAACCCGTTACACTTATTTTAGCTGATGGGAAAGCTTATTCTAGAAAAGGTAAAATAGAAGCAATCGACGCTGAGATTGACGATCAAACGGGTAATCTAGCAATGAGAGCAACTTTTGATAATCCAAGTGGATTTCTAAAACATGGCACAAGTGGTCGAATTAGGCTTTTCACAAAACTTGAAAAAGCGTTGTTAATTCCTCAAAAATCAACCTTTGAAATTCAAGACAGAGTGTATGTATTCGTCTTTGATAAAAAGACAAAATCAGTTAAGATGCGTCGAGTAAAAATCGAAACCCGTTTATCGCACTTTTATATTATTTCGGAGGGCTTGACCACTGATGATGACATTATTTACGAAGGCGTTAAATTACTTCAAGATGGGATGACGATTAAGCCCAAAAGAATTATGATGAGTCAAATCATTCAAGGATTAAATCAACTTTAAAAACAGTCAGTATGGTTCAGAAATTTATCGAAAGACCCGTTCTATCGTTGGTCATATCTATCTTTTTTGTTTTAATTGGAATGCTCTCTCTTTTTTCGCTTCCAATTACACAATACCCTGATATTGCTCCTCCAGCTGTTGTGGTGACCACAAAATACACAGGTGCTTCAGCGGAAGTGTGTGCTAAAGCGGTTGTTACACCATTAGAAAGAGCAATCAATGGAGTTCCTGGAATGACATATATGAATTCAGTTTCGTCAAATGATGGTACGAGTATCGTTCAAATTTATTTTGAAGTTGGAACGGATCCAGATATTGCTTCCGTGAATGTTCAAAATCGTGTTCAGACCGTAATTGATGAAATGCCGGAAGAAGTGATTAAAAATGGAATTTCTACTGAAAAAGAAATCAATTCCATGTTACTTTTCATTAACTTAAAATCAAACGATAAGACAGTCGATGAAAAGTTCATTTATAATTTTGCCGACATTAACGTTATTCATGAGTTGCGAAGAGTTGATGGAGTGGGATTTGCTCAAATTATGGGAAATAGAGACTATTCCATGCGTGTATGGCTAAAACCAAGTAGTTTAGATGCTTACGGATTGTCTGCAGAAGATGTTATCAACGCATTACGTAATGCGAATATCGAAGCAGCACCAGGGAAAATTGGAGAAGCTTCAGGTAAAAAAGCACAGTCGATGCAGTATGTGTTAAAATATACGGGGAAATATACGGAAGAAGTTCAATATGAAAATATTGTTGTTAAGGTAGGAGAAACAGGGGAATTAGTGCGATTGAGAGATGTTGCAGACGTTGAGCTTGGTTCTATAGAGTATGATGTTTTATCCAAAGAAGATGGACGACCATCCGCTGCAATTATGTTGAAACAACGACCTGGATCGAACGCAAGTGAAGTGATTGAAAAAGTGAAGAAAAAAATGGTTGACTTGAAGAATAAACAGTTTCCTCCAAGTATGGATTACACCATTAGTTATGACGTTTCTCGCTTTCTTGATGCCTCTATAAAAGGAGTTGTTATAACATTAATTGAAGCCTTTATTTTGGTTGCCTTAATCGTGTTTATTTTTCTTCAAGATATTCGTTCTACTATTATTCCTTTGATAGCTATTCCAGTTTCTCTTATTGGAACGTTTGCTTTTATGCAATTATTCGGTTTCTCTATTAACATGTTGACGTTATTTGCATTAGTTCTTGCAATAGGTATTGTCGTCGATAACGCGATTGTTGTCGTTGAAGCTGTTCATGCTAAAATGCATGAGGAAAATTTAAGTCCAAAAGAGGCAACAAAAGCATCAATGGGAGAAATATCCAAGGCAATAATTGCTATTACACTCGTTATGTCGGCGGTATTCGTTCCCGTTTCTTTTTTAAGTGGCCCGGTAGGCGTTTTTTATCGACAATTTTCTATTACAATGGCAATTGCCATTCTGATTTCTGGAATTAATGCACTTACCTTAACCCCCGCTTTATGTGCGATTATATTGAAGCCAATTGATCATACTAAAAAGTCAAAAGGACAACGCTTTTTTGATGGTTTTAATAATGGTTTTGATAAGGTGACCAGAGGATATGCATCTATTTTGAAAAAGATAGTCAATCGAAAAATGGTAACCATTGGAATATTATTGATTTTTACCGTGATGACCTTTGGTATTTCTAATTTGGTTCCATCAGGATTTATACCTTCAGAAGACCAAGGAACTATTTATGTAAGCGTTACTTCACCATCGGGAGCAACTCTTGAAAGAACTGAAAAAGTGATGGATGAAATAGATGCAATTGTTTTGAAAATTGCTGGCGTTGAATCCATTTCTTCTCTTTCGGGTTATTCAATGATAACGGAAGGTGTAGGTTCATCTTATGGAATGAGTTCGATAAATCTACAACCATGGAATGATAGAGAGCTGACAGATGTCGAAATGATAGAAATTTTGACACAAAAAACAAAGCACATCAAGGATGCTGAAATTCAATTTGTTTTACCTCCTGCTGTTCCTGGTTTTGGAAATGCTTCTGGATTCGAGTTTAGAGTTCTAGATAAAACAGGTAAAGAAGACATGCAGAATACAGCAGATGTGACCAATAAATTTCTTAAGAAGCTTAGAAGTCAACCTGAAATAGGACAAGTGTTTTCAAGTTTTGATCCTTCTTTTCCTCAATTTATAATTCATATAGACCAAGAAGTTGCAGCAAAGAAAAAAGTCAATGTAAAGATGGCACTTGATAATTTACAAGCTTTGATAGGTAGTTATTACGCAACCAACTTTATTCGTTATGGACAGATGTATCGTGTAATGGTACAAGCTAATCCGCAATTTCGATCTCAACCCGAAGATATCCTTAAATTAAGAGTCAAGAATGAAGACGATGAAATGATATCTTATAACACTTTTGCCAGAATTGAAAAAGTGTATGGTCTCGAACAATTAACGCGTTACAACATGTTTACTGCGGCGATGATAAATGGAGAGCCAACTCATGGATATTCTACAGGAGATGCTATCAGAGCTATCGAAAAAGTGACAAAAGAAAGTTTACCTAAAGGATTTGATTATGAATGGTCAGGGATGACAAGAGAGGAAATTTTATCTGGAAATCAAGTGTTTTATATTTTCGCCATCTGTTTACTGTTTGTCTATTTGATTTTGGCCGCACAATACGAAAGTTTTTGGTTGCCATTTCCAGTACTATTGTTTTTACCCGTAGGTGTTTTTGGAACTTTCCTGTTTTTGTGGTTATTTGGATTGGAGAATAATATATTCGCTCAAGTGGCGATGATTATGCTCGTCGGTTTGCTCGGCAAAAATGCCATTTTGATTATTGAATACGCACTCTTAAAACAAGCGGAGGGAAAAACGATTGTACAAGCTGCGATTGAAGGGTCGGTCGTTCGATTACGCCCTATTTTGATGACTTCCTTTGCGTTTACAGCCGGTCTGATTCCGTTGATGTTATCGAATGGCGCAGGAGCTATCGGGAATAAAACGATAGGTTCAGCCGCTGCTGGAGGAATGATTTTTGGAACAATCGTAGGTGTCCTTATCATTCCTGGATTATATGTGCTTTTCGCAACAATTGATAAAAAATTAAAAAAATGAGAATACTATATTTTATAATCGTACTAATTGTTTTAGTCGGATTGTCATCGTGTAAAGTGAAACATCAAGTTATTTCTACAGGAGTTAAAATTCCAGCGAGTTATACAGCGACAAATGATTCTATTTTAGTAGACACACTTAGTTACAATGCTGAGTTTGTTCCACCAACATGGGAAGTGTTTTTTACAGACGAAAAATTAAAGAAGCTAATAAAAACTGCTTTAATCAATAATTTTGACGCACGAACGGCGTATGAAAATATCCAACTTTCTAAAAGTCAGATCGCTTTAACAACAGGAATTCGGTTGCCGGATTTAGGAGTAGGAGTGGACATCGGTTCTAGAAAATATGGAAAATACACAGAAGGTGGAATAAATGATAATCCGGGATCAACACAAAGTCCAATAGCTTATCCAGCTACGATTCCCGATTTTAATTTCTTTTTTTCAACTTCATGGGAGATTGATTTGTGGGGAAAACTAAGGAATAAGAAGATAGCGAATTATTTTCAATTCTTGGCAACAGATGAAATGCGAAAATTGGTGTTTACAGAAATTATATCTGAAATTTCTGAGAGTTACTACAATCTGATGGTGCTAGATGAACAAATAATAATTTACACGCAAAATATTGAATTACAGGAAAAGGCCTTAGAAATTGTGAAATTTAAGAAAGAAGGCGGAAGAGTGTCCGAATTAGCTGTGGAACTTATCAATGCTCAATATTTGAATGTTAAAAGTTATTTGCTGGATCTTCAAAAGGCGGTGATAATAGAAGAAAATCGAATCAATACTTTGTTAGGTCGCTATCCACAATCAATTGATAGAAATGTATTGATAGATGGAAATCAAATATCAAAAATGGAAAAAGTAGGTGTACCATCTTATTTACTTCAGAACCGACCTGACATTCGCTCGGCTGAGCAGCGATTGAGAGCTGAAAAAGCTAGTGTATCAGCAGCAAAGGCAGCGTTTTATCCTCAACTTAGCATTAATGCAAAAATCGGATTAAATGCTTTTAGACTCGATTATTGGATAAATCCTCTTTCATTTGTTTATGATATTGCTGGAGGTTTGTTTACTCCTTTATTAAATCGTCGTGCATTGCGTCATGAATTGTTAAGCAGTAAAGCCAATCAATCATTAGCCTATATCAACTATGAAAAAACCGTGGTTATTGCCTTTACAGAAGTTGTTGAGTTGATGAAAGTATTAGAATTTACGGAAAAACAGATTGTTTATAAAAAAGAACAAGTGGATATTTTAGGGCGATCAATTGAGACATCACAAGTATTATTTACATCAGGTAGAGCTGGTTATTTGGAGGTCTTAACCGCGCAAGAAAATTTCTTGAAAGCGCAGAATGAACTTCAGGAATTGTTGCGACTTAAGAATTCATTTTCTGTGAGACTATTTAAAGCAATTGGAGGAGGAGCATAATAATTTACACGCTAACATTACTGGTATGTATAATTCATTTTTATTTGAGGATGTATTGTACATACTAGGTGTTAGTTGCTGAGAAGAGGAGGAAAAGGAAAATCAGAAATAAAAAATGTCAAAATATCGATACCAAGCCCACTAAAAAAGAGCGATACAGTTTATCAAAAACAAATAAAGCGAAAGAAATTTAGAACTACGGCGGCAATAGAGCCAATAATAGGACATTTAAAAACAGATTTTAGGTTAGCTCAAAACTACTTCCATGGTGAAATAGGTCCACAAATGAATGCTTTTTTATCTAGCTGCAACATGAAACTTAAAGAAAATGATGGAAATACTAAAAGACAAAGCAAAAAATTGTCTTTTGCGTTTTCTTCAACTAATTTCTTTAAAGCTAATTTTTTTAAATAATAGCTCTTTGAAGGTCTGTTAAGGAGCGACTAATTAGAAAAATGTGTCCAAGTTATTGTGTTTAAAACACTAATGACTTTTTTTGTAACCGAGTATTTCAATATTACACGAGAGTAGGAGTATGGTTAGTTGAATTAGCCTTAGTCTGAAATACAATTTGTTGTATTTTTTTTCGAATAAATAACAATTTAATGTTTGTTAAAAAAAATTGTTAATTTAAAAATATTCAATACATTTACCAAAAATTATATTAAAAAATATGAAAAAATTAGTATTTTATTCAGTAGCTACAGTAATGTTAGCGTTTGCATTTACTTCATGTAAAAAATATGAAGTTTCGGCACCTCTTGACTTATCGTCATTGCCTACTGCAACTATTAAAGGTGATATGTATGCTCAATTGGACAAAACAAACAGTAGTTTAGAAAAAGCACCAAGTGGGTTAACAGTAACTATTTCGATTCCTCTTTCGGATTATAATCCAAACAATACTTCAGGAGGAAACCATATTGTTACAACAACGACTGATGCAAATGGTAAATTCTCAATTGAAGTGCCTGTAGTATCTAGTGGTGTAAATGCTACAATTTCGTTTGAAAGTTTCACATCATCTGTTCTTGAAGCGATTGGTCAAACGGATGTTTCTGAAAAGACTTCACTTTTCGAATTGGCTGATGAATTTGTCAATGATTTAGGTACTGGTAATTCTAAAACGCTTTTAGATTTAGGTACACTTGAGTATCAAGAAACATCTTCAGATCCAAATTCAGGAAGTTTTACTCCTTCTACTTCAGTTACTTATGAAGGAACACTTACTTATTTAGTAAAGCGTAAGGTTGGAGTTCTTCAACCAGATACGTTAATCTACGCTCCAGTTCCAGAAGGAACAGAGTTGGTCATCAAAATTGTATCTAAGAATGAGTTCGGAGATAAAGAATATCACCAAACAAAGACAGTTACAACAATGGCTAACGGAAAGTATTCATTTGATGTAGCTTTGGTACAAAATGGAACGGCTACTATCAATGTGAAAAGTACTAAAATCCTTGAATTCGAAGATGTGATTAATGATCAGAAATCATTAAATGTAAATAATTTAAACTTTGCTGATAACTTGTACTTTGTTAATTATACTAATAAAGACTATCAATTCGTAAAGGGAACTTTCGTACAAGAAGTAGAATAATTAACTTTTTTTATCAATTAAATTAAATTAAATGAAAATGAGAGAGTTCATTATAATAGGTATATCTTTTTTATTGGCAACACCAATTTTATTTGGTCAAGACGAAAAAAAAGACCATTCAGATTTGTTTCCAAAGGCAGGTGATTATTCTTTAGGTATAGATATGGCAAATGTGATTAAGTTTGTTGGAAATAGTTTTAGTGCTCATGGAACACCTGACTATCCTAGCTATAGCATGGTTGAACCGTCAATGACGGCTGTTGCCATAAAACCAATCATTTATGGAAGATATTTTATCACTGATAATATGGCGACTAGAATTCGTCTTGGAGTTGGGGTAAATAATACTACTTCACGTGTTTATTTATACGACGACGTAGCAAATATTGACAATCCATTGAATGATGATCCTTTAACTTACGAGAAAACAGTTGATCAATACAAACAACGTAATAGTGAGTTTGAATTGGGAATTGGAGTAGAGTGGAGAAAGAATCTTTGGAGAATGCAAGGATACGGAGGTGTGGAAGTGATGGGAGCTTATATTCACAGAAGAGCATCTCATACGTATGGAAATGCTATGAGCACAACCAACGAAACGCCAACGACGTATGATTTCTTCAGTAATACTATCCAAACACCAACGCACCGTACGATTGATACGAAAGGTGGAAATATATTCCACTTTGGCGCAGGTCTTTACGCTGGTGCTGATTTTTTTATCACTAAGAATATTTCTATCGGTGCAGAGTTTAATCTTTTCATCTTCGGAAGTGTTTCTACGGAACAAACTGGAATTGTAGAAACGTATAAATTAGATCAAGTATATACAGGAGAAACGAAATTAAATCCTGTTAATACTGGTTTCCATACGAAACCTCTTGGAACGTTTAACATCTGTGTATACTTCTAAGTAGCTAAAGATTTTCCAAAAATAATAAAGGCTGTTCAATATGAACAGCCTTTATTATTTTTTAATAGTTTACTTTTGATGAATGGTAGGTTTAAAATATAGATCATACAATTGATCAATAAAACCATAAGCGAAGTCTTTTAGGTTGGCATCTGTAAAGAGTAAAATAATGACATCGCTCTTTTCAACCTCTTTTTGGATATTAACATCGTCAACCAAGATAGATTTAGGAAGTGAACTCGCGTGTATTTCTTTGTTGTAATACCAGAACTGCTCGTCTTTAAAAATTCTACCGGAAATCCCTCGGCCAAAAACACCCCAATAATAACTGTCAGCAACTGTGATTACTTTTAAATGAGTATCCGTATTACTCTCTTGGAATGAAAGTGAGGGATATCCCATTTTTAAATCCTGAATATCAAATAGCAAATTCATTCCTCTTTCTATATCGTCGTCTCTATCTCTTATTGTGTCTGGAGCTTCAATTCTATCAATAACCATTTTGGGCAATTGAATTTTTCGAATCGTCTGGACGTAATTAGTCAATGTATCCATTGCCAAGCTCTCTCCATATAAACTCCAATGAATTCCTGTTTTGGGAAATAGTGGATAATCGCTTTTATTTTTTTTAGATCTAAACCATTGATTCAAATCTAAAAAATGAATGCTACTTTTCTTTAACTCTTTCGCGTATGCATAGTGATTGGTGGTTGTTATCCGATTGGGCTCATATTTATCAGGAATGAACTCTGGATAGAAACTTCCCTTTCCAGGAGCGAATACAACAATAATGTCGATGTCTTGTGCTCGAAGTGTATCGCTGATTCTCTGGAGTTTGGCTATTTTATCGGTAATTCGTTGTTGACCAATGAAATCCCTTCCTAAATAAGCGTTGATATAACTTTTGTCGTATAAGTAATTATCCTTTCCAATGGTGACGTTATTTGCTCTCGCTTGATCGAATAAACTGTAATAGATTTGATTATATGTACGAACTAAAAAACTCCTAAAACCAGCCTCTTGATCTAGGTAATCCTGTTGGTTAGTCTGAAATTTACCTTCCAGCCAATCGTTTAATGTGAATAGAGGTTTTTCGATTGTCGAATAAGAACCATCCAATGGCTTTAATTTCACTAGTTTCATTTTCTGTTGAATCATCGGAAGAAACAGAAAGATAATGACTGTAGCAAAAAGTAGCTTTTTAATTAGGAGATGTTTGGTTTGTTTCTTCATGATTAAAATCTAAAATAAATAAATGGATTGAAGTCTGAAGAAATAATAGCACTAATAGCCAAGAAAAATAAGATAAATGAAATAATCAAAAAGAGAATATACTCATGTATTTGGTATTTATCTCGCTGAAATAGATAAGTCTCGATTTGTGCTCCTATTTTAAAGCTAGCTGCAAATGAAAAGAGTATGGCTAAAACGACAACACCGAAAAAAGAGGGAATGTTGTCCAGTTTGAAATTAGAATCAAAAGAGAACATTTTGGTTAGATACACTTTCACATCGCCTATGTTTTCTAATCTGAAAATAACCCATCCAATCATCACAATCAGAAAAGTGAATATTGTTGCAGGAATTTTACCGACTTTTTTCAGTAAATTCAATAGGAATAAGCGATCGAGAATTAAAAACAACCCATGAAATGCTCCCCAAATCACAAAATTCCAAGAAGCTCCGTGCCATAATCCAGACAATAGGAAAACAATCCATAGATTGAAGAATAAATGGTATTTTGAACTGACCCTATTTCCACCCAGAGGGGTGTACAAATATTCTTTCATGAAATTCCCCAAAGTAATGTGCCATCGACGCCAAAATTCACTGATACTTTGGGAGATGTACGGTGAATTGAAGTTTTCTGGAAATGTAAAGCCAATCATTCGTCCTAATCCAATAGCCATATCGGAATAACCTGAAAAATCAAAATAGATTTGGAAAGAATATGCCAAAATTCCTAGCCAAGCATTGGATGCATTTAGGTTCGATAAATCGCTATTGAAAATTAAATCAGCTTGCTCAGCCATGACATTCGCAATCAGCACTTTTTTTGCCAAGCCAATGCAAAAGCGATAAAATCCAATTAATTTATCATCGATGATTTCCTTTCGATCGATAATCTGATCTGCAATGGAGTTAAACCGCACGATTGGACCTGCTATCATTTGAGGGAAGGACATGATATACAGTAGGTAATCAGTTACTTTCTCTAACGGTTTGTGCACTTTTCGATAAACATCAACGGAATAGGTTAAAGTCTGAAAGGTGTAAAATGAAATTCCAATCGGCAAAGCTATAGCTGTCCAACCTAGTTGAGTAAAGCCAAGAGAATACAAAACTTCATTTAGATTCTCGACGAAGAAATTAGCATATTTGAAATAAGCAAGTAGTCCAAGATTGATGATTATGGATACAATCAGTAACCCTTTTTTACGCGAATCAATTTGACTTAGATAGATATTTCTAACGAT
>CAZDAR010000057.1:0-15247 GCA_964503665.1 uncultured Flavobacteriales bacterium
GATTTTTGGATTGCATTCCA
The DNA here is from genome assembly GCA_964503665.1 of uncultured Flavobacteriales bacterium. GTDB lineage: Bacteria > Bacteroidota > Bacteroidia > Flavobacteriales_D > Crocinitomicaceae > 40-80. Next base: position 21 of record CAZDAR010000057.1, read on the forward strand.
TGAAAAATAATCAAAATCGTTATCACTTCACTATGGCTCATTATTGGTTTCTTCTTAGGCAGATTACCAAGTGAATATTCTTGAATTGTTTTTTGAAATTCAGAACAAAATTCGTCTGTTAAATAGAAAATTTCAATAACTTTATCTTGAGTAAAATCATAATATTAGCTTAAATCATTAATAGTCAACGCATTAAAGATGCAAAATGTATTTCACTTATTTTTACACTTTAATCATTAGTTGCTGATAATCAATATGTTAATAATCGAACTCAGGTTATAAGATTACGTGAAATTTTTACACATTTTTAATATGGCTATCGCTAGCCGTATCTCAAAATAGACTGAATTTTAAAAGAAATATAAGGAAGCAATCACCATTTAGTAGTTATACTTCTACCATTCTTTTCAATGGTGAATGAATAATCCCTTTTAAAGAATTATTTAATCTGACAAAAGGTTTCACTCCAATAATAGCCGTAATGCTTTTCATAATACTCCTGGCATTCAGCTTGAGCTTTCTTCTTCGTATTTTTTTACAGTAAAAGCGTCTTTGGATCCACCAATACTTGTACACACACACGTGTAATTCTTTTTACAACTCGTACTCATTCATTCTAACACAATTAAACCACCTACTAATTGACCTTTTTGTTTCATCATAGCGTTTTTATTGTTTAAAATATCACTCATACTCCAACCTCACCACCTTCTTCAAAAATGGTTTATGTGTGTTCTCATACATCATCAAAGGCTGACCAATTTCGTTAATAGATAACGACATCATTTGCGTTTTTACCAAATCATTACCGTTAAAGATATTATTCTGAAAGCCGATTAAAAACCCTTTTTGATTGTACAAAACGGCTGACTCAACCCTACTCGATTTTTGGCGATAACTGTAATGAATTAAATTCTTAAATTGGTCGTACTTAAACTCTAACACATTCGATTCTAGCACTTTATTTTCGACACTGTATATCTTTTCTGGAAACAAGAAATTAGGAATAACGATAATATCTTTGGGGCTTGGCGATAACATCGTATCGATAGCAATTGGACTAATATGACTCTTATTGGTGATGAAGAATAAATATTTATCACTCTCGGAATTATAAAACGATGAATAATTAGAATTTTGATTGTCTTTCATATATTGATTGTCACTTGGCGTTTTATAACCTGAAGGAATTAAATCCGTTGGCATCTCAGACTTCGATTGGTACGATGAAAAATAAAAGGTTGAATCGAAAGATGTAACATCATATTTAATCATCTCTTTCTTGTATAAAACAAGATTATTGAACTCTTCTTTCTTTACCGAAATAACTTTTCCAGAATCGTCAAAATAATAGGTTATAATCTCATCCGGTGATAATTTTTTGAGATCTACTTCTTTGATATTGCTATATTTAACAAAATATTCTTTTTGTTGAATCTCATGAATGCCATTCGCTGCAATTAAAGAGTCGTCAAACCAATACGGAAAATTATTCAATTCTTGTAATTCCGAAATCCATAAAGTAGGCTTTATCCATTGTTGGTGGAATTGCATTAATTTCGTCTCTTTAGGCAGTTCTTGTTTGCACGAAAGTAGAAAAAGAGGAACTAAAAGTAGATAAAAACCGTATTTCATATAGCTAAAGATAGATAATCGGATTAAATTTAGCTCAAAATACAATAAACGATTAATTTTAGGGTTGATTATTTTTCAAAATGAATCTTTACTCGAACAAACAGAAGTGGGAAGTTTTTTTATTAGTCATAGCATTAATGCTAATGGCTGTTTCTATCTATTTTTCCAATTCTATCGTCGATAAAGTACGTTTTAGAGAACGTGAACGCGCACAAACCTGGGCAGATGCCATCAAAAAGAAAGTCGAATTAGTCCAATTGACCAATTATTCGTTTACCGAATTGAAATTAAAGGAAAAAGGGGAAATGGAGCTTTGGATTGAAGCGACTAAAACCATCTCCATGCCGTCCAATCTAGAGGTAGAAGTCGATTATAGTTTACCGCTAAAAATTATCTCTAAAAACAAAAATATTCCAGTAATTGTGACAGATAATAAAGGTGATGTCACATCTCATATTAACTTGAAATTCGATACGCATACACTACGCGAAAATAATCCATCACTTGATCGAGCAACTGCCGAGAAAGTCTATCAAGACTCTTTAAAAAAATTGAGTAAACAATGGATAAATGAAAAACGCTCTTTTACGATTGAAGTGTACGAAGGCTTGTTCATGACTTATTCGTATGGTAATTCATACAGTATTGAACATCTAGAATTTGAACTTGATTCACTCATTCAGGCATTTAACAAAGAACTGATACTCAATAAAAATCTCGTTCCTATCTTATTGATTGACAAGGATAAGGATTCGATCATTGCTACTAATTTACCCGCTGATAAAATATCAAAAGAGCATTTAAGCCAAACGATGAATGAATTAGCGAGTTCGAATCGTCCAATAGATATCGTTTTTTCGAATGCACAAAATAGCGTTCTTTATTTCGACCAAAGTAGTGAGTTGAAACAACTTCAATATTTCCCTTACATTCAAATTATCATTATTGCCCTATTTATTTTAGTCGCTTATCTCATTTTCAGTACTTTCCGAAAAGCTGAACAAAATCAAGTTTGGGCTGGAATGGCCAAAGAAACGGCCCATCAACTCGGCACCCCTTTATCATCACTTATCGCTTGGATTGAATTATTGGATGCGCAAAATGTGGAAAAAGACATTATCACGGAAATGCGGAAAGATGTCACGCGGTTAGAAAGTGTTTCCAATCGTTTTTCTAAAATAGGCTCTGAAACGTTATTGGATGAAACCGATATTGTTTCCACATTTAAATCGATAACCGACTATTTTCAAACACGGGTTTCCGACAAAATTAAAATTAGCTTTTCCACTACTTCCGATACCATAGAAGTCTTACACAATCGACCATTAATGTCTTGGGTGGGAGAAAATATTATCAAGAATGCCGTCGATGCAATGCGTTCTCATGGAGAAGTACATGTACACCTTTCCAATGAAGGTAGAAGTGTTTACATCGACATTTCAGACACCGGAAAAGGTGTTCCTCAAAAAGATGTGAAAAACATCTTCAAACCTGGATTTACGTCTAAAAAACGAGGTTGGGGATTGGGGCTTTCGCTCGTCAAACGAATTATTAAAGAATACCACAAGGGAAAAGTCTTTGTGCTGAAAACAGAAGTGGGAGTTGGAACAACATTTAGAATAATACTTTACAAATGAATTGGTTAGCAGTTTTTATCGGTGGCGGAATAGGAAGTCTAATTCGCTTTAGCATTGCGAAGATTCCATTCACCATGAATTTTCCGTTAAATACATTTATCACCAACACATTGGCATGTCTAATTTTAGCACTTACTATTTATTTCATCAGACCTCAAACTAGTTTCTGGCAACTCTTTCTCTTTATTGGTTTGTGTGGCGGAATGAGTACTTTTTCAACATTCAGCAAGGAAACCTTTGACTTATTCCAATCGGGAAATTATATTATTGCGGTTGTTAATATTCTTGTTTCTATTGGGACGTGTGTGGGGATATTTTGGGTGTTGAAGAACTAAGATTTTTTGGCTCACATATAGCACAGAAAACACAGAATGAGAGTGAGAGAAAATAGCGATAATCATAGTGAGAATGAGAGAACAGAGAGGAGGTCTCTGAGCTAAGTCGAAGTGCGTTTTTACTTCACCAGACAAATACGTGCATCAACCACTACTAATTGCTTCATATTTCCCAACAAAGGATTGATATCCATTTCACTAATTTCTGGAGCAGCTGCCACCAAAGCTGATAATTTTAAGATAACATCGATAATCAACTCTTCTTTCACGCCTTCTTTTCCTCGGGTTCCTTGAATAATTGGATAGGATTTAAGGTGTTTTAACATTGCCGAAGCTTCTTCACGACTTATCGGTGCTAGACCTGAAGAAACATCTTTAAAAACTTCGACAAAAACACCACCAAGACCCACTAAAATCTGATGACCATATAATTCTTCTTCTTTGGCTCCAATGTATATTTCCGTTCCGTTCAATTGTTGTTGCATGATTACACCATCGGCATTTTGTAGGCTCATCAAACGGTTGAATTCATTTCTAACTTCTTCGACTGTACTTACACCAATGACAACACCACCAATATCGGATTTATGAATCGGCCCCGAAACTTTCATGACGAGTGGAAAACCTAATTCCAAGGATTTTCGAACCGCTATATCTGCTTTACTTACGGTTGCTTGTCTTACACGGTCAATACCCACAGCATCAAATAATTCAAATACTTTATCTGCCGGTATAAACCCATTTTCTGATTGGTCTATTATAGTTCTAATAGCTTTAGTGTTAATGTATGGTAAATCTGGGTCAGCATACGGAATAGGTGTTTTGGTAACACGTGATAAAACATAACCAAAACTAACCTCGTCGACAAAATTCACATGTCCTTTTGAATGAAAATGGCTTACTTCTTCCGCTGCTTGTACGACAGATGGTAAAATAGGGAAAATAGGTTTTTTACACGTTTTCATTTTATCGTGTAACACTTCATACACATCATCTACTTTCCACATTCCTGTTGTACCAAAAACTACAACTGCACCATCTATTTCGTCGAAGTCATTTTCGACAGCATCTAATATTTCTCCTAATTGTTGAGCTGTTCCAGTTGCTAAAAAATCAATTGGATTGGCTACCGAAGAACCTGGGTAAAGCTTAGAAAGCAATGCATCTGCCTTTGGTCCTTCAATTACAGGAACACTCATGCCATTTTTCGTTAAGACATCTGCTAACATAACGCCTGGACCTCCAGCATGTGTAATAATCGCCAAACGTTTTCCGACCAATTTTGTAATTGTAAAAACGGCTGCTACATACACCAACTCTACTCTACTATAGCAACGGATAATTCCTGCTTTTCGAAATAAGGCATTCACCGCACTATTGGAACCAGCCAAAGCGCCAGTGTGTGAAGAGACTGCTCGTGAACCCGCTTCTGTCGCACCCGCTTTAATCGCTGCAATGCGACATCCTTTATTAGTTAATGATCTAGCGTGTTTTAAAAAGCGTTGTGGGTCAGAAATTTGCTCCATATACAGCAATTTGATACGAGAACTCGTTTTTGGATCAAATGTTTCGTCCCAATATTGTAAGATATCTTCTACCCCTATTTGAGCGCTATTTCCAATGGAATAAATATTTCTAAACTTCAAACCTCGTGGAATAGCGACTTCTAATATATACACCATTGTAGCACCAGAAGCCGAAACACAATCACATCCCATCGGGTCGTATTCAGGAATCGGTCCGGCAAAAACGCCTTTATAATTTCCAGTAATTATCCCAATACAATTAGGTCCCACAAATGATGCTCTTGCATTGTTTGCAATTGTAACCAAACGTTCTTCTAATGCTTTGCCTTCCTCTCCAATCTCACTGAAACCGGCAGAAAACAACACAAAAGCTTTACAGTTTTTCTGTTCTGCCAATGTACGCATCGTATCCTCTACATAATTTGCTGCAACCGCAATAACGGCTAAGTCGACATTAGGAACGTCTTTAACAGAGTTATAACAAGGAATTCCTTGAACATCGGTCTCTTTTGGGTTAACAGCGAATAATTCACCTTTGAAATTATGTTTGATTAAATTTTGGAGTACTTTCCCTCCTGGTTTTGATGTGTCGTTTGAAGCGCCGATGATGACAATGCTGCGAGGGTCTAATAATTCTTTTGTGATCATATTCTTTCTGTATATTCCTTAATTTTGGATGGAAAAGTAGTAAAATAGTCTACTATTAAATATGATTGAAATCAGTTACTTCATTACGATACTTCTGAAATTTAAAAAAGAACACAACTTATTGTCAAATTCTAACTAGATAATCGGTTTATTTCCGATTAACTATTAAATATTTGACATAATCAATACTGTTATATTCTGAAAATTAAACTATCAATTCTCAAATGACAGCCATTTCTAGTGAATTCATATTAATAGAACTTCATCCATTTTAGCCAAACTTTAAACATCTTGTAGTTAGTTACCTATTTTTTTTATTTAACTTTGCGCATTCAAAAATAAACGGAGGACCAAGAAATGTTAATACAAGTTTTTAAATCTAAAATTCATCGTGTAAAAGTGACACAAGCCGATTTGAACTACATTGGTAGTATCACGATTGATGAAGATTTAATGGAAGCTGCCAACATTATAGAAGGTGAGAAAGTACAAATCGTCAATGTGAACAACGGCGAACGATTGGAAACATATGTCATAAAAGGTGATCGTCAATCAGGAACAATATGCTTGAATGGGCCTGCTGCACGAAAAGTTGCTGTAGGAGATGTGCTCATCATTATCAGCTATGCAACGATGGAAATGGAAGAAGCAAAAAACTTCAAGCCACAGATGATTTTTCCAGATGAGAATAATCACATCATTGATTAATGAAATCCCTACTCATTAAGATTGCAAAAGTCACCATTCCTTTAAGTATTGGTATGTATCTGCTATGGTTTTTCTTTCAGCAAATGGAAGAAGATCAGTTAAAGGAATTTTACCATGCTATTTATACCGCAAATTATTGGTGGATAATTCTATCGCTTATCTTAAGTTATATTGCTTTTATTATTCGTGCAGAAAGATGGAAACTCACCTTAGAACCAATAGGATATCCTACAAAATTCAAAAGCCGCTATCATTCATTAATGATTGGATACATCATCAATTTGACCATTCCGCGTGCAGGTGAAGCTTCGCGTTCAGTGATGTTATTACGTTCGGAGAATGTTCCCTTTGCAAAATCCTTTGGTACCATCATTTCTGAAAGAATTGTCGACATGGTTTTCTTAGGAAGTATTGTTGTTATAACGTATGTTCTAAATATCAAAAATTTCGAACTTATTCTTGAAAATATTCAAAGTACTTTTGGTTTAAAAGAAGATAGTTCCTTTCGATTCTATCTTTATCTCGTTTTTAGTCTCTTTATGATGATGCTTGTTATGCTTTATTTATTTGTTCCAAAATTCAAAGAGAAAATAACGCAATTTATCCTAGGTCTTTTAAGTGGTATTTTTTCCATCTTTAAAATGCGTCAATTTGGCTTATACTTTTTCTACTCAGTCCTTATTTGGGGATTATACGTACTTTACTTCTACGTCTGTTTTTTGAGTATTCCAGAAACAGCCACTATTTCATTTAATACGGTTTTATTAGCATTCATTGCTGGTTCTGTCGGAATCGTCTTTACAAACGGTGGAATTGGTGCTTTTCCACTCTTAATCGGAATTGTAATTGGCATTGTCGAAAAAGAAACGATTACAAATGCTCAAGCAATTGGAAACGCTTTAGGAATGATTATTTGGAGCTTTCAAACACTATTAGTAATTTTACTGGGTGTAATATCACTTTTCATACTCACAAAATCTTATGGAAAAGAAGCATCTGGACCAATTATTAAATAAAATTGTCGATTTAGACAAAGCGAAATCTTTGACGAAGAAATGGCAGAAAAATGGTGAAAAAGTTGTTTTTACCAACGGCTGTTTTGATATTCTTCACCGAGGTCATGTGGTGTATTTGGCAAAAAGTGCCGACTTAGGACAACGTTTAATTATTGGTTTAAATTCTGATTTGTCGGTGAGAGCACAACAAAAAGGGCCAGAACGTCCTATCAACGATGAACAATCCCGCGCGATACTTTTGGCAGCTCTCGAATACACGGATTGCATTGTGATTTACGACGACTCTACTCCTATTCAAATCATCACTGAAATCGCTCCTGATATATTAGTAAAAGGTGCCGATTATGACGCTAACGAAACGGACAGTTCTATCAAAACATATATCGTTGGAAGCGATGTTGTAAAAGCAAAAGGTGGAAAAGTGGAAACAATCAATTTGGAAGAAGGCTTTTCTACGACAAATATTGTCTCCAAACTGAAAGGTTAAAGCATTCCTGAAAAGACAACTTTCATTTCATATTGACCTTTGTTTTTCAAAATTTTTAATGGAAGAAATTACATAGTAAGCTCGGTTAATCAAATTTTTATTAACTTTAGTGCGAACTTGTATGATTATGAAATTTGAAATAGTTAAAAAACCTGAATACGATATACTTATCTGTAAAGTAGAGAAAATTGACGCTACGAATGCACCAGAGTTACGTGATTTATTCACTCAATTTCAAAATGACTCTCGAAACAAAATTATTGTAGATTTAAGTGCTTCTAAATACTGCGATTCTTCAGGATTAAGTGCCTTATTAGTGGGACATCGTTTTTGTAGAGACACGAACGGGAAATTCATCGTTTGTGGTGCTCAACCAATGGTAAATAAACTAATTACTATTGCGCAATTAGACAAAGTATTAACATTGGTTGGTACTATATCGGAAGCGGAAGAAGCTGTTATGTAAATAGCAGATGGGATTTAAAGTACTTATTTTAGGTTCAGGTTCAGCGCTACCTACCGCACTCAGAAATCCTACGGCACAATACATTTTTTGTAACAATCGACATATCTTAATCGATTGTGCAGAAGGTACGCAGATACAACTCCGAAAACACAAGGTTCAACTTCAACGAATCGATATCGTTCTGATTTCTCATCTTCATGGTGACCATTACTTCGGATTAGTTGGCTTACTATCCACCATGAATTTGTTAGGAAGAGATCGAAAATTAACGATTTTCGCTCCAGCATTTTTAGAGCATATTCTCAAAATGCAAATTGAGATGGATGGATTTAAGTTGAGTTTTGACATTGAATTCATTCCGCTAAATGGCGATGTATCAAAAGAAATATACAACGATGATATAATCAGTATCAAAGTTTTTCCACTCAATCACGGTATACCAACAAATGGTTATGTGATTGAAGAATGTCCTAAAAAATTAAAAATCAATAAATTTCATTTTGAACTAGATAAAGTACCTGTTCCCGCCGCTCAATTATTCAAAGATGAAAAAGACTACACGGCTATGGATGGAACGTTTTACGATCATCAAAAATATACCCATCCAGCAGACAATTCACTCAAGTACGCTTATTGTTCTGACACGAAATATGATGAGTCTATTATTCCATACATCTTAAATGCCGACTTGCTTTATCACGAAGCAACGTTTACCAAAGAACTGCAAGATCGTGCGAAAAGAACCCATCATTCTACAGCAGAACAAGCAGCTAAAATTGCTTTAAAAGCCAACGTCAAGAAATTAATCCTCGGTCATCTTAGCGCTCGTTACAAAGGAATTCAAGGCCATCTTGAGGAAGCAAAAACTGTTTTTGAAAACTCATATGTTGTCAATGACGGTGATGAAATAAATGTGGGGTAACGTAAAAGTTAGTTCACACACTACTCCACTTCAAACTGCAACGAAAAAATGTTATAATCAGGATTTAATTCTTGAAAATCAAACTTTAATGGTGAACTACTATTCAAACGAATTGAAAGAATACCAATTCCTAGGCTAGACGTATTACTAATAATAGAACGCTTCATTAAATCATAAAAACGAAAATTCATATCCTTACGACTTAAAGTATTCAATTCATCAATAGAGATTTTTATCGCCTTTGCTTTGGGATGCGTGACAATATTTGAAATAATAACTTTCACAACATCATCCTTCGTGGAAACAATTAACGCTCCTTCACTTAACTCCGCTTTTCGACCGTGTTTAATAATATTATTAATCGCTTCTGTTACTGATGAAAAAACCTTTTTCACTACCGTATAACTGAAGTTTTCTGCTAATAATTTTTCCTCAATAGTTTCTGAAAGTCGATAGATTAAATCTTCTTTAAAGCCACCAAAATAATGTAATATCAGTGATTCACCTTTGTCTTTCAGACTTTTGACTTTTTCGTCGTACCAATGGTTGAACTCTTCTGTTAAAACCGTGTCCATAATTATATTTTGTCTTTTAAATTAGTGACTATTTGTGAAACTGCTGGACAAATTTCCGCATTTTTTAGCGTTAAATCTAAGATTTGATACATATTCTTTCGATTCGTATGTGGATATTCGCGACAAGCAAGTGGTCGATCTTCATAAATCGTACATTTATTATCAGATAAATCTAAGAATGGACAAGGTGCTGTTTGCAATACATAATCATTGTCTTCATCGACTCTTAAATAGCAATCGATAAACTTTGCTTCTGAAACACGAAATCTTTTAGCTATTCGCTTAATGTCAACGTCTCTAAAAATAGGACTCGTCGTTTTGCAACAATTGGCACATGATAAACAATCAATCGATTTAAAAACTTTCTCGTGTTGTTCGTGAAATGCTTGATCTAATGTTCGATGATTCGTCTTTTTTAATTTTTGAAAAAACTTCTTATTTTCCGAGAATTCCTCTTTACTTTTATCTAATAATGCTTTGTATTTCATGATAATTTAGGACAATTGTTTAATCAATTCTGAATTATAATAACGATTATCAAAGGTAACTTCTTCGGTCACAAAATCAGGTAATTGAAATGTTTCTTCTTCATCACTTAACTCAATTTCTGCTAGGATAAGTGGTGCTAACTTGCCATGAAACTCATCCACTTCCCACGTATGTTCACCAATATGGGTTTTATATCGGGTTTTAGTAAGATAGACAGGACACATCGTTTGAAGTAATTCTTCCGCTTCGTTCAACGGGATTTCATATTCAAATTCAAACCGTGTCATTCCTTTATTTTGAGATTTGATGGTAATAAACCCTTGACTACCCTTTATGCGAACGCGTAGAACACCATTGCTTTCATTAAAAATATATCCCTGTTGAATGGATTTTCCACTATCTTTTTGGGCAAACTTCCATTTTTCAGAATCGACAAGGAATTTACGCTCTATTTCTTTCATTTATTCCAATATTCAACTACAAATTTAAAAAAACAATGATATCTTTGTTTACATGCACATTATACCGCATTATAAAGTAGATACTACACGTTGGGATGCACTTGTTTACGTAAATGAGAGTGGCCCTTATGACTACAGTTGGTATCTTTCCACTATTTCAGAAAACTGGTATATTTACGTGAACGATGACTACTCAAAAGGATTTGCATTTTCTACTTCTAAAAGATTAGGCATTGAAAATGTGACGGTTGCACCATTTGTTCGGGAACATCAATTTTTGGGAAAATGGTCTCTTACTGAAGTAGAATCGGCGTTATCAACTTTAAAACAACAGTTTAAAGGCGGTATTTTCCAAACCAATTTTGCAATCAATAATCATCAAAGGAGTTATCAACTAGTGCGCCAACTACGATTAGAAAAACATGCAGAGCGCAACATTCAAAAAGCACTAAAAAATGACATAACAGTTGTAGAAAGTCAGGATATTGCCACTGCATTTCAAATTTTAGCAGGAGAATTAGGCGAAAAAATTCCTGGTTTTGATCACGAGAAACAGCAATTGTTATTTCAATTATTCAGTACATTACAAGAATATAACACATTAATTATAAAAGAGATTCGTCATCAAGACAAAGTCATTGGTGGATTATTTTTTTTCAAAGGCAAAGAAAGAGATGTTTACATTAAAGGAGGTGCTAACGAAATGGGAAAGAAAGTAGGTGGCATGTATTTGGCAATGCATCAACAAATACAAGAAACGTTGGCCAAAGGAAAATTATTTGACTTTGATGGTTCTGAAGTTCCTGGTGTAAAACGATTTAATCAGTACTTTGGGACAGAAGATCGCTATTACTATCAAACTTCATGGAACAAAAATCCTTTTTGGTATAACATCATCCAAAAAATATACTTAAAATTGAAAAAATGAATAAATATATCATGAAGTTTCCCAATCATAATGTTCCTCGATTCTTTATTCTGTTAATAGATATCTTATTTTCGATATTTGCCTTGTTCATGGCGATTATCATTCGCTTTGACTTGTCGTTTACTGGAGAAGAATTACTATCTGAATTAGAGCTAATTAAATTTTCAATTATCATATTTATAGCGATAAAACTCACCTATTTACTCCTTTTAAAAACACATCGCGCCATTATTCGTCACTCTTCATCTCCTGAATTTATCAATGTGGTAAAAGTTTCTGTGGCTTCCACGCTTACCTTTATCATCTTTAGTGTCATACGTTACCAATGGATGGATGGCTATTATTTTCTACCTGTCTCCATTCTTGCAATGGAACTAATGTTGTCGATTTTATTTCTAATGGGCTATCGTGCTGCCATTAAATTCATCTATTTAGACTCCATTAAAAACACTTCAAAAGAAACCCATATTTTAATTTATGGTTCGGGCGTATCTGGGCTTGTCACCAAACGAAGTGTTGAAAAAGATCAACAGTTAAATATCACTATTTTAGGCTATTTAGATGATGACATCAAAAAGAAAAATTCATTACTAGAAGGATTAAAAATATATCACACTTCACAATTAGAAAAATTACTAACCGAAAATGACGTACAACGAGTAGTCGTAGCTATTCAAAAACCAGATCCATTAAAACGTGCGGCAGTAGTTGAAACTTGTTTAAAACACGGTGTTGAAGTACAACAAGTGCCAAGTGTGAAATCATGGATAAATGGCGAATTTTCCACTAAACAAATTAATAAAATTAGTATCGAAGATTTGTTAGGAAGAAAGCCAATTACGCTTAGTCAAGATAAAATTGCGACAGAGTTAAATCACAAAATCATTTTAGTAACTGGTGCTGCAGGTTCAATTGGTAGTGGATTAGTAAAACAAATTGCTAACTATCAACCGGAGAAAATAGTTTTGCTCGACCAAGCAGAATCACCATTGTATGAAATTGAAAACGAGTTGAAATCAAATTATCCTGAATTGAATTTTGAAACGGTGATTGCAGACATCACCAATAGAGAAAGGTTGGAGAAAGTGTTTGCCCATTTTCATCCAGCATATATTTTTCATGCAGCTGCCTACAAACACGTTCCTTTGATGGAAGATAATCCGTACGAAGCATATAGCACTAACATTTTAGGGACAAAAAACGTAGCTGACTTATCACTTCAATATAATATCAAAAAGTTTGTCATGATTTCAACTGACAAAGCAGTTAATCCTACCAATGTGATGGGTGCTAGCAAAAGAGTCGCTGAAATTTATACGCAATTTTTAAATCAACAACAGAAAACAAAATTTATCACAACACGATTTGGTAATGTCTTGGGGTCAAACGGATCCGTTATTCCACTTTTCAAAAAACAAATTGAAGCAGGTGGACCAATACAAGTGACACATCCTGAAATAACTCGCTTTTTCATGACTATTCCTGAAGCATGTCAACTAGTTCTAGAAGCAGGTACAATGGGTGAAGGTGGTGAGATTTTTGTATTCGACATGGGGAAATCAATTAAAATCATTGATTTAGCTCGAAAAATGATCCAGTTAAGTGGATTGATAGAAGGAAAAGATATCGAAATTAAATACGTCGGATTACGACCTGGAGAAAAGCTGTATGAAGAAGTATTATCCTTAAATGAAAATACCATACCGACATATCATCCTCAAATTTTAATTGCAAAAATTGGAACGATTGAAGAAAAAACAATCGTTGATTTAGAGCTACTCTTTACCATAAAGCAAGTCGATAATTTTTCTATCGTTAAACACATTAAGGAAATCGTTCCTGAATATATCAGTAACAATTCTATTTACTCCCAATTGGATAAATATGAAAATTAATCCCTACCCGATACAAGTGCGATATGTCGATTGTGATATGGCTGGTCATGTGAATAATGCGATTTATTTGAATTACTTTGAAAATGCTAGAGTATATTATTTAGGTAAATTATTGGGTACTGATAGGGATTGGGAAAACGAAGGAATTATTCTTCGCACCAACGAAATTGAGTACTTCTCGCCTATTTACTTAACAGATGAACCTATTATTGAGCTTTTTGTCGAATCCATTGGAACTAAAAGTTTTACGCTTTGTTATGAGGTTCGTGTCAATGATGAACTACGAACAATTGGGAAGTCTGTCATCGTTTGTTTTAATCATCAGGAAAAAAAATCGTATATTATCCCTGAAAAAGACAGATATTTATTACAACAATTAATACGAAATTAACATGAAAAACACTCTTTTATTACTACTCATTTTTATTACTGGAAATCTTTTTTCACAAATAGAAATTAAATCAACAACTACTAAAACACCGTGTTACCAAAAGGAAGCTGACCGGATGAAAAAAACATATTTTGAATACGATTGTGGTAAAATTGCAGGTGTAGTCGATTGTAATGAGAAGTTAGAATATGAAGAACAATCAAATACATTTTATCTAGCTAATTCAGGAGGGAGATTTACTGGAACTTGTGAAACTTGCCATAGAAATGGCTTACTAGAACGACGCATTTCGTTTGTTAACGGTCGAGAGGATGGAATAGATACGACTTATTACAAAAGCGGTTGCCCAATGGTTGTCCGTGAACATACGATTGGACTGGAAACTGGAACTTGGCGTTTTTACTATGACTCAACAGAGCAAACCGCCTGGATTCGTAACTATTTTAGAGGAATAAAACAAGGTGTTCATGTGTTTTTTGATAATTTAGGAGACACCACCATAATCGAAAATTATTCCAATGATTTACTGAATGGCGTTAAGAAAGTTTTCTTCACAAAAAATAAAATAGAGCGAATTGCTTACTATAAGGACGGCGTTTTCAATGGACCATACACCACTTTTAATTTAGAAGGAAAGAAGACATCTGAGATGAATTATAAAATGGGACAAAAAGACGGTGTTCTTACCTATTATTATGATGATGGTACCTTAATGAAAACTGAAAATTGGTCAAATGGTATTAAAAATGGACAGTTTACAGTTGTTTATTATAATGGTAGTTTACAATCAATCGAAAATTACAAAAAGGGAGTCAAAGAAGGGCTATTTGAGGAACGCTACAATGATCAAAAACTAAAGAGAAGGGCGATCTACAAAAAAGGATTAATCATTGAAGAACATCGATTTGATGAACAAGGAAATGAAACGTATACTTTTGGAGCTCAACCCTATACTGGAAAAGAAGATGACAATCTTCCAACGATACAAAAAGGTAAAAAAAAGAAATAAAATAGATTATGATCAACTGCTAAACATTGATATACCTGAAAATAATAACAATAAATTATTTTCATTTTCTATTTAGAATGATTATAAATAACTACTTTT
>CAZDAR010000058.1:0-13698 GCA_964503665.1 uncultured Flavobacteriales bacterium
ACACAATTTGCAATAAATCATTAAAAAAGTGCGCCATACAAATGGCGAAAAGTATTGGATATGCCGTCGATGAATCTTCCTTAGTCAGAATCGTTTGCATTTTATTTTACTTTATTTTTTTCATGATACGTTTAAGAAAAATAGCACCAACAATACAACCAATCATGGATCCAACAAACATAAAGCTAATGATTTGAAGATTTTCCATAGGATACTGCAATTTTATATGCTCTCCTATTTGAGATTGACTTTCAGCATAAAACTGACGTATATTAAAGATACGAATACCTCCAAAAATCATCATGGAAATAATCATCGATAAATACATGTATTGCGTGTGCTTTCCTTTTGTTTGAAAAAGAAAACTAGTAAGAGCAACCAATAATGGAATAAAAGCAAATGTTATTGCAAATAAAAGACGTAAACGAAAAGGGGTTTTCATATCAGTCACCGTAACGGGAATATGATTTAGCAGTACATCAACTAACTTCTCAAAATAGGGATAAACCCAATAAGCAATTCCAAATAAAAGAATACTAATTAATGGAAAAATGATCCAAGATTTTAATTTCATCTAACTAATTTTAAAGAATACAAAATTAAGAATAATAAAAAACTACAAACAGCTTAAAAAATAGATAACGTAAAATTATTTCGACACATCACTCTACTTCTTCACTTTCAGTTGGATCAGATTTCAAGTAGCTATAAATATCTTAGCAATAGAAGAATTACAGCCAGCCAATGAAAATCAATGTATTACATACTGTATTATTCATAATCACTTTAAATTTCTAAAAGTTTTAATTTTATTTCCATTTTTTTCAGGTGAATTAATTATATTTTTTTATGTTTGTAACATATAAGATAATTTAAAAAGTTATGAGTTCATACGATATATTTTGGGCATTGGGTAATGGAACAGAGAATTTTCTAGCGATATTCTATGATCATATAGTACGCTATTTTAATTTCTTTTTACTTTTCTTTGGTTTTGCCGCATTCATTTATTGGATGATTTGGCAAAGTAAGCTTATTAAAAAAGCTGATAACGATCCAAATCAACTAAAGTAATCCGTTTTTATAGTTATTGAGCCGTTTTTTAAACGGCTTTTTTTTTGCTCAAAACACTTGATTTGTCAAATTAAAGTGGTTATTTTTGAGAAAATGAAAAGCTAAATAACAATCTATGAAAATAGTAATCCCAGCGAATGAATATCCGAGCTCTTTCAAACATTACATTGATTTAGTAGAAGACGATGTTTTAACAGAATTGGAAGAGCAATTAAATTCTTATGTGGAATTTGTACGAAGCATTCCTGAAGAAAAGGAACTATATCGATATGCTCCTAAAAAATGGACGGTTAAAGAAGTTATCGGCCACAATACTGACACAGAAAGAGTAAAAATGGATTGTGCCTTCCGAATCGCACGTGACGAAAAGGCTCCCATTCCTGGTTTCGATGAAGATGCGTATGTAATAGCAACAGATTTTAATTCTAGGGAAATGGATGACTTAATAAACGAATTCATACACGTTCGAAAAAGTGGAATTGCATTATACAAATCATTGAGAGAGGAGGATTTAAGGAGAATAGGAACGGCTTCTAATAAACCTATTAGCGCAAGAGCTTTATTCTACTTTTTAGTGGGACACATTAGACACCATGAACAGATTTTGATAGAACGTTATTTATGATAACGACAGTCATAATTACCATTAAAGAACTTCACTAACAACCTAGTGGCGTTTTCTTTTTCAATTAATTATATCTGACCTTCAGAAACGTACACGCCATCTTTGTATATTTTCACTTTGAAGAGAATACCATCACTGTCGTATTGATATAACTTTCCATCATACAAACGACCGTTTTTGAAAACGCCATCTTGAAGAATGTCGTCTTTTTCGTTATAAACCTTATTGTATCCATTAGGGTTAAATTTCCCATTCTTTACTTTTGGATTTATAACAATTGGCGCCAAATTATTTCCATTATTAGTTAAGGCTTCTTGCGCTTTAACCGGTGTGTTTGCCGATTTTAATTGCTCATTATTACCGACTTCATTTTTTCTAAATTCTTTAGAGACAACTCCGTTATAGGATGAGTAAGCTAGTTCTACATTACCATATTTATCGTAATGACTAATTTCTCCATTTTCAATTCCCTGATAAAATTCACCCGTATACATCAATAGTCCACTATCATAAAACTTAGAGATAATACCATCATATTTACCATACAGAAAATTTCCAGACTCAATTAAAAGTCCTCCATTATTGAATTTCTTAAAGAATCCGTGGGGTTTATTATTTTGATAGTTTCCAATGAATAAAGGTGTCTTTCCATCCAGGTGGTATTTTATCCAAGTTCCGTTTCGTTTACCTTTCTTGTATTGTCCTTCCATAACACGATTATCGTTCGGATAATGAGCGGAAGGAATATCTTTACCAAAATAAATCCATCTGCCGGTTTTATTTCCTTCTTTATCAAAATGATTCGTATTTACACTTGTCGCATCTTTATCATTTACAGGAATAAAAAATGTACCAGTTATAAAAAATGAAAAAGCAAGTTTTACAATTAAGTCTATCATGTAGTAATAATTCAAATCGACCTACAAGGTAGATAATCTTTTTCTATTGGAATTTGTAAACTAATATTTGGAGAGTCTAAATGTATATTAATTTAATTCTATTGAAGATTCTCCAAATAGTTTAGAGGGATTTACGTGTTTAAGCATGACTTCTACCATCTTATCTAAATCATAACTTATTCTCCATTTCCAATCTTTTTGAGCATGTGAATCGTCAATTGAGTTAGGCCATGAATCTGCTATTTCTTGTCTAAAATCAACTTTATAATGAATGGAAAATGGTATTTTTCGATCAATTGCAGCTGCCAATTGCTTAGGTGTGAAACTAATACCTCCTAAATTATAGCTAGATCGAATTTTGATTGATTCCTTTGGCGCCTCCATTAATTGCAATGTTGCTCGTATCGCATCTTCCATATACATCATGGGTAAAGCGGTATCTTCCGACAGGAAAGAAGTGTATTCTCCATACTGTTTAGCATGGTAAAAAATATCTACTGCGTAATCGGTCGTTCCTCCACCAGGTAGACTTGTATGCGATATCAATCCTGGATAACGAATACTTCGAACGTCTACACCAAACTTGTTGAAATAATATTCACACCATCGCTCTCCAGCTTGCTTTGAAATACCATAGACCGTCGATGGATCCATTACTGTATATTGAGGTGTATTGTCTCTAGGTGTATTCGGTCCAAAAACAGCGATAGAACTTGGCCAGAAAATCTGTTTAATATGTCCTTCTTTGGCTAAATCTAAAATAGTCAGCAAACCCTCCATATTTAGTTTCCATGCGAAGTCAGGTTTCTTTTCAGCAACAGCAGACAACAAGGCTGCTAGTATATAAACTTGAGAAAAAGAAGAGTTCATAATGTATTCGCGAACAGCCTCTCGATTCAAAATATCCATTTTCACATAAGGTCCACCAACTAAACCAGCAGGACATTCTTCTCCTAAGTCCGCCGCCACAACATTGTCATTTCCGTGCTTTTCTCTTAAAGCATTCACTAACTCTGTCCCAATTTGCCCACCTGCACCAATTACTAAAATCTTTTCCATGACCTATTTTGACCTTTAAATACAAATATCAAAAATAGCTTTTTTTATTCATACGTGATTTTAAGTACCTTTTTTTTTCAATCATCTTGATTAAATTTTTGAATCAATCTTTTTTACATTGCATAATAACTTCTTTTCGGTATTACTTGTTTTTAAACCCAAATAATTTTACATTTGTTACTATCAATTTTTAGTGCTATGTGGTTAGGTTTATTAGACTTTATCAATTTCCTTATTAAACGAAATCCAGAGTGATTTACTGACATCACCCTACTCAACAAGCAGTTATAAAAATAAAAAAATCAATTTAAATACTATTTATTATGCCTTTTTATCACAAATTAGGAAAAATTCCACCTAAACGCCACTCACAGTTTAGAAAAGAAAACGGTGATTTGTACTATGAAGAACTATTCTGTACAGCTGGTTTTGCTGGAATGTACACCAATATGTATCACATTCATCGTCCGACAATGGTGAAGTCTTATGGGGAACGCTATTCTGTAGCACCTGTCATTGTCGACAATAATAACGTAAAACCATATCATCTGGATGGATTTCAAGTTCCTAAAGTAAAAGATTACTTAGAATCTCGAAAAATTGTTTTTGCCAATAGCGATACATATGTCGTATTAGCAGCACCAACGAATAAAACAATGGATTACTTCTACAAGAATACCGATGCGGATGAAGTAATATTCATACATGAAGGATCTGGTAAACTGAGAACTTTCTTAGGAAATCTAGACTTTAAATATGGAGATTATTTAGTGGTTCCGAGAGGAACTATTTATCAAATTGAGTTTGACACAGAAGATAATCGTTTATTTATTGTCGAATCTAAAAGCCCTGTTTTCACACCGAAACGCTATCGTAATAACTTCGGACAATTATTGGAACATTCACCTTTCTGCGAAAGAGATTTTCGCCGTCCAGAGGAATTAGAATCCCATGATGAAAAAGGGGACTTCTTAATGAAAACGAAAAAGAACGACGAAATTATCGACATTACTTTTGCTGCTCACCCATTTGGTGTAGTTGGTTACGATGGTTATAACTTTCCGTATGCATTTTCTATTCATGATTTCGAGCCTATCACCGGAAGGATTCACATGCCACCACCAATTCATCAAACATTTGAATCAGATGCCATGGTAATTTGTTCATTTGTACCGCGTTTGTACGATTATCATCCTTTAGCAATTCCAGCACCTTACAACCACTCGAATATCGATTCAGATGAGTTGTTGTATTATGTCGATGGTGATTTTATGTCTCGAAATGATATTAAACCTGGAAACATCACATTGCATCCTGCTGGATTCACACATGGTCCACAACCAGGAGCTGCTGAGCGTAGTATCGGTAAAAAAGAAACGAAAGAATTGGCCGTAATGGTTGATACTTTTAAGCCATTAATGGTGACAGAAGAAGCATTGAAGATTTGCAATAACGATTATTATAAATCGTGGTTGGAATAATCAAAAAAAGAATTAATAGAAAATAAATCAATAAATAAAAAATAAATCAATAAAAAAAGAAATTAAATTTATGAGTGATCAATTAAAATCAGTAGAGTTTGGATTAGAGAAAATCTTCGAAGGCGCACAAGATTTCTTACCCATCATGGGGACTGATTATATCGAGTTCTATGTGGGAAATGCCAAACAAGCAGCGCATTATTACAAAACTGCTTTCGGGTTTCAATCAGAAGCTTATGCTGGATTGGAAACAGGATTAAAAGACAGAGCTTCATACGTTATCAAACAAGATAAAATTCGTTTGGTATTAACAACAGCTTTAAATTCTCAGTCACCCATCGGTGAGCATGTGAAAAAGCACGGTGATGGTGTAAAAGTTATCGCGCTTTGGGTAGAAGATGCACGTAAGTCTTACGAAGAAACGACCAAAAGAGGAGCAGTATCTTTCATGGAACCTGTTGTTGAAAGTGATGAACATGGTGAAGTTGTTCGTTCTGGAATTTACGGTTACGGCGAAACGGTGTTTATCTTCGTTGAACGTAAAAATTATAAAGGAACATTCTTACCAAATTATGTAAAGTGGGAATCCGATTATAATCCAACAAGTGTCGGCTTAAAATATGTGGACCATATGGTAGGTAATGTTGGATGGAATCAAATGAATGTTTGGGTAAAATGGTTTGAGGATGTGATGGGATTTGTCAATTTCCTTTCATTCGATGACAAGCAAATTACAACAGAATATTCTGCCTTGATGTCAAAGGTGATGTCCAATGGAAATGGACGAATTAAATTTCCTATCAACGAGCCAGCAGAAGGGAAGAAACGTTCACAAATTGAAGAATATCTTGATTTCTACGAAAGTGCAGGTGTTCAACATATTGCCGTTGCAACAGACGACATCATTAAGACCGTAGCTGAAATGAAAGCTAGAGGAGTTGAATTCTTGTCTGTCCCGCCACAAGCGTACTACGATGATATCCCAAACCGATTGAAAAAACATATGTCTCGATTCAAAGAAGATATCAAAGAATTACAGAAGTTAGGAATTATGATTGATGCCGACGACGAAGGATATTTGTTACAAATATTCACTAAGCCCGTAGAAGACAGACCTACTCTATTCTACGAAGTAATCCAACGAATGGGAGCTCGTGGTTTTGGAGCAGGAAACTTCAAAGCGTTATTTGAGTCTATCGAAAGAGAGCAAGAAAAACGTGGAACTTTATAGTCACACTTCTTTTTAAATTGAATAAAAACCGGCAGAAAAGTCTCTGTCGGTTTTTATTTTTATATTTAGCTTCCATTTTTAAATAAGGGAAGAAACGAATTCATTTCAATGAAAAAACTCTTAAAAACAACTTTATACAAGGTTCTAGGACTAAAAAGTTACCTACGTTTACTTTATCGAACCTTAGCAGTCGCTATGGATAATGGCTTTTTAAAGAATAACGAAGCATATTTGTTACATTTATTTAGTCAAAAAATCATTCACAAAGGTGATCACGTCCTTGATATTGGAGCCAATTTAGGCTACTATACCCGTCAGTTTTTAAAAGCCGTTGGGAAAGAGGGTAAAGTATATGCTGTTGAACCTGTAAAACCATTTTTTGAGAACATTACTTATTTCTTAGGAAAGCACAATAACTTAACTCGCTACAACTTTGCTTTAGGAGCAGAAGAAAAAGAAATTCAATTATCGGTTCCCGACCAATACGGTTATTTACGAACAGGTTTACCAAGTGTTTACGATGAGAAGAACCCTCCTACTGATGAGAAATTAATGCTTTTCCCAGCAAAGATGATACAAGGTAGCGTATTATTCAACGATATTCAACGTTTGGATTACCTAAAAATGGATGTGGAAGGTTATGAGAAAGTGGTCATTCCTGAGATAAAAGACTTTTTAGCACGTACCCTACCGTGTATTCAAATTGAAATAAGTGGTGATTCAAAACCTATTATCAAAGAGACACTGTTCTCTATTGGATACGAACTGTACTTCTATCAAAATGATACATTGACCAAACAAGAGATTGCAAATTACACTCAAGATTATTTTTTCATTCATCCTTCTAAAATTTCAAATTACCTAGAATTGATCCAATGAAATACCGTATTTTAACAAATGAAGAATTAGCTGAATTAGAAGATCAGCTCAAACAATTTTTAATTGTCAATGGTGTTCATACTGATGATTGGAAACGTATCAATGAGGAAGAACCAGACAAAGCACTAGATTTAGTAGAATTATTCTCTGATTACGTTTTACAAATCGTCTATGAGAATACAAAATACTTAGAAAAACGCACACCTGACACCGTCTATTTTTTCAATTATGGAGAAGATAAAGCAACATTAATCGGTTTACAAAAGAAGAATAAAGAAAACCCTAACTTGGATCTTTCTACCGCAGAAAGTGTTGCTGATGCATTACGAAATCACAGTACAGAATTAGTTTTTTTTCAGCAAGAGAAGGGATATACTAAAAGTCGAGAAAAAGAAATACATGACATGTTCACAAATGGCTGTACAAAGACAACAAAAGAATTTTGGGAGTTACTCCAGAAAATCGTAGAATAAACCATCTTTTTATACCACACAAAAAAAAAGCGACTTGAATTTTCATCCAAATCGCTTTTTTTAAGCTGCATGTATTTACTTATTTATGACCACAAAAACCAAGGTGTCAGATAAGCAATAATACCAAATGCCATTGTATAATAAAGGATAACTCTTTTGTATATCTTATCGCTACTAAGTTTTTTTCTTCTTGAGAATCTATTACCTATCGTTATTAAGACGATGGCCAAAATCATTCCAATCGGATGTTCTACAATGTAGAAACGCGCAATGGGGTGTTTCATAGATGCTCCAGAAAAATTATCCAAACCTAACGGAGACAAAAAGTACATTAAAATACCTAAGGAAAATTGTATATGAACAATCGTTAATCCTACTAAAGAGACAACTCTTGCTTGTCTATCAAACGGTTTCTTCAGTAGAAATCGAACAATCATAAAAAGTATAATCGCTAAAAGAAAGAATAATATAATTAACCCGACTTTATTGTGCGCTTCCTTTAAAATTAAATACATTTCCTAGGTTGCCCTCGCAATTACTCTACAATAAATTTACCTTTCATCATCGCGTGGTGACCAGGGAAAGAACAAAGGAAATCATAAGATCCTGCCTCAGGAGCTGTGAAAGTAATTGTATCAGTTTCTCCACCACCGATTAATTTTGTATGAGCGATAACGTCTTCTGTTCCTTCTGGAATATAGTCATTATCTCTTGCAGTAATAGCCGCTTTTGAAAAAGCTTCAACATCAACCCCTTGCTTCAACAACACAAAGTTATGACCCATTGCAGTAACAGGCATAGAACCTACGTGTTTCAATACTAAAGTAACTTCTTGACCTGCTTTTACTTTAATCTCAGAAAGATCAAATTGCATTTTGTCATTACCTTCGATTTCAACTGTAACAGCGTTTGCGTTCTCTTCAGAACCTGCGTCTGTTGTTTCAGTCGTTGTTTGCTCATCTGCTGGTTTATCACCACCTCCACATGAAGTGAAAGCGAACATTCCTGCTGATAGCATTAAAATCATTGCACTAACTCTAACTTTTTTCATAACTATTAATTTTTTTACAAAAATATCTTTAATTATCCGCTTAAGGAAGGAATAATTGTTAAATTTCAATTACTTTGTTCTGTCAATTCTATGACAATTCAAATATATATATATATATATATAAAAACCATGAATTTATACTAATTAAGTTTCTAATCTGTTTATTTTTTATCTTTACAGAGTAATGAGAGTTTCAATCTGCATACCGATATATAATACTGACGCAATTTCTTTAGTTACTTCACTGAGCCAAGAAATGGTATTAAAGCAGTTAGAGAGTACCGTTGAAATCATTGTGATAGATGATTATTCTTCAAGTGTTTTCAAAGAAAAAAATAAAACATTACCCGACTATTGTAACTATATCAAATTAGGTGAAAATTACGGTCGTTCAAAAATCAGAAATAAATTTTTAGAATATGTAAAAGGTGACTATCTCTTATTTATAGATGGTGATTCACTCATTCCTGAAAATACGAAGCTATCATTCATTTCCAATTATCTCGCAGCACTTTCGGATGAAGTCAATTGTATTTGTGGTGGAAGAGTATATCCCAAACTTGTTGACACTAAAAACATCGAACTCAACTATCTATACGGAATTCATAAAGAAAGTAAACCACTCGATGAAAGACTTAAACAGCCGAATCGTTCGTTTATGACCAATAACTTCTTAGTCAAAAGAACTATTTTGGAAGAGCATCCATTTGATGAGCAGTTAACCCAATATGGTCATGAAGACACGCTGTTTGGTATCCAATTAATACTTCATCACATTAAGGTAGATCATATCGACAATCCTGTTCTGAATGGACATATCGAAACAAACGACATCTTTTTAAATAAAACGAAACAAGCAGTCGAGAATTTATTTACCATTTATTCAAAATCCGAAGACAAAAAACTGATTACATCACAAGTTACTTTATTAAAATGGGCGGTTATCATTAAAAAACTAAGACTGAAATGGTTTGTTTTAAAAGCTTTTAATGTCGTGGAGAAAAAATGGCGAAGCGATTTCCTGAATGGGAAAATCAACTTACGAAAGTTTGACTGCTATAAACTTGGACTTTTTCTACGTTTGAGATAGTATTTCAAAAGTGGATTCATAAAGACAATCACGACAATACAACCTGCGCCCAAATAAAAGCTATCGCTCAATTCTTGATTTTCTTTTAGAATAAAAATAGCCAATATTATCGTATAAACAGGTTCTAGATTGATACTGAGTGAAGCCGAGAATGCACCAATTTTGTTGACGACTTCAATCATTAACATAAAAGCCGCAGACGTGCACACAATGCCTAAGAATAGTAACCACCAGAAATCACTCCACGTCATTTCAAAGAATTCGGTGTTAATTTTTCCAATACTTAACAACCAGATGAAAACGATAATGGCACCGGTAAGCATTTCGTATACGGTAATCGAAGAAGAAGAAATACCATCTTTGTTTAAACGGAGATTAAATACAGAGAAAAAAGCCGCTAAAAATGCGGATAATAATCCCCAAAGAATACCTTCATGCTGACTTGGATCGACGTTCTCGGAGACAAAGCCTATTCCAATAATGACTAACAATCCCATCAATAATTCTGTCCATGAAAATTTACGTTTCATGACAAGCGGTTCTACCCAACTAACATGTAAGGTTGTCGTTGAAAGGCACAAAACACCAAGCGATACAGTTGATACTTGAATGGCTTTGAAAAATGTTAACCAATGAGCAGCCACAATAATACCGACAACGACGACTTTTAAAATGGATTTTTTATCTTTAATGCGTACCTTTTTTCCAATCGCCATTAAGAATAACAATAGACTTAGACCTGCGATTAATACACGAAAGAAGACGATTTGATAAAACTCAAGATGAATCAGCTTTCCTAGAATACCAGTGAAGCCCCAAATAAAAATAATGAGGTGCATTAAAACATGATATTTCAAGTTTGGAAACACGGCGCAAATATCCATAAAAAAATGGAGCGTGAAACTCTATTTTAAAAATATAATATTAATTTATTTTAGGTACCGAGTAACATTTTATAAAGATACTGTGAGGAGTTTGTTACAGAAATCAATAAGCATAAAAACATTACCAGAAGCATGAATCGTAAAGGAAATTGTTGGGACAATGCAGTAGCAGAAAGCTTTTTTAAAT
Source organism: uncultured Flavobacteriales bacterium (assembly GCA_964503665.1). Classification (GTDB taxonomy): domain Bacteria; phylum Bacteroidota; class Bacteroidia; order Flavobacteriales_D; family Crocinitomicaceae; genus 40-80. Next base: position 10,934 of record CAZDAR010000058.1, read on the forward strand.
GTCCTATTATTGGCTCTATTGCCGCCCTAGTTCTAAATTTCTTTCGCTTCCAATCAGTCGCATAGAAATCTTATTTAGTTTAGCCTGTGCTTTTTTAGCTGTCTTATCTCGCTTAGGATGTTTGCTATTATATGTTTCTCGTACTTACTGCTTGCTTACTTTCTTGTAGTTTTGCCTTTGATTAATTCCTTCCTCTTGAGCTATTTTATCAGAAAGCAGAACAAGTTCATATCAATAAAATCCACCAACATTCAACGGAATAATTCAGGTTGATCATTTGGATTTTTTCCTAACATAATTACAAGCTTTTCGATGTTAAATATACAAATTCTTGCAATTAAAAATAAATGAATATTACTATAATTAACTAATAATCAGATGTGTATAGTTGATTTAAGGAGCGACTAGTTATTCTCTTTTTCAACACCTTCGATGTATCGAAGGGATGTTTTTGGTTTTGGATTGGGAGTAGCGGTTGCGTTGGAAACATTGATTATCAATAATTGACATCATATTTCATCCCTAGATGAATCAAGTTTTTCTATTGCCTACAAAAAATACCTCGCCCTATTTTTTTTGAACGAGGTATTTTTATATTTTATAAATCATTGATTTTTAGAATTCTACGGTAGAACGGAGTCGTTAGCATAGAAAAATGGTAGATGTTGCTGGGTGTCTGTTCGATACCTAGGTTTAAATCTTCTCATTTTTAAATAGTTACGAATTTTCGAAGTGTTTTTCTGAGAAAGTTTTAGATGTTACGGTAGTACCTACTTTCTAATTTTAAAGCATTCTAAACTATCTAAAAATAGATAAATACACTATGTATTCACTAGATTTTAATGTGTAAAACTAGTTAAAATGCTGATTATCAGTAGTTTAATTTCGAATGAATCAAATATCCGATAATTGAGTACATTACCGGCTTCTAATTGTTTTAATGTCATTTTACCGATTATTAACTTACTGTAAAAATACCTACATTTCATACATCCGATACCTCGAAGAAGCCACGAAGTGAATTGAGCACATTACCGATTATTTTTAAATAAATCAAATAGCCGATAATTGAGTACATTACCCGTTATTTCCTTTTTATTCCATTTAGCCATTCTTTCATTTTTTTTTCATAATCACTATATGAAAGTATATAATAAGAATCTTTAAAAATAATTTTTTCTCCTTTCTTATCCACTAAATATATATATTGCGTATCACCATTTCTAATTAAATTAAAGTCAGTTAAAATTATTTTATTATCTCTTAGAATACCATTTAGAAGAACAAAAAATGGTTTATTATAATATGAATCTGCATAATAAAATGTTAACTTGAATTCATTGTTATTTAAAGATACCATTCCCTTAAAACAAGACTTTAAAGTGTCTGTTGATTTATACATAAGTCCTACAACACGATGTCTGAGTTTTACATCAATTAATGAATCTCTATCAAATTTCAGAATAAAAATATTACCAGGCTCAGAATCCACTTCATCAATCCAATTTGGATTTGTCAATGAATCGTCTATAGTTACTATAAAATTAGAGCCAAGTTGTTGATCTATAGATATTTTTATAGGAATTTGACAATATATTTCATTTGATAAAATGAATGAAAATAAAAAATAAATTGTTATATTTTTCACACTAATCTCTTTTTATTGATTCGATATTGGTCCTGAATTATTAATAGGAGATGTTCCTTCTACCTTTTCTTGAGAAGCATTTAATATCTTCATAAGTCGCTGCTCAAGTTTGTAAGCATTACTAGATGGATGAAAAACAGATGGAGAATAGCCATCTTTTAAATCGTCCTCTGTAAAACCATGTTCTGCATACCAATTTTTTGTACTCTCATTATAATTAAAAAAGGAACTGTGGTCTTGTTTTGCTACATCCGTTCCTCCATAAAAATGTTTTGCTACATGAGCTACTAATTCATGAATATATGTATTCCCATAACCTATTTTTTCATTATTTTCTAAATTAGCATTAGGGTAACCAGTAATACCAACCAAAACAATACGCCCGCCCTCTTTTAATTCATTTCTTATAAATTTCTCTTCCGAAGTGTTGACCATTAGACCATATAAAGATATTGCAGTTTTGTTTTCGTCATTAATCACGGAATAATCTCCTGCATCGAGTAGCTTCCCTATCATAAAAGAATAATTTATATCTGATTCTGTCATTAATTTTGTATATCCATCCTCTTTCCCAGTAACTACAGTTTCGTTAATTATTAGCACATCATGACAACCCATAAGAGATTTAATATCATTAATACACATATTTAGAACTTCGTCTTCATTTATGAGATTAATGATTTCTCTGCCTGCCATTCTGTTCCCTATTAAGACAGCTTCTAATCCTTCTAACTCTATTGCATTTATCACTATATTCTCACTAAACGCATAACTTGAATTCCATGGGTATTTAGCATAAAGTGGATCTACCGCAAAGAATCTCCCCAATCTCGGGTCATGCATCCTATATTGATAATTCACACTATTTCCTCGCCCCTTTATTTCATCATCACGTTCTTGATTTTGGAACCCATAACGATAACTACTATCACTATTAAAATTTCTACCACTCAAAGTCACACCAAAAGGCGAGTAATCTTGAGAACTTTTAATATCTGCCATGAAATAATCTACCGTTCCGCCGTTGCCATGAGGAATCGGCTTGTCGGAGAGTACTGTCAATACATTACCCAAATGGTTGGTCAATTCATACCGTTTATTACCAAGCGTATGAATA
>CAZDAR010000059.1:0-13285 GCA_964503665.1 uncultured Flavobacteriales bacterium
TTTAGAATGATTATAAATAACTACTTTTATATATCGTAACACAGTTAAAATGGAAAGCAGAAAAAAAATCGTTTTAGTAGGTGGTGGATTTGCAGGAATGGAATTTGCAAAAGCATTACGGAACAAAAAACAATACGAAATCTTATTACTTGACAAGCAAAATCATCACATGTTTCAACCACTATTTTATCAAGTGGCTTGTTCAATGCTGGACGTTAATAGTATCATTTTCCCTTTCAGAAAAATATTTCAAGGAACGAATAATATGCGCTTCGAGATGGCGGAAGTACAAGCAGTAGATACTGATTTAAAAATAGTAATGACCAATATTGGTGATTTTGAGTACGATTATTTAGTGATTGGATTTGGCTGTACAACAAACTACTTTGGAAACAAAAGTTTAGAAAAATTCGCTTTAACTCTAAAAGCAACGGAAGAGGCTACGCAAATGCACTACCACATTTTAAATAATTTTGAATTAGCTTTAAATGCGACTCTAGAATCGGAGAAAGAAAAGCATTTAAACATTGTGATTGTGGGTGCAGGACCTACTGGTGTAGAATTGGCAGGCTCATTAGCCGAAATGCGGAATAAAATTTTACCAAAAGACTATACCTTTTTTGATTTTAGTAAATTGAAAATTCATTTGATAGAAGGAGGGAAAAATGTATTAGCACCTATGAGTGATAATGCACATAAAAAATCACGTCAGTATTTAGAAAGCTTAGGTATCATAATACGCACAGAATTAGTAGTCAAAGATTATGATGGTCATATCGTAACGCTTTCCAACGGTGAGGAAATTCCAACATATAACTTAATTTGGTCTGCTGGTGTTGTTGCAAACAGCATTAAAGGGTTAGATAAAGCGGAATACGTGAGAGGTAACCGTATAAAAGTAAATCGTTTCAATAAAGTGGACGGTTATGAGGATATTTTCGCTATTGGAGATATATCCTACATGGAAACGCCTAAATACCCAAGCGGTCACCCACAATTAGCGAACGTAGCCAAAAATCAAGGAAAATTATTAGCGAAGAACTTCCTAATGAATGATACGTTTAAAAATTGGAAAGAATACGAATACAAAGATTTAGGTTCCATGGCTACTATTGGAAAAAACAAAGCAGTTGTCGATTTACCTTTTTGGAAATTCTCTGGTACTTTTGCATGGCTAACGTGGATGTTTGTCCATTTGATGCTTATCCTAACGGTAAAAAATCGTTTATTAATTCTATTTAATTGGTCTGTTAGCTATTTTTCATCTGATACATCACTACGATCTATTGTAAAGCACAAGAATACGACGCATTGTTTCGGTAGAAATGAAGCGTGTAATGATTGTTGACTTCGAGTGCCTGAGTAAACAAAGAGGTTCAAACTGGTAAAGGAGATTCTCGAAGTTACAGTTTGAATTTCTGATAATTATCCACCGCATTTCGAACGCTACCAAACTTTAAAAGTAGTTGATTCGCTTCTTCGTAAGAAATCGGTAGTTGCTCCATAATCATTTTGGTTCCTCTATCGACTAATTTACTATTACTCAATTGCATATCGATCATCTTATTGCCTTTCACACGACCTAATTGTATCATCAAAGTCGTAGAAACAATGTTCAAAATCATTTTTTGAGCCGTTCCTGCCTTCATTCGAGAACTACCTGTCACAAATTCAGGACCGACGATTGGCGTAATGGCAAATTGGGCTAATTGACTCAAAGGACTCTCCGGATTACACGATATTCCAGCCGTTAAAATACCATTATTGTTCGCTACTTCTACTCCACCTAAAACATACGGTGTTGTTCCAGAAGCAGCTATTCCTATTAAGCAATCGCCTGCTTGAATGCCTTCTTGTTGTAAATCAATCCATGCTTGTTCGTGGTCATCCTCTGCATTCTCAACTGCTTTTCGAATAGCATTATCTCCTCCAGCAATAATTCCAGTGACTAATTCATGAGGCACGCCAAAAGTTGGTGGACATTCACTAGCATCTAGGATTCCAATTCGTCCGCTTGTGCCAGCACCAATATAGAATAATCTTCCTCCGTTTTTCATTCGAGGTGCTGCTTCTTCCAAAAAGGCAATAATTGCAGGCAATTCTTTCTGAACAGCAAATGCCACTTTTTGATCTTCTTGATTTATTTCTATCACCAATTCCGAAATAGACTTATTTTCAAGTCCATTGTATAGACTATCTGATTCTGTGATTTTATTCATGCTTTTCGATGAAATGTATTACACTAAAACCGCTTGATAATTTTCATCTGAAAAATCAATCTCTACACGTTCTTTCAAAGTGGTAGAAAGTAAAATTCCAGTATAATCTGTTTTGATTGGAAAGCGATGGTGATGACGATCGACTAATGCTAATGTTTTAATCGCTTTTAACGGATGGTCTAAAAGAGTTGTTAACGCATATTGCATCGTTTTCCCTGAATTCAACACATCATCAATTAAAACAACATATTGATTTTCAATAGCGTTTAAATCAATTGAAGCAGTAATTGGATGCTTCAATGGTTCAAATTTATCGACTGTTATTTCAAAAACAATAATTTCGGTAGATGTTAATGGTGTCAGTATTTTCTGAATTGCTTGTGCTATACGAATGCCACTTCCACAAATTCCTGCAAGGTAAATACGCTTTTCTTCATGCGCGTTTTCTAGAATTTCATAGGCCAAACGTGTAATCTTTTGGTCAATCTGTTTTTTAGTTAAAACTACTTGCATACATCATTGTTTTAGAAGAATATTTCGCGCCATTGGACCGAGGTTAAATAGGGCATCGAGAATACTCAAATTCCCTTCAAAAATACGATTTTTATCGAAAACTTGGTGATAATCATACAGAACTTCTTGGGATGGAATTTCATCTAAGCGACGAAAATCGATTTCATTTTCACGTAAGTCAAACACTTCACTTAAACTTGATGGCACCTGAATCGACAGCGCATTCACAATTACCTGATGTAACTTTTGAGTGAATTCTACTAAATTTGGTATTCCTTCATGATAAATTGGAGCGATATCAAACATATAATGCTCATAAAATGGGCTGCTCGAATAGGCCGTTTCCAAGGCATTTAAATGTTGTCTCCCCCATTCCTCTTGATAAGAAATTAGTATATTTTTCATCGCTGTTTTAGAGCCATATGGCTTCTTTACAGGAATAATTAATGATTGAACACCGTTTGGCCCGAGTATATACATTCGATTGCGCAAGGTCTGTTTGACGTAATGTTCATTTACCTCAAAACACACCCGTTCTGCTTGTGCTAACTTCTGATAATATCCAATAGCACCAAAATAAGCAATTGGAAGTCGTAGTTGCATTATTTGATGATGTTAAACACTCTTTCCCAACGAATTCCAATATCTGGAACACCACTGTTAGAGAACCAAACGAGTGACGCTTTTCCAACGATATGATCTTCAGGTACAAATCCCCAGAAACGTGAATCAGCTGAATTATAGCGATTGTCTCCCATCATCCAGTAGTAATTCATGGCAAACGTATATTTATTTGTCTTTTTTCCATCGATGTAGAATCCATCTACCCTCTCTACCAGTGTATGTCCTTCGTAAGCAGTAATAATTCGACGATAAAGTGCAATATTCTTTGTCGTTAAAGTTACTGTTGCCCCTTTCGCTGGGATTCTTATTTTCTCAAAATTAGTCACTGTATTATTGTGATGGATGTCTTTAGGAAAAAGTCTTAAATTATCAATTTGTTGAGACGCTGTAAAACCAGTTTTCGCAAAAACTTCTTTTCCTACTTTCATTTCATAGGTTGAATCAATATTTAATTCCAAATTCACTTTAGGTAAAACAAACTTTATACGCTTTAGCTCCTCTTTGGTCAAGTTCATTTCTATTTTGCCCTCATTGGTCGTGTAATAATCACCTCTTGATTTTTCCAACCCAAATGACCCGTACATCTGATTTTCAAATTTTTCTATTGACATTTCCTGCGTCAATTCCTTTGGGTTGGTCACTGTATATTGTAAATTTTGATACGGTGCTACTCTAGCTGGTTTACCATTAATATAAACCACTGAATTAACAATTTCTAATACATCATTTGGAACGCCAATACATCTCTTGATATAATTCTCGCGCTTATCTACGGGTCTTCGAATAACACCAAAATGATCGATTTCCGTTCCTTCAGTATGTGCTTTTTTATCCACTGCCAAGTAATAACGCGCTTGATCTTTCCAATCTTCTAAATTCTTGATGAAATTCGGTGCTTCTTCATCATATATTTGTTGCCAAGCGATTTCTTGATTTCCAGTCTTAGCTGTTCTTTCTCTTAATTTACCATTTAACGATTGTATCCAAAGAATAGTAGCTTCATTGATCACAATTCCATGATAGTCATGTCCCATCAATCCAAAAGGCATTCTAGGGTCGTAAACAGAAGTATCACCTGAAGGATAATTGAAAACAACCACATCATAACGTTTCACTTTTCCGAATCCAGGAAGTCTTGAGTACTCAATTTTTTCCGCCTCCGAATAAGATTTTATATTTAAAAACGGAACGAAATTATGGAAAAGAGGAAAAGACAATGGCGTATTTGGAACTCTTGAACCATACGCTAATTTGTTCACGAAGAGAAAATCACCCACTAATAACGTTTTTTCCATGGAACCTGTAGGGATTTTAAACGGTTCAAAAACGTAGGTACGAATAATTCCGGCAGCTATTAAGGCAAACAAAATAGTTTCTGTCCATTCACGTACTTTTGACTTTTTTCCAATAGAGCCTTTCTTCGAACTCAACACTCCAGAAACCATAGCTAACGCATGTCCCACCACTGGTAAAGTCATAAATAAAGCAACATGATCTCCTGCTTTACGCTCTTCCACTTCTTTTGGATTAGACCAATTCGTAGGTTCTCTAAATGGAAATGTTTTTTCAGCTACTTTAAAGTATAAAGTATACGGAAATAAAATAGCCAAAACAGTATCGAAAGCAGAGAAAAAACCAAATCGACGTAAATAACCAATATTACACACTGCCCACATATATACATGAACACCAGGCACTAACATCAATAATACCCACCATCCTTTACTATTTCCTACTTTAAAAGCAACATAGTAATTGTAAAGTGGAATGAGTGCTTCCCACGATTTTCTTCCTGCCTTCGAAAAACTCTTCCACCAAAAAGCAAGATAAGGATGAACAAGTATGAATAAGTAAAAATATAGTGCACTCATTATTTATATATTAGTTTAAAATGTCTCTAAATGTAAAAATTCCCTTTTGATTAACAATCCATTCGGCTGCTATTATTGCTCCTAACGCAAAACCCGTACGATTATTGGCAATGTGTTCTATTTTTATTTGATCAACTGGGCTCGAATAAGTAATTAAATGTGTACCAGGTACATTTTCTTGTCGAATAGCTTGAATTGGAATACTATTTTGTGTCGTATTTGGTACTTCATTTAAGGCTGTATTCCAAGTCGTATATGCTGCGTTATTTTGTTGAATCCCCTCCGTTAGTGTTATCGCTGTTCCACTTGGATAATCTAACTTCTGTGTGTGATGAATTTCTTCTACCTTCACGTTGTATTCTTTGTAAGGTGCCATCAATGTTGCTAAATACTCATTCAATTTGAAAAATAAGTTCACACCGAGACTGAAATTACTGGCATGAATTAATTGTCCTTTGGTATTTTTCACCCACGTTGTCACTCGTTCTAACTCTTTTCCCCATCCCGTTGTTCCAATAACCGAAGGAATGCGAGCTTCCAATAAAGCTTTAATGTGTTTTAAAGCCAAATCAGGACGTGAAAATTCGATACAAACATCAGCATCAGTTAATTGAACATCTTCAATAGAAAGTTGGGAATTGACTTTAAAAACGATTTCATGACCTCGCTCTTGCGCAATAGCCTCAATTGCTTTACCCATTTTTCCGTACCCAATTAATCCAATTTTCATTTTCTAAATTTTAACGCAATACTGACTCCAACATTATTAGTCGTCATGAAGGGATTTTGTAATAGTGTTGGTCGCACTTGCAAACTCAAGTTTTCCGAAATATCAAAACTAACAAAATGAGCTTCGATTGCCGCATCTGCCACTTGAATCAAATATACCAAACCACAACCAATGATGAGCCAATTCCTTCGATTGCTATATTGCTGATATAGTTCGATAAGCGAATTCTCATCATATTCTGCCCATTCAGGGTTATTAATTTGTGTAAAGCCACTTGCTTCTCTGAACTTATATTCCGTTTTAAGCGATTTTTGATTGACATTGTTTTTAAAAGCAAAATAACCCGTCACTCCCAAACCAGCATAAATCAATGGTACTTTCCAAAATGCTTTTTTCTTTCCTTTTGGCATTGCTAAATGGTTGTAAACTTGTCCAGCGCCAGGTAATATAGCTGAAAAAAGCGCGGCTTTTAAGACTGAGTGTTTTTTAACAGAGTCACTCTCTATCTTTTTTTTATTGACCACAAGTGAGTCGGAAACAGGCTCTTTTTGAGAAAAAACCATGAATGAACAAAAGATAACAAGCAGTGACGCTCTAAACTTCATTTTTAATTATTCAAAAGTTCAATGATTCGATTTAAATCACTTTCTGAGCTAAAGTTAATAACAATTTTACCAGCACCCCCAGCTGTTTTCTTTATATCAACCTTAGACGAAATTTTATCGGCAAGATGACTTTTGAAAACAAATTCATGTTCAGTCAATCCTTCTTTCTTAGTAGTCGTATCTTTAGGTGTTGTATCTGGTTTTGATTTTACCGTACTTTCCACATCTCGAACTGAAAGTCCATCTTCTAGTATTTGATGGTAAAAAGCAAGTTGCTCTTCCTCTGAACCAGCAGAAACAAGTGCTCTAGCATGTCCCATCGAAATTTTATTTTCAATAACCGCCAACTGAATTTCAGCTGGAAGTTTCAATAAGCGTAAATGATTCGTAATACTCGCACGACTTTTAGCTACTTTTTGAGAAAGTTGTTCTTGGGTCAAGTCACATTCATCCAATAAACGTTGGTATGAAAGTGCTACTTCAATCGCGTTTAAATCCTCTCGTTGAATGTTTTCCACCAATGCCATTTCGAGCATTGTTTGATCATTTGCAATACGAATATAAGCAGGAACTTCCTTTAATCCAGCCAACTGAGACGCTCTAAAACGACGTTCACCAGAAATAATTTGATATTTACCACGCCCCATCTTGCGAACGGTTAATGGCTGAATAATTCCATGTTGTTGAATGGAGTTTTTCAACTCTTCTAACGCACTATCGTCAAAATTCGTTCGAGGATTAAATGGATTTACTTCAATCGCTTCTATAGCTACTAAAGAAATCGCATTTACCACATCTTTTCCTTCGTTCCCTCTGGAAGTAATATCTGTCGAAGCGTTTGATAATAAAGCTCCTAAACCTTTTCCTAGTGCAGGCTTTTTAGTTGGATTATTAGAACTCATCGTTAAAATCTATCGTTTTTTCTTGATTTGTAATCTTTGTCATGTTGTTGCGCTGCAAAATTTCTCTTGCGAAATTCAAATAGTTGATAGCACCTTTACTTGCAGCATCATGCATGACAATTGTTTCACCAAAGCTTGGTGCTTCACCTAATTTTGTATTTCGATGAATGACGGTATCAAAAACCAATTCTTGAAAATGCGCTTTCACCTCTTCCACCACTTGATTGGCCAAACGAAGACGTGTATCATACATCGTCAATAAAATCCCTTCTATTTCTAGGTCAGAATTTAACCGCCCTTGAACAATTTTAATGGTATTTAATAATTTCCCCAATCCTTCTAAAGCAAAATATTCACATTGAACAGGAATTAAAACAGAATTTGCTGCCGTCAATGAATTCACTGTAATCAATCCTAAAGAAGGAGAACAATCAATGATGATAAAGTCGTATTTATCTTTTATTTTTTCAAGCGCATTTTTTAAGCGAAACTCACGATTTTCGATTTCAATCATCTCTAATTCAGCACCGACTAAATCAATGTGTGCTGGAATCAAATCTAGATTTGGATTCGTTGTATGAATGATTACTTCGTCCGGGTGAACGTCATTAATCAGACAGTCGTAAATGTTTTTCTTATTATTTAGTTCAACGCCAACACCTGATGTAGCATTAGCTTGTGGATCTGCATCTACAATCAATGTCTTGTACTCTAAAACACCAAAACAACCACCTAAATTAATAGCTGTCGTTGTTTTCCCAACACCTCCTTTTTGATTTGCTATTGCAATTATTTTACCCATTTAAACACTTTTTTATAAAGATAGTGGAAAGAAGTCGCATTTCGTCCATCTAATGATTAGAATTTGTCAACAACTCTTAAATATATTAGAGGTTATTTTTTAATTCGTTGATTTTTAATAACGTTTCGTTTAAAGCTTCTTCGAATTTTTCAAAATCTTCTTTGTAAAGAAAAATCTTGTGTTTTTCAAATCGTTCAAAACCATCTTCAGTCGTTTTCTTACTTTCTGTAATCGTTAAGTATAAATCCTTTCCTTTGGTGCTTTTAATGTCGAAAAAATAAGTTCTTCTACCCGCCTTTACAACTTTTGAAAATACCTCTTCCTTTTCACTGTAACTGTTCTCTTCTAACATCTTCTTTTTTTGACAAATATGGTTATTTATTTTTTAATTTTCTTGATTTTATGCTTTTTGTTAGCTTTACTTTTCTTCTTGCTATTATTCTTTAAGACAGTTTGATAGTAAAATTCCTCATTACTTCGCTTCTTATTTTTAAGTGCTTTATTCTCTATCTTTTGTTCCGATTTTTTTCTTTTTTTATCTTTTTTAATCGATTCTGGAAGAGCTGGAGTATGGATATTCGAACCTGCTGGAGCATTCTTATCCGAAGGGTCTCTCCACGTATTTTTCTGTTCTGATTCGACTATTTCACCTTTCTTATTCATGTCGTAAACCTTGACAGTTTCCTTATTTCCTTTGTCCGCATTTATCGCAACAATGTCTTCTTGCAACACCCATTTATCATCCTCTAAAACATAAGCATCGTACGACATGTCAGGCACATAAAACTCACGAAAATCAGCCATTATAGGGTTTTCAGGTGATAGATGATCAAAAACAATACGATTCCTTTCCGCTTCATACTTGATAGACATATAACTTTTCTTAGAGTGTTCAAAAACCACTCGTCTGGAAGTCTTTTTACCATCCCGAAAAATCGGAGCTCCAAACTTTGCTTTAGTTCCTATAAAAGACAATATCTCAATTAATTTAATATGACTTGTCTTATTATTAGCATCGTATCCTAGCAGAATGTATGATGTTTTACGATTGTAAACAGTGGGGATTATTTTATAGTAAAGTGCTCCATACCATTGATTGTTATAGTAATATTCATTATTATTAATAACATCATAAGGACCGCTAACATCTGTTAATTCATTAATCAAATACTCTTTTTTCCGCGTATCATAATGAACTATTAGTCCAAAATACTGATTCGTATTATCTTGTTTTTCGATGTTCCAATTGATAATTTTCACCTGATTATCAGGGCTATTGATAAAACCAATCGATTTCACTCTTGAGAATGGATAATTAAAGGCTTCTTTATTCGTAAATGTCGAATTTAAAATGGATAGAATCTGTAAACTAGTTGCCACTTTCCCTGAATCACTTTTTTCTAACCGTAATTGTTCGGTCAACTGAAGTATTTCATCTTCAATGATAGTCATATTAGAAGTACCTCCTTGCCCATAGGATACAGTATTAAAAATAAGAAAAAAGGAAAAAAATAGATACTTCATAAGCTGTATAACGACAAAAAGGTCTTTATGTTACGATTGAAATCGTTACAAAAATACTAAATAAAATGGTGATTGATGAATGGTGAATAAGAAATGGTCCATGAAAAAACGAACGGAAAACTCGAAAATCAGTTGAGATAATGTAATTTTATCAAAAAAACATGAATTCCAATCAAAAAGTTACGCTTCGAGCTGCACAGAAAAAGGATTGTCCACAATTACTTGAATTAGTTCATGAATTAGCGGTTTTTGAAAAAGCTCCTGATGAAGTCACTGTTACTTTATCAGAAATGGAAGAGGCTGGGTTTGGTAGAAATCCCATCTGGAAAGCATTTGTCATCGAAGTAGATGATAAAATCGTGGGAATGTCCTTGTTTTACGTGCGCTATTCTACTTGGAAAGGGCGGCGTTTGTATTTAGAAGATTTAATTATTACTCAAAAATTTCGTGGTCATGGATTTGGTAAAATGCTATTAGACAAAACGATAGAGTACGCAAAAGAAAATAAGTATTTTGGAATTGTTTGGCAAGTATTAGATTGGAATACGCCTGCGGTTGATTTTTATAAGAAGTATAATGCGCATTTTGATACAGACTGGTGGAATGTATCGGTGAATTGGTGAGAATTTAGAATAGTAGAATAGTTTAAAGCTACCAAGAGACTTTATCTCTCAGTAGCTTCAAACAGAATATAAGTGTTTCTTTATGTCTTCGGCGAATAAAATTGGTTATACCATTTTCTCATTTTCATGATCGGCCCAATTTCTTTGATCAATAATGATTTCTTCGCATAACCTTTACTTTCCCATATCAATATAAGTAAGACTGTAAGTTATGATTTATTTAAGCCCAATCTTCACACAACATTCTAAAATGTTTAAATCTATAAATTGTATATTTGCGTAAAACACCTACATGAACAATATCGATAACATAGAAATTGTCTTTTTACAAATAGAAGATTATAAAGACATAAAAAATGCCATGTTGGAAGCATATCCAAACATGCCTGAGTCTTATTGGAAAGAAAAACATATTAAAACATTACTGAAAAAATTCTCAGAAGGTCAAGTAGGAATTAAAATTGACAATGAGTTAGTCGGTTGTGCGCTTTCTATTGTCGTAGATTATAAAAAATTCGACGTAAAACATACCTATAAAGAAATTACTGGAAATTACACATTTGAAACACATGATTCTGAAGGGGATGTGTTGTATGGTATTGATGTATTTATCCGTCCCAAATTTCGCGGAATGCGTTTAGCTAGAAGACTTTACGATTATCGAAAAGAATTGTGTGAACGTTTGAATTTAAAGAGCATCGTTTTTGGTGGACGTATTCCTCAGTACCACAAGTATGCTGACCAAATGACACCAAAAGAATACATTGAACAAGTACGAAAAAAAGAAATTCACGATCCTGTTTTGGATTTCCAAATGTCCAATGATTTTCATCCAAAGCAAATTCTGAAAGGCTATTTAGAAGGCGACCAAGAATCGAATGAGTTTGCCGTTTTATTGGAATGGAATAACATCTATTTTGAGAAACCATCCAAAGCTGCTTCTGCCACTAAAAAAATCATTCGATTAGGACTTATTCAATGGCAAATGAGACCTTACAAAAATCTGGACGAAGTAATGCAGCAAGCGGAGTACTTCATTGATGCAGTGTCAGGTTACCGTTCTGATTTTGCATTATTTCCAGAATTTTTTAATGCACCACTGATGTCTGAATATAACCATCTTTCAGAACCAGATGCCATTAGAAAACTGGCAGAATATACATCGAAAATAGTTGACCGATTTAGAGAATTGGCCATTTCCTATAATATCAATATCATCACTGGTAGTATGCCTGAAATGGTGGATAACCAGCTTTTCAATGTTGGATTCTTATGCAAGCGTGATGGAGGTGTTGAACGATTCGAGAAATTACATGTAACGCCTGACGAAGAGAAAATATGGGGATTACAAGGAGGAAATACCTTAAGAACATTTGATACAGATTGCGGTAAAATTGGTATTTTAATCTGTTATGATGTTGAGTTTCCTGAGTTAGGAAGATTATTATCCGATCAAGGAATGGATATTCTATTTGTGCCATTCTTAACCGATACTCAAAATGGTTATGCACGTGTACGAAATTGCGCGCATGCTAGAGCAATTGAAAATGAGTGTTATGTAGCGATTGCCGGAAGTGTCGGTAATTTACCCAAAGTGCATAACATGGATATACAATATGCACAATCAATGGTATTTACTCCGTGTGACTTTTCGTTCCCACTGAATGGAATAAAAGCAGAAGCAACACCTAATACAGAGATGATTTTAATCGCCGATGTTGATATCGATTTATTACGCGAGTTAAATCAATTTGGAAGTGTACGGAATTTAAAAGATCGACGAAAAGATATATTTTCATTGACCCAAAAAAATCATAAATAGCTTATTACAGTAAATATAATGCTTAAAATCGGTATGGAAAAAGTAGCAAATCCTCAAGTAAAAATGCTAGTATCAGATAATTCATTTACCGCTAAACTAATGCAAGCAAATGCGGGAGAATTATTACTAGAACATCTTTCTAGCACTGAATCTATACTTGTTAACAAGAAGGAGAGTGTGTCTTCAATATGAATGGTAAAGATCGTACACTTCAATAGGGTGATGCTATTGCTATACCACCAGAAACTAAACATCAGATAAAAGCAACTAAGGATTTTAAAGCTTAGAAATATGATTAATATACTCATTAAAAAAATACCTTTACACATTATAAATGAGCATTTTACGTAAATATTAAAGTGTAAGCACCTGTAACCATGAACAAGTTATAGAAAAACATACTTCTCTTCTTGCTACTACTTGTAAGCATACTCGCCTATAATAAAGAGAATGACAGTGTTGACTTGTTTAAGAGTAAACCACCTTCGAACTTCTATAGTCAGCCTTCAATCGGTCTCACTAGCCCACTTTATCGTGATTTTGCGACATCGCCCCTATTCTACCGCTGACTTGGAATCAACTTAAATACTGCTTGGTTAAGACCTAAATGAGAATAACAACGCAGAAGACGGTGTCCCAGTGGATATTGAAGTGTCATTTTGACTGGACAAACATAACCAAAGATGAAATCTTAGAAAGAGCCATTTACGAGCTTGTAAATTAGAGTCTCTCCTACTCTTTTACTTAATAGTGTATTAGAAAAACAAAAGTCATTCATTTGTAGTAACGTCCATAAAGAATTTAATAATGAATGATTTAATAAATTTTATAATAGCACTTTTTTCTTTCATTTAAAGAGTCAAATTTATGATTAAATTTCTTAAACTTGACCAATGATTTTTAGTAGTACCATATTTCTGCTCTATTTTTTACCCGTTTTTTTACTGGTCTATCATCTTGTCGGGAAAAAGTTTAAAAACTACACGATTCTTGCAGCAAGTATTTTCTTCTACAGTTGGGGCGCTCCCAAGTTTGTTTTTGTAATTTTAG
>CAZDAR010000060.1:0-13247 GCA_964503665.1 uncultured Flavobacteriales bacterium
CTAGTCTCTTACGCTGTTTCTTCCTTTCCCAATTCCTCAAAGAACTTCTTCTGTTCTAAATAATCAACTAAATGATCTATTTAAACTTAAGATATTCGTATTTTTTCTGATTTTTCAGATGCTATTATCGTTCAATAGCGGGTGCAAAGGTAAGCCCTTTTTTTACACTTGCAAGTAAAAAACAAAACTTTTTTAAAAATATTTATTCCTACTTAAAGTAAACATCTATAATCACCTCTTTATTAGCGACTTGATTGATTCTTTGAATAATAATATTTTTTCCAAACTTTAGCTCTTCTCGCATAACGGATGAATCTATTGTGAGGATTAATACTTTATCCTTAATATAAATGCTTTTGGTTCTTTGCGCTACCGCCTTCCCCATCATTTCCTCCCACTTTCCTAAAATATCTAGTTCTAATAGCTTCTCATCCAGATGATAAGCCTTCATTAATCGATCGACAATGTCACCTAATGCTCTAAATTCCGATTTGCGTTCTCTTTCGTCCATTATTCGTTTGTTTCTATAAAGTTAATCGGAATTTTGACATTTTTAAATATATCTTCTAATCGATTTTTATCAGTATCGCTAATAAATACTTGTCCAAAATGATTGTCGGAGATTAAACGAATTAATTTTCCTACTCTATAATTATCTAGTTTATCAAAGATATCATCTAATAAAAAGAGGGGTTTTAAATTCATCTGATTATTTAACCAGTCAAATTGTGCCAATCGAAGCGCAATCAAAAAAGTCTTCTGTTGACCTTGAGAACCAATTTTCTTCACGAGATTGTCATTCATCATAAAAAAGATATCGTCTTTATGAATTCCGACATTCGTATATTGATTGAAAGTATCTCTTTTAATATTTTGTTCTAATAAGGTCGAGAAATCATTTTCATTGAGATGGGACTTGTATTCAATAATAACCTGTTCTCTCGATTCTCCTATTTGATAATAGTAGTTTTGAAAGAGGGTAATGAATTCTTCTATGAATTGTTTTCGCTTCTGATGAATCGGCACACCATATACTTCTAGTTGGTGATTCCAGACTTCCATGTTTTCTCTATCAAAGAAGCCATTTTCAAACTGCTGTTTCAATAATGCATTTCGCTGATCCAACACTTTATTATACTTCATCAAGTTATCGAGGTAATTCCGATCGATTTGAGAAAGAATCACATCCATCCATTTTCGGCGAACATCGCTTCCTTCGGCAATTAAATCTCTATCGTACGGAGAAATAACCACGGATGGAAACAAACCTATATGGTCGGCTAGTTTTTCATAATCGACTTTATTCTTTCTGAAAATCTTTTTGGAACCGACTTTTACACCACAATAGATACTGTCTTCATGATCCCCTTTTTCAAACAGACCTTGTACCACGAAAAAATTCTCATCAAAGGTAATATTTTGCTTATCCACAGAATTAATGTATGATTTGCACATACTTAAATAGTGAATAGCATCTAGCGCATTTGATTTTCCTGTGCCGTTTTTTCCCACAAAACAATTAATCCCGTCCACAAATTGATATTCTGATTGGCGGTGATTTTTAAAATTGACTAATGTGAGATTTTTTAAATACATTATATTTCTTCGCGTTGCAAAGGACCTTTGACCAAATCAATCACAGATATACCAAGAACATAGCTAAAGAAGCTATCGAAAACTTCTCGGGAAATAGTAGGCCATTCCACCTCGTTTTCTGTTACTCCTGTAAATTCAATCATCATGATCTTTTTGAAAAGTCCCTCAATCACTTTATCGTCTTCAATAAAATCATCTTCTATTAAGTATAGTGAAGGTTCTACTTCCCCTTCTTGAAACTGAAGGTCGTTATACTTGTTGGACCAATCTAAGAAAGACTGTTTAAAAAGTATCATTAAATACCCTCGATTGATGGTTTTCATAGAGTTTTTTATTACTGTGTGATTACAATTTCTTCAGTAAACTATTCATACTTGTTTTCTGAAATAATAAGGTGTACAATTCATCTACTGAAATACGTTCTTGCAACATCGTATCTCTATCGCGAACAGTTATCGTATTATCTTCCAATGTTTGATGATCAACTGTTACTGAAAATGGTGTTCCAATCGCATCTTGACGACGGTAACGTTTTCCAATTGAATCTTTTTCATCGTATTGGCACTGGAAATCAAACTTCAACGTATCAATAATGGTACGTGCTTTTTCTGGCAAACCATCTTTCTTCGTTAACGGCATTACCGCTACTTTAAATGGCGCCAAAGCAGCTGGAAGTTTCATCACTACACGCTCTGAACCATCTTCCAATTGTTCATTTTGGTAAGATGCACTTAAAACAGATAAGAATAATCTATCGAGACCAACGGAAGTTTCGACCACATACGGCACGTAACTTTCGTTTAATTCAGGGTCAAAATATTGTAATTTCTTTCCGGAGAACTTCTCATGTTGACTTAAATCGTAATCGGTACGGGAATGAATTCCTTCTAATTCTTTGAATCCCATAGGGAAGTCAAATTCGATATCACACGCAGCGTTGGCATAATGTGCTAATTTAATATGGTCGTGGAAACGGTATTTCTCATCGCCTAAGGCAAGCGCACAGTGCCAATTCTTACGCATGTTTTTCCAATAGTCGTACCATTTCATTTCTTCTCCTGGACGTACAAAAAATTGCATTTCCATTTGTTCGAACTCCCGCA
Source organism: uncultured Flavobacteriales bacterium (assembly GCA_964503665.1). GTDB lineage: Bacteria > Bacteroidota > Bacteroidia > Flavobacteriales_D > Crocinitomicaceae > 40-80. The sequence goes on from CAZDAR010000060.1 coordinate 2,700, forward strand.
TCCTGAAGATAAACTGTCGCGCTACAATTTCATTACGAAACGCTTTTCCAATTTGCGCAATTCCAAAAGGAATTTTCATTCGCCCCGTTTTTTGAACGTTTAGGTAATTCACAAAAATACCTTGTGCCGTCTCTGGACGTAGGTAAATTTTAGAAGCATCTCCAGCGACAGATCCTAGTTCAGTCGAAAACATCAAGTTAAACTGACGTACTTCTGTCCATTCTTTGGAACCTGAAATCGGACACACAATTTCCAAGTCAACAATCAATTGACGAACGCCTTCCAAATCTTCGTTTCCTAACGTTTCGCGCATTCTATCTTCAATCGAATCGATTTTCTCTTGATTGCGTAACACATTTGGATTGGTCTTTATGAACTCCTCTTCGTTAAAAGCGTCTCCAAATTTCTTGCGCCCTTTTTCGACTTCTTTGTCTATTTTTTGACGTATTTTCTCAATATGTTCTTCAATCAGAACGTCTGCTCTGTATCGTTTTTTAGAAACTTTATTATCAATCAATGGATCATTAAATGCGTCAACGTGACCAGAAGCTTTCCAGATATTTGGGTGCATAAAAATCGAGGAATCAATACCAACAATATTCTCATTCATCTGCACCATGAACTTCCACCAGTACATTTTCAAGTTATTCTTCAACTCTGAACCTAACTGTCCATAATCGTAAATAGCAGCCAAACCATCGTAAATTTCTGATGAAGGAAACACAAATCCGTATTCCTTAGCGTGTGCAATGACGTCTTTTAATTTATCTTCTCTTTGTTCCATACTGCAAAGGTAATTTTTATAGTGATTATACCTCGGATGGGGGGAATAAAATTATCGTCTTTCTTGTAGTGATATATCACCAGCTGAAATGTGAGCGGTATTGGAAGTTAAGTAAAAAATTAGGAAAGAGAAGATGTTTAATATCTTGGATATAAAATAGTTGGACATGCGGACTGCTTTCTGACCAAGATAGCAAAAATGTGGATTTCAGCTGTCTTTGTCAAATAATTTTTTGTCGGAAGTGAGTGACGTTTTTTTTCTTATGACGCAATCAATGTGCAATTATGGTGCAATTGGTGCAATTCATAAAAGTTCATAAAATGAACCTACTCCTTTCAACACGTCTGATTTCAAAACGCCTTTTTCAACCAATTCTGTCAAGTCCCTAGTCGCTGTCATTCTTGCTACTTCAAATAATTCCTGATACTCCTTATTCGTCATCTTTCCTTTCTCTTTCATATACTCAACTACTTTAATCTAACACTCGTTTAACTCCAATTTTGAAAGTTGTTCTGTTGTCAAATTGTCTTTGAAAAGTGTTATGCTAAAACCTCCGTTTAATTTTATCATTTCTGGTTTTGGAAGGTCAGCCTGTTTGCAAGTATCTATGATTTTTATGGTTCCTCAACCCCAAGCGTCAATGTATCCACCTTTGAAACATACGTCTGCAATAATCGGGTTTCTCGGTCTTGGTGAATGTGAACGCTTTAAAGCATCTAAAGTCAAACCATCAAGCAAACGACCTTCGTTTTCAGATGCTTTTAAAAATGTCTATGCTGTCTTTTCATCAATATCATCAAAGTTGGCTCTTGATTCGATAACATCGTCCCACGTTTTTCCTGATTTCTTCAATAAGATTTCATTTAATGATGCTCCTGTCAACTCTTGTTTGAACTCTATGTTTTGCTGTTCGAGCATATTTAATTTTTCAAATTTTGCTAGCCAATAGCTTGGTTTTTTCTTCCACCTTTGAACCAAAGAGAACTTTAAATCGCTGGATTCAAGTCACAAATGCAACTTCTTGGTTAAACAATAATTTCTCCATTACAAATGGAGGGTTTTCATAATTAAATCGTTTTTGTAAGATTTTTGTTTTTATGCTTTATCTGTTTCAACATCTATAGGCGCAAGTCCTTTCTTCCGACTGAATTTTTCTTTCACTTTATCGACCACATCATAGACCATCGGGACTAAGAAGACGGTCAAAGCTAATGAAGAAAGCAATCCTCCAATAATAACCCATGCCAATCCATTTTTCCATTCTGCGGATGTACCTGTAGCCAATGCGATAGGCAACATTCCAATCGCCATTGACAAAGTCGTCATCAAAATAGGGCGCATACGTCCTGTGCTCGCTAGAATTATCGCTTCTCTGTAGTGTTTTCCTTCTGCTTTAATTTGATTGGTAAAGTCGACAATCAAAATCGAGTTCTTGGTGACCAATCCCATTAACATAATCAATCCTAACAAGGCAAATAAACTTAAGTGACTCAAGGATAAATTCAAGGCTAAGAATGCGCCGATGGCTGCTACTGGAATGGCAAACAAGGCCACAAACGGGTAAATATAACTATCATACAATGCGACCATGATTAGGTAAATCAGTATAAACGAAATAATTAATACCGAACCCAAGGCGCCAAAACTATCATTTTGTCGTTTGATGTCACTGCCCCACGTCATTTGGACACCATCAGGAAGTGGATTGCTCTTCACGAATGCTACCACCTCATCGGCGACTGTTCCTGCTGGTCTACCTAAAGCATCCGCTGTTAAGGTAACCGCTGGTTGACGGTCTTTTCGCTCTAATAATGAAGGTGAATTATCGCTGACAACACTCGCAAATTGCGATACTTCAATCGGCATTCCCATAGGATTGACAATACTCAACTGCTCGACATCCGACAAGCTTTGACGGTCAAATGCATCCAACCAGATTCGGATCGGATATTCGACCCCATTTTCAGTGAGTGTAGCATCGTCGTTTCCTGTAAAAGCTGTTCGTAAATTCATTCCAACATAGGCTGTATTTAATCCCAAACGTTGCATTCTATCTTTATCGGGCGTTACTTTCAATTCAGGGCTTCCTTCTTCAACCGATAAGCGCACATTATCCGCTCCAGGTGTAGCTTCAATAGCTGACTTCAGTTGATGCGCCGTTGCCATGACTTTTTTTATATCACTACCACTCAACGTGATCTCAATAGGGGCGGTACGTGGCACAAGTCCTAAGGCCATCATGGAGAAATTGATACTCGGAAAACGATCTTGTAATTCTTCTCGTAATTTTCGCATGAATTTCTCTGTTGGTACTTTTTGAACACCTGCTTTTTTCAATTCATCTTTATCCATTTTCACCTGAATGGTAAAATCCGTTTTGTTGGCCATTCCAAGACCTAAACTACCCATTCCACTGCTCGGACCACCGACATTGCTAAAAAGTGACGCTACTTCCGGTTGTTTCATGATGTAGTTTTCGACCTTTCTTGAAATAACGTCGTTTTCTTGAATCGATGTGTTTTTGTCAAATTCTAAGGACATACGGAATTTCCCTTGATCTCCTGTGGCAATTAATTCTTTTCCGATAATTCCTTGTTTCATCATAACGGCTGTTCCGACGAAAAGCAATAATACAAATGTTGTAAAAATGAGCTTGTGATTCAGTACCCACTCGAGTTTCTTACCATACCACTGAATGAAGTTTTCCAAATGATGTTCAAACCACAATAGAAAACGGTTAAAGAAATTGGTCGGTTGTAAATCTTCTTTTTTACCAATACGTGAAGCTAGCCAAGGGGTGAGCGTAAATCCAACCAATAAACTGGTTAAAACGGTCACGACAATAACGACAGCAAATTGCTGTAACATATCGGCCACAAAAACCTGTAAGAACAATATCGGAACAAAAACAACTACGTCAACGAGTGTAATCGAAATCGCAGAAAAGCCAATTTCCATCCGTCCATCCATGGCGGCTTCTCGTTTTCCTTTGCCCATGTCCAAATGGCGCTGAATGTTTTCTAAAACAACAGTTGCATCATCGACTAAGACACCGATAACCAGTGACATTGCTAATAAAGTCATTAAGTTCAAGGTGTAACCCAATAACCACATCGCGGCAAAAGCGGTGATTAAGGACGTTGGAATAGCGACCGCCACGATTAATGAATTTCGGAAACTACGCAAGAATAAAAGCATCACCATTGAGACTAATATAACCGCCATTATCAAGTCGAAAACGACGGAGTTTACTGCTGCGATAGTATTATCTGTACTGTCATCGGTAACGACAAAATGAACTCCCGCACTTGCATGTTGCGCTTCGATGGTTTTGAACTTTTCCCGAATGAGATGAGATACATCCACAGCATTGGCATCTCCTTGTTTTTTGATGAGAAGTCCAACACCATTTTTACCATTGTAACGACTCACAGAACTAGTTTCTTTAATTCCGTCCACGACTTCGGCTACATCTCTTACATAGACAGGACTTCCAGGAATAGGCATAGCAATTTGAACATTTTGGACATCGTTAATGGTCGCAAATTTTCCTACCACACGCACTGAGTTGCTCTCTTTATCGGTTTGTATTTTTCCCGCTGGTAAATCGATGCCTGAACGATTAATCGCTTCGACCACTTGAAGGAGTGAAACCTTGTAGCTTTTCAGCTTGTCTTTATCCACTTTTACCTGAATCTCTCTTTCTTCACCTCCCAAGACAGTGATTTCTGCGACGCCTTTTATTTGTTGTATTTGAGGCAGATAATCATCTTTCAGCAGTTGGAAAAAATCACTGGGAACCATATCACTCGTTGCACTTACTGACATAATCGGTAAGTCATTTGGCGACACTTTACTCATGACAGGGTTTAAAATGTCCTTTGGTAAATCTTTTCGGATGTTATCGATATGACGCTGTGCATCTTGCATGGCTTTATCTAAGTCCGTTCCGTATTTTAGATTCGCAATGATAATGGAGGCATTCGGTAACGACTTGGTCACCAAATAATCCACTCCTTCCAAATTCGAAAGTGCATCTTCAATTTTCCGAGACACAGATGTTTCTACCTCATTCGGTTCTGCCCCGGGATAAACGGTTCGAATCACGACTACCGGTTGATTGAAATCGGGCATTAATTCGTAACTCAGATTTTTATAGCCGATAACGCCCAACAAGGTAAACACACTGAAAAGTACAATAATCAGCGAAGGACGTTTGATTGATATTTCTGTTAAGTTCATTTTATTCCATTTTGATCAACTGAAAAAGCTCAATTGATTGATTCAACCTTCGCTCCATCAAATAAATTAATAAATCCATTGGTCACAATGACATCTCCTGGTTTTAAGCCGCTCGATACGATTGATTTATTTCCGACCGTTTTGGAAACTGTGATCGTTTGTAAAATTGCTTTTCCATTGGCAACCAAATACACTTGTGTTTTTCCAGATTCTTCCATAATCGCAGACGAAGGAATAATAATACCTTGCTCTAACTGACTTCCTTTTGAACTCACCTTCCCAAACATTCCTGATTTAATGGATAAGTCTTTAGTATTGTTGACTTGAAACTGAATTGGAAAACTACTGCCCATATTCGCTTTACTTCCAATCATCATTACTTTTCCTGCCCACTTTTTATCGGGATACACATCACTTAAAACATCATAGTTCTTGTTCAACTGAAATTGAGACAATTCTTTTTCAGGCACATTGACCGTAAATCGCAAACTACTGATATCGGTGATTTGAATCAAGGGCATTCCCGGTGCTGCAAATGCTCCTTCTTCTGTCATTTTAAAAGTGACAATTCCATTAAAAGGTGCGCGAATAGTGGTTTTACTGATCTGTTCCAATAAGGTAGCGCGTTGAATTTTTGCCGTTTTCAATCCCAATTGCACTTTCTCTAATTGCACGCCTTGAATGGCATCTGCTTTAGCTAGAATGGTGAAACGGTTCAAATCATTCTCCAATCCTTCAATTTGCACATCTACAGTTTGAAGTTGAAGCTTCAACAAAGCATTGTCTAATTGTATCAAGGTTTGATCTTTCGTCACTTGACTACCGACATCTACCAAAACAGCGTTAACTTTTCCTTGCGTCTCGGCGCTCACTTTCGTTTCCATATTCGGTTCAAACGTCCCTGTGAAGAGGCTACCTTCGTCGATATACTCGACTGCAATTGTATCCAACTGAACACCAATCGGTTTTTCTTTATCGTATTGATATACTCTTTGTTGCGTTATTTCTTTATTGCCTTTCAACTTAAAAAACACAACCGCAATAACCGCTAGTATTGCAACGATTCCTATTATTTTCTTCCAATTCATCTGCTTAGATTTTATCATTTCTCATTAAACATTAATCCTTCATCATTAACCATTAATCATCATTCCCTTCAATTTTCTCAACTCTAAATCAGCTTTCAAATAATCAATGATGGCCGATAAATAATTTTGTTGTGTCTCTCGAAGCGCATTGTCTGCTAACAACACATCCGTTAAACTGGCCGTTCCTAATTGCTGTTGTAAAAGCGTTTGATCATAAATGGTTTGTGCTAGTTCGATTTGATGTTCGCTATTGGTGACTGTTTTTTGTGCAACTATTCGTTGACGATTCGCATTTTCAATCTCCATTTCATTCTTATCCGTTATCAACTGTGATTGTAGTTCGTTGTTTTTTATTTCTAATTTCTTTTGATTGATTTTTCGATGTGTGACCGTACCATTAAAGAGTGGATAGGTCAATTGAACACCTGCAAAACCAACGGTGTAAAACTTCAGAAAGTCGTTCGGTTTACGATCATAGCCAAAGCCTGTTGTTCCATAGGAAGCAATTAAATTCAATGACGGTAAAAATCGCGATCTGTTCAAGGTTCTAAATTCAGCATTCAGCAATTTATTTTGCGTTTGAATCAGTTGTAGATCTAAATTACTTCCTGAGTTCAACGCTAATCCGGTTTGAAATTGAATGTTTTTGTCTACCGATATTTCTTTATTTAAAGCAACACCCATTTGAAGTTTCAAGGCATTCAAAACTTGGATGTATTTATTGTAAACGTTTTCGCGTTGTGTTGCTAATTGTTCGGATTGTAATTTTACTTTGTTGACATCTGTTCCTTTTACCATGAGTTGTTCATGGAGTTGTTGCAAGCTCTCCAATAATCGATGTGTGTTAATCAAATTGCTATCAATAAAGGCTAATTGATGCTGTAAAATTTGTGCATTATAATAAAGCGTAGTCATATCAAACAGCACTTGCTCTTCTGCTTTCTGATACTGTAATTGTGTCAATTCACTCGCCATTTTAGTGTTTTGAATCGCGCCATATACTTGTGGATTGTACAAGGGCATCATCAGCTGGAGATTAGCATTGATGTTATGTGGAACGCCAAATTGCGCTTCTTTGAACTGACCTTCAGGTGCCATTGGATTAAAAGTTGACAAAGGCATTAATTGATGCGGTAAATCGGTGAAGTATTTGTAATCTGCATTCGCCGTTACTTTAGGAATCAAATTCGCTTTCGCCTCTTTTTCTCTTTGTTCACTAATCGCTATGTTGTTCCGATTGACGAGTAGGGTTTTATTAAACACCAGAGCAGTATCAATACATTGGTTCAAACTCCAAGTATTTTGTGCATGAATTGAATTCCAACCCATCAATATAAGAAGAATTAACAGATGTTTGTGAGCGCTAACTAACTTCATAAAGCAAAAAATTTTAATCTATAATCTTATTTGCTGATTTTAATAATTACTATTAAAATCGCATTATTTAACTTATTTTATCTATAAAGGAGGTAATGAAACGAATTACTCTCCTCCTATCATTTTAGAAACAATTCCTTTTTTATTAGAATGTTCCGCAATTACTATTCCTACAAGATGTAACACTATAAAAATCGGGAACCAATAAACCCCCCATTTATGAACCATTTCTATATCGCCTTTCCATGCTGGAAAAAAACCCTTTTCTAGACAGATACCCGTAATCGCAGAAATGAAAACAAAGACATAAAAATAGACGTATGTAAATCCTTGAAGACGTTCTTTCATGGAAGTGTTTTTCTTAAATGGATTCGGAAAACGAATGCCCTTTACGATCATATAAATGATGCGCGCAATAAATGAAAAAATCATCACATGTGCAAAAAGTTCATGCCATTGCCACATCGGTTCACGAATCGTTTTGGCAATATCGGTCATTTGTTCTTTCGGAATTGCTGTTCCCACTTTACTTTGGATAACGGAAACCATGTGATTTTTATTCATCCAGTACATGCGTAAAAAACCGGTGATGAATAAAATGGGCATTGACAACGCCATTATCCAGTGAAGCAGTCGGTGAAAAAAAGTAAATTTATTGTTCGTTTCCATAATTATTTCTTTTCAATCATTTTTAAAATTCCATCCAAAACAATCATTCCATCTTTTACCAAGTTGGATTTATTCCCAGAGATTTTCCATTTCAAAACGGCCATACGCATCCCACCGGTAATGATAGTCGTTACTGTTGAAGCATTAATCAGTTTTCCATACTGACCAAGTTCTTGTCCTTTATGAATATTTGTTTTCACAACGCCTTGCATCAAATCCATTATTTCAGCAACCTTATCACTAAGCGATTTATCAAAATGAAAAATGCTTTCGGCGAAAATAACACTCACAATAGCCGGCTTATCGGCAAAAGTTTTCAATTGAGACGTAAAGACTGCTCTTAATTCGTCTCCTGCATGAGTATCGGCATCTAATGAAATCCCTCCAATGCGTGTTTTCATTTCTAACAAAAAGTAATTGAGTAAGCTCAATAAAATTTCATTCTTACTTTTAAAATGGCGATATAATGCAGGCTCAGATAAATGAATATCGGCTGCCAAATTTTTGATGGTCAAATTTTGAATGCCATGTTGATCAATACGAGCCGTTGCCGCCTCCATAATTTCAATTTGTCTGTCTGTATATGCTTCCATCTTATTTCAAAACAAAACACTATTAGTTAGTGTTCGCTAACAAAGGTAGAATAATTATTTTAATAAAAAGTAAAATAATTGAAAAAAAATAAAAATTAATCTCAGTTTTCGAAGGCTTGTATTGTATGAAGCAAGTATTGTGGTAGTTTTAACCGCAGAGGTTCTGGGTTAGAAAACAAACTTTTCTATAGTTATTTTTCTTTTTTAATTTGTAAGTCATGGTAGTTTAAAGCTAGCCTATTAAGAAGGAAGTTTTTTTAACCACTAAGGACACCATGAATTACACAAAGAGCCACGGAGTATTTTTCATAGTTAGTTTATATTTCTAACATTCGTATTTTAAACCAAAAAGCGTTGCAATGAGTTTAACGAATTGACCCGATGAATAATACAGTGTATATTTCTTTGTGCTCTTTGTGCCTTTACTTCAACAAGTTCAGTACATCGCTTTGAGCGCTTTGTGGTTAAAAACTTTATAGCGTCCCATTCATCACTCGCTTAATTCCATTCTTCAATAAGGCAACATTAAAGTTTATCAATAATCCCAATTTGTAACAACGGACACAAAGTAGTCGCAAAGGGATTTCGACAGACCTTGCTTTTTTGTACCTTTTATAGAATTATCGAACGATTGTAGCTCGGAAATTATGAAACACTATCTTTTTCCAGCCACCACAACGACTTTCTTCAGTTTGAATGTTTTTCCAGTGGAAACATGATAGCCATCAAAAACAATAATATGCGTTCCGATAACTGCCTTTTGTTGGGCATCATTTAAGCCGTCCCAGATAAATTCGCCGCGAACACCTAGTAATTCGTTCTTGATAAGATTTCTCACGACCCGTCCTCTATCGTCGTAAATGGTAACAGAGCCGACATAACCATTGTCATCCATCTCATACGTCATCATTAGAACATCTTCAAATCCATCATTATCAGCAGAAATAGTTGCTGAGCTCAGCGTTAAAGTTCCATTGTATAAAAACGATGTGTTTTGTGAATTTTCCAATCCAGGCGTGGCAAAGCCAAACGACTCTGCAGCTGTATGCCACGATTCTGGAACTGTGCTTGGAGCAACATCGGAAACGCGTTCTAAAGACTTTCCTTTTCGGTCATCTAGTAATTTAAAATGCCACTTTTCGGAATAAGTCAACGAATCAATAGTGGTCAATGAATCGATGAATAATCGAACAGTAGAAGCATCATTACTCATGGCAGGAATCGACATCTTAATGAAATTTCCCTTACTTGTAAACGGATAGTTTTGTTGCTGAAAGAGTGTGTCGGGTGTTAAAACAACGATGCCTTGAGGATATAAATAATAATCGCTATTTATCATCGTATTATTACTTGCCCCCGTTTTGGTGTTCGTTAACTTTAATCCATATAAGTTGAAGATTTTATCAGAAACATTTTTCAGTTCAAGAAAATCCGACCCACCAGTAAGTGGATTAAACAACAATTCATTAATGATAACATCGCCTGATGCTGGTAAATGTGCTAAAACAAATTCTTGTTGATCAGATGGATTCGTATTTCCTTGACAATCTTCACTATTCAACACTGTCAAAACATACTGTGTAGAAGGTTGCAAATATTCTCCTAGTTGAAGATAAAAAAGGGCTAAATTATTCGTATCTCTATCAATAGTCGTAATTGATATAGTAGGCGTAATTTGAAACGTTACGGTAGTGTTTCCACCAATTGGTTCAGAAAAAACAACTGTCAACGTTGAATCAGAAGTAACCTTGATTAAGTATATCGTCGGAGCAATTGTATCTGGTTCAGTAGAATA
>CAZDAR010000061.1:0-13067 GCA_964503665.1 uncultured Flavobacteriales bacterium
CCGATACTTCCTGATAATTCGTCATTTTTACCCTTCACAAATGGAAAGTCACCAAAAACAAAAGCACCAAATAAATTACCAAGAATTCGTTCATTACTTAGTGTCGATCCAAGAAAAGTAATGCCGTATTTAGGATAGTGGTAGAGTTTATGATACTCACTTTTACCATTTGTTTGGTAATAAATAGAAACTTCGCCACCTAAAGTCTGATTTTCAGGTATGTGGTTCATTAAACTGCGATGTGCTATAATAAACCCAGCTCTAGGTTGAACCTCAATGCCAATATGGTTGTTCCCTTGTGAAAAAAGACTAATAGAAACAAAGACTGCCCAAATTAAGATTAGGTATTTCATGATGCAAATGTAATGATTATCTGTTTTTATCAATATTTTTGTATTCTATTTTAATTATTATGATGGACGAAAGATTAAAAGCCTTTGAACGATTGCTAGACATTATGGACGATTTGCGTGAAAAATGTCCGTGGGATAAAAAGCAGACGTTTGAAAGTCTCAGAAAGTTGACAATTGAAGAGACATTTGAACTTTCAGATGCGATTCACGATAATAATTTAGACGAAGTTCAAAAAGAAGTAGGCGATTTATTTCTACACTTAGTATTCTATTCTAAACTGGGAAGCGAAGCAAATGCTTTTACCATAACGGATGTTCTCAATGGTATTTGTGATAAATTAATTTTTAGACATCCACATATTTATGGCAATGAGGTTGCTGATGATGCGGAAGCTGTCAAGCGGAATTGGGAGAAAATAAAACTCTCTGAAGGAAATAAATCTGTTTTAGGTGGTGTACCGAGAAGCCTTCCTTCAATGAATAAAGCACAGCGCATTCAAGATAAAGTAAGAGGGGTCGGTTTTGATTGGGATAATAAAGAGCAAGTTTGGGAGAAAGTACTCGAAGAAATAGATGAATTGAAAGCTGTTGAAGGAAAAGATACCGTCGAAACCGAAAAAGAACTGGGAGATGTTTTCTTTTCATTAATCAACTATTCTCGTTTCTTAAACGTCGACCCAGAAGCTGCCTTGGAAAAGACAAATCGTAAGTTTATTCAACGTTTTCAAGAGTTAGAACAACAAATTAAAGCAGATGGAAAAAACATCACTGAAATGAATTTAGAGCAATTAGATAAATATTGGGTGCAAGCAAAAAAAAAGCTAGCTACTAATGAATAAACAAAAAGACACTTTAAATTAATTTATCACTGTTTTCTCGAAAGAAAACAGTAAATATGCAAACTTAAATTTTTAATACATGAATTTTTCTAAAAGCTTAGCAACACTAACAATTCTTTTTTGTATTTCACTTGCTTATGCTCAAAATGCGACTTTAAGAGGCCACTTAAATGAAGGAAAAACTGGAGAGCCCGTAATATACACGCAAATAGATTTATACAACTCAAATAATGAAGTTTTCCAAACAACCACTGACTTGGATGGATTTTTCTCTTTCCCTAAGTTAGAACAAGGTGAATACAAGCTTGTTGTTGAAAACGATTTTTATGTAAAATTGCAAGAAATAATTAAAATTGAGTCAATCAATCAAATTGTAAATGTCAATTATTCCTTGAAAGAGAGCGTAAATGAAGAAATTGAAGGCGTTAAGGTCACCGCAAAATCGACTCAAAGTAAGACAAGAACAACGGTGTCTGAGATTCAATTTACGAAGAAAGATATCGAAAGAATACCATCTCAAGGCGGTGAGCCAGATGTACTTACAGCATTCAGTGTAACACCAGGTGTTGTCACTACAGGAGACCAAGGTGGGCAACTATATGTTCGTGGAGGAACACCGATTCAAAATAGAATCTTATTAGATGGAATGACTATTTACACACCGTTTCACTCCATTGGTTTCTTCTCTATTTTTGAATCAGAATTAATTAAGAATGTCGATATTTATACAGGAGGTTTTGAAGCGAAGTACGGTGGAAGAATATCCTCTGTTATGGATATTACCTACAGAGATGGAAATAGAAAAAAGTTTAGTGGAAAAATATCCGCCTCACCTTTTATGGGCAAATTAGTATTAGAAGGACCACTAAGAAAAAAGAATAAAGAAGGTAATTCGGAAGAATTAAGTAATACGTCATTTATTCTTTCAGCTAAGCATTCCCTTTTGCCTTATACGTCTAAATCATTATACCGTAAAGTTAATAACGGAAATGGGTTGCCGTTTAGTTTTACAGATGTTTACGGTAAGCTAGCTGTGAATACTGAAGGCGGAACAAAGTTTAGTTTCTTTGGTTTTTATAATAATGATAGTGTTAACTACTATAATGCTGCGGCTTTAAAATGGACACAAGGTGGTGGAGGTGTTAACTTTAATATTGTTCCTCAAAACTCACCAGTATTGATTAAAGGATATATTAATGGTAGTTACTTCTCTACGTCTTTCAATGAGATTGGAAAATTTAAGCCAGATAGTAGTAGTATAGGAGGGGCAAATATTGGTTTTGACTTCACTTATTTCCAGAAAAAACAATCACAAATAGATGCAGGTATTCTTATCAGTGCTTTTGGAACAAAATACTCAACAACAAATGAGTTAGGTAACACCATTAAAGATGATAATTTCTCCTTTGAATTATCTGCTTTCGTTAATTATCGATTGGTTTACAAACGTTTCGTCTTTCAACCAGGATTTAGACTTCAAGCGTATGCTTCACGTAGTGCTATTTCACCTGAGCCACGACTTGCTATAAAATACAATGCGAGTGAATTCCTACGTTTTAAAATGTCAGGAGGGCGCTATTCTCAAAATTTCACTTCCGCTTCATCTGACAAAGATGTGGTCAATTTATTCAATGGACTATTATCTGCTCCATCGAACTTTCAGAAGACTTACACTATGCCAAATGGTAAAATACGTACAGTGAAAAATGCACTTCAATACGCATGGCACATCGTGGGTGGTGTTGAAATAGATTTAGGAAAATACGTGACTTTAGATGTAGAAGGATATTATAAATATTTCGATCAGTTGAGCAACATCAATCAAAATAAGCAGTACAAAGATGAAGCACAGTTTGATGATATTCCAGATGAGTTGAAAAAAGATTTTATCATTGAGTCAGGAAGATCATATGGAGTTGACTTCTTAGGTAAATTCCAAATGAATAGAATGTTCTTATGGGGAACTTATTCATTAGGTTTTTCTCAAAGACATGACGGTTTTGAATATTATTATCCTGTTTTTGATAGAAGACATAATGTGAACATTATTGCATCATATCAATTCGGTAAAAAGAAAGATTTAGAGGTTAGTATTCGTTGGAACTTCGGTTCTGGTTTGCCGTTCACTCCAACTGCGGGAGCTTACCAAAACGAAACTTTTGGGAATGGTGTAACAACCGATTATACCACCACCAATTCAAATAAGGTTACTTTGATAATGGGCGAATTTAACTCAGAGAGATTACCTTCTTATCACCGTTTAGATGTTTCTATTAAAAAAGGATTTACGTTTAAAAATGAAACTATTTTAGAATTGAATGCCAGTGTTACAAACGCTTATAATAGAAAGAACGTGTTCTACGTGAATCGTGTAACGAATGAGGTGATCTATCAATTCCCAATTATGCCAAGTTTCGGTATAAGCTATAAGTTCTAATTAATGGATAAAACGTTATTAGTTCTTAAAGGTCAAAATAGATTCGAGGAGTAAGAATTGCTCCTCGATAATTCTAATTTCTCGTCGCTTTTTTTTAAATTTTTAATAAATTTTTATCCAAAATCACTTTTTTCATCTAATCTTTTTGTGTATATTCAATAGAAAATAATTGAAATGTACATCACTAAACCAACCATTAAAATGTGGGCTGAGGATGATCGCCCGCGTGAAAAGATGCTTCTAAAAGGTCACAAAGCACTTTCTGATTCAGAGCTCATAGCTATTCTAATTGGTTCAGGAACTCGCCAAAAATCTGCAGTTGAGTTAGCGCAAGAATTGCTAGAGAAAGCCAATAATAATTTAAGTGATTTTGCGAGAAAAAGTATTAAAGAACTTCAGCAAATAAAAGGAATAGGAGTGGCAAAAGCCATTACCATTGCTGCAGCTTTAGAACTAGGAAGACGCCGAAAAGAAGTTGCTGAGATAAAAAAGATGAAAATTACAGGAGCGAAAAATGTGTACGATTTGCTGCAACCTTATTTTCAAGATGCTGTGGTAGAATTATTTTACCTCGTCTTATTAAATCGCAATAATTTGGTGTTAGAAGTTATCTGTATTTCGCAGGGAGGAATGGCAAGCACCGTTGTAGATGGAAAAATTGTTTTTAAGCGCGCCATTGAAGCCAGCGCACAAGCACTTATTCTAGCACACAATCATCCGAGTGGAAATACTTCTCCATCCGAAGCCGATAAACGATTGACTAAAAAATTAGTAGAATTTGGCAATATGATTGACTTACCAGTTTTAGATCATGTTATTTATACCGAAAATGGCTTTTACAGTTTTGCTGATAATGGAATGATATGATTTCTATTACATATTTTTTTGTTTTTAAGAAATGGTTTGGAATTCTAATAATTAAATATAAATTTAGCCCCTTTAATTTACATTCTATTTATCGTAATACTTGTGAATCAATAGGGGAAATACGTATTATTATCGCTTAAGTCAAACGGATTTTGATGGTAAAACAGAATTCTTTAATCCAATCTCCATCACAAGAGAAGTATTTTTTTCGACGTATTTTTCAGAAAAAGAATTACATGTACTTTCGAATGATCCGTATGATTTGAAGATTATCGATGTTACTGGAAAGTTGCTTCTAAATGAATCGACTATCGATAAAGAAACAACCGATTTATCCGAGCTACCTCAAGGCGTTTATATTTACAATGTCAGTGTGAATGGACAAAATATCATCAAGAAATTAGTAATTGATTAAAAATCTACCATTTTCCACCTGCACCACCACCGCCAAAAGAGCCGCCTCCAAAACCTCCGAATCCGCCACCTGAACTTCCACCACCGAAAGAACTTCCACCACCAAATCCACGTCCCATCATCATGCCACCTAAAGCGCCAAAACCAGCTCCTCTTGAGAAACCACCACCACTTCCACCACCTGGATGATTGTTTTTGTTCTTAGCGATAAAAATGACCAATGCAATGATTCCGAAAATAATGACAAACATCGTCCATCCACTATTTTGACCATTTGATGAAGTATATTCCTTACTGTTATATTCTCCTTTTGCTAAGGCCATTAAAACAGTCGTCGTCTGGTCTAATGCTTTGTAGTATTTTCCTTGTTTAAGATAAGGCAACAGTTCACTTTCTTGAATGCGTTTCACAGCTAAATCAGGAATAGCACCTTCCAATCCATAGCCGACAGAGATGTAATAATCACGATTTCCTTCACCACCACCAAGACTCAGAAGTACAATGACACCATTGTCTAACTTCGTTTGTCCAACGCCCCACGTTTCGCCGAGTTCGGTGGCAAATTCATTCGCTGTTAATCCATTCAGATTATCCACGATGATAATTGCAATTTGATTGGAAGTAGAATCATTAAAAGCGACAAGTTTACGCTCTAATAGATTAATTTCTTGATTACTTAAGAATGCTTTCTTGGTTAAAACATTGACCATTCTCTGTGGATAAGGTCGTTTTGGAACTTCCAACTCCTTCGCGAGAAGATTTGAAGCCGTAAAAAAGATAGCAAGTGTAAAAAAGATTATTTTTCTCATGATTTAGTCTCCAAAAGATAGTTCATCCGTGAGTTCATTGATATCCTCTCGTTGATGAGGGAAATGTTCTTTTAGTTTGAAACCACACAACTTAATTCCTCCCATTAATCCCAAAACAAATTCGCCTTTTTTAAAATGCGAAATGACGAGTTCCATTACATCATTCCAAAAGTTTTCGGAAACAAGTTCGTTGATGCCTTGGTCACCTATAACAGCGAATTCGCGCGATTCAAGTGATAAATAAAATAAGACACCATTTTTTAATTCGGTTTTATTCATTTCGAGTTCATCAAAGACTTCAAACGCCCTTTGGAAAACATCTTTAGGGCGCGAAGTATCAATGTGTAAACGAATTTCACCGGAGGTGTTTTTCTCTGCCAATTGAATGGCGGCAATAATTTCTTGTTGCTGCTCTGCATTAAAAAAATCTGATGCTTTCGTCATAGTCATTACATATTGCTAATGTCTGGTGCTGTTTCTGCTCCAACTGCTGCTTTGAAGAAACCAAATTCTTTGAAGCCAAACATTTTTGCCATCAGGTTTTTTGGAAATGTAACAATTTTCTTGTTAAATGTCTCAACTTCAATATTGTAACGCTTTCTTTCAGTGGAAATTCTATTCTCTATTCCTTCGTATTGTGTTTGGAAATCTCTGAAAGCATCCACTGATTTTAATTCAGGATAACGCTCAACTGTCATCATTAAACGACCAAGTGATTGTCCAAATTGATCTTGCGCTGCTTGAAACTTTTCGATGTTTTCAGGTGTTAAATTGTTGGCGTCTATTTGAATACTCGTTGCTTTTGCACGCGCTTCTATGATGTCGGTTAATGTTTCTTTTTCAAAATTTGCTGCCTTTTGAACAATCGCCAATAAGTTTTTTGTTTTATCCATTCGAGATTGATAGGAATCTTCGACTTGCGCCCACTGTTTTTTTACTGTTTGCTCCGCTGTAGCCATTGAGTTATACGATGAGCAACTGAATATGCCCATAAGAACTAATCCTAAAATTAGAATTAATGTTCCCTTTCCTTTTAAAAATCCATTCATTTTCTTACTATTTAAGGCACTAAAATATAGAAATTATAGATACAAATAAAAAGAGCATCATTTTTTTTCAATCGTGCTCTTCTCTAATGGATATAGTCGTTTAATCAATCAGTGCGGCAATCTCTTTCTGAACAGTTTTACCCTTGTCTTCGTTATACCATTTCTGTAAAGCAATTTTTAAATCTTCATGCTCTAATCCTTCCGCTTTCAAATCATTAAAATAATTTTGGCACGAAGCAGGTCTTGGTCCCCAAACTTTTAAATCTTTTCCTTCTGAGTCGCGAATGATTAATTTCGGAATGGATTTTCCACCGTTCGTTAAGTAGTTATCAATCTCAGAACCATTGTCTCTCAATTGAATTTCTAACTCAATATTTGGATTGAGTTCCGCCATTTTATCAATAAAAGGAACCAAATGAGCCGCATCACCACACCAAGGTTCGGTAATTAACACCCATTTTTGTTTCCCTTCGACGTTTTTAACCTTCTGGGCTGTTTCATCTTCGATGACGCCGTTTTTCAACCAACGGTTGACACGCGACCAATTCAATTTTGCATAATCCAAAAAGTCAGGATCATTATATGGTTCTGTTGGAAAGTCAGTTGTAATAACGTCCTCAAAATGTGTAATATATTCTTTGAAATTCATATTATTTATTTTTCAACGAATTTAGTAACTATTTTCAGATAGAAATGTAATAAATGTTACACTTTGTAATTTAATAACGTTTAAAAAGGAAGTTAGAGAATTGAATGAAATTTCGTGTAGCTTTTTAAACCGCCGTGTTCGAAAAGTAATGTATTGAATTTTCCGAAGTGGACATAAAGGATTTGATATCTTAATCTATATTAATTGTACCTCGTGTCTCAGAAAAAACCACTACTTAGATGTTATATTCCCTACCTTTGTTAGAATAAAGCAATGAAAAAATGAGCAATCAAAATAATTACATATATCTTCCATTGGAAGGAGTAGAAAGTGAACATTGTGCGATTATTATCGAAAATGAACTTTCGAAAGTTACAGCAATTTCTAACCTCAAAGTAGAACTCAACAACCGAAGAGCGGTCTTTTCCATTAGCGATAACTCGCTAGTTGCATCTATTGTTCAACGGATTAAAAATTTGGGTTACGGCGTTCCAACGGTTAAGAAAACGTATCCTGTTTTGGAAATGTCATGTGCTTCGTGTGCTGGAAGTGCAGAATCTGCGGTGAAATCCACCAATGGAGTAGTGGGAGCCTCCGTGAATTATGGGACGGGAAATCTGACAGTGGAATATTTTCCGAATATGCTGAATGCGGCGAAACTCAAAAAAGTGGTGCAAGATGCGGGGTATGATTTGTATATAGAAGACGAAGACAAACAGCAAGAAACCTTAGAAGCGATGCACGATAAACGACTGCATCAACTAAAACTAAAAATGATTTGGGCGATTGTATTTTCGTTACCGTTAATGGTAATCGGAATGATTTTCATGTACATGCCGTATGCTGACGAAATCATGTGGGTATTGTCTACACCTGTCGTTTTTTGGCTCGGACGTGATTTTTATAGCAACGCATGGAAGCAAGCCAAACATCGTTCTGCCAATATGGATACCTTGGTCGCTTTAAGTACGAGTATTGCATACTTTTTTAGTGTTTTCAATGTGCTTTTTGCTAGTTTTTGGATAAAAAAAGGATTGGAAGCACATGTTTATTTTGAAGCGTCAGCGGTTATTATCGCATTCATCCTTTTAGGAAGATTCTTAGAGGAAAAAGCGAAAAGCAACACCTCTTCTGCGATTAAAAAATTAATTGGACTTCAGCCAAAGATTGTCACCATCATTGATAAAGACGGAAATAGCCAACAAGTGCCCATCGAAAATGTTCAAATTGGCGATGTCATTCAAGTGAAGCCAGGGGATAAAATTGCCATCGATGGAATTGTGCTGAATGGCGAATCGTATGTCGATGAGAGTTTGTTAAGTGGCGAATCGATGCCCGTTTTGAAATCCAAAGGAGAACAAGTCTTTGCAGGAACGATCAATCAGAAAGGTGGTTTTCAGTTTGAAGTGGAGAAAGAAGTGGGACAAACCATTTTAGCACAAATTATTAAGACCGTTCAAGATGCGCAAGGAAGTAAAGCACCCGTTCAGAAATTAGTGGATAAAATCGCAGCTATTTTTGTTCCATTTGTCATAGGAATTGCGTTACTTACTTTTATCGCGTGGTTTATTTTTGGTGGAGAAAACGGTCTCGAACATGGAATTTTAGCCGCCGTTACCGTATTGGTAATTGCTTGTCCGTGTGCTTTAGGCTTAGCCACACCAACGGCCATCATGGTCGGAATGGGGAAGGGCGCAGAAAATGGAATTTTGATTAAAAATGCCGAAAGCTTAGAAACCGCTAAGCATGTGAATTCCATTATTCTCGATAAAACAGGAACGATTACCGAAGGAAAACCAGTAGTGACGGACATATTTTGGATATCTGAAAACGAGAACGATAAAGCGATTTTAGTGAGCATGGAAAGAATGTCGGAACACCCATTGTCAGATGCGCTAGTGAATAAATACAACGCCATCAAAACCATTGAATTGACCGCATTTGATAGTTTGGTAGGAGCAGGAATTGAAGCGAGTCATTTATCGATGAAATATTATGTCGGTAATCAAAAATTGGTAACGGATCATACAGTTACTATCGCAGATGAATTGCTAGTCAAAGCACAACAATGGAGTGCCGAATCGAAGACCGTGATTTGGTTTGCGAATGAAAAAGAAGCACTTGCAGTGATTGCCATTGCTGATAAAATAAAGGAAACGTCCGTAGCTGCGATTCGCCAATTACAAGAACTAGGCATTGAATTATACATGCTAACAGGCGATAACGAAGGAACCGCAAAAGCCATTTCTGCTCAAACAGGTATAATGAATTACCGTTCCGGAATGTTGCCGCAGGACAAAGCTGATTTCGTCACAAAATTACAAAAACAAGGGAAAGTAGTTGCCATGGTCGGTGACGGTATCAACGACAGTACTGCTTTAGCACAGGCAGACATTAGTATCGCTATGGGAAAAGGCAGTGACATTGCCATGGAAGTTTCCAAAATGACCATTATTTCCTCCGACTTACTAAAAATACCACAAGCGATTAAGCTGTCAAAATACACAGTGGCGACGATTCATCAAAACCTATTCTGGGCATTTATCTACAATCTTATCGGCATTCCTATTGCTGCTGGCGTATTGTATTTTTTCAATGGTTTCTTATTAAATCCGATGATTGCAGGAGCCGCCATGGCGATGAGTAGCGTGAGTGTGGTGAGTAATAGTTTGAGGTTGAAATGGAAGAAGTTGGGGTGATTGGATGTTTAACGAATTTTTTTATATTTACAAAAAACACGATGAATTACGTTACTTTTGAAATATCAGATTTGAATGTTAAACGATTAAAAACGGTTTCGTTGTTGATAATTAGTGAATTAACTAAAAAAAGGTATAATGGATGTTTACGCACCACGAAGTAGCAGCGCCAGCTAATTGCGTTTAGCCAGACGTTAGCCGACACCCTAAAAAACGACCGTTCAGACAAAATCGGTTGACAATTAACTGACCGAAACGAAGAATAAGAAGAATGAAAATTGTAAATTTGCTTGACTCAAAAAAATAATATAAAGGACTAATGACAGACAGAATAGCTAAACCGTTTTTAAAGTGGGCAGGTGGTAAAACACAGCTCATTAACGACATTGAAAAGGCTTTGCCCAATGACATTTCTAATGACAAATTCACATACATTGAACCATTTGTAGGAAGTGGTGCTGTTTTATTTTGGATGTTAAACAACTTTCCAAACCTTAAAAAAGCGGTCATAAACGACATTAACGAAGACTTAATAAATACCTACAAAACGATAGCATCAAAACCAAAAGAACTGATTTCAATGCTTCAAATCTTACAAAACGAATTTCACGGACTTGAAGGACAAGACGAAGCGAAAAAGGAATATTACTACTCAAAAAGAGAGCTTTACAACACAAGAAAAGAAGAACAAAGCGGACAAGCCGCTTTGTTTATTTTTCTTAATCGGACTTGTTTCAATGGACTTTACCGAGTAAATCGCAAAAACGAATACAACGTGCCAATGGGCAGTTACAAGAGACCGACAATTTGCGACACAGAAAATATATTAGTAGTAAGTAAAGCGTTGAATAGAGTGGAAATCCTTTGTGGCGACTATGAAGAAACTCTGAATTTTGCTGACAATAACACGTTGTTTTATTTCGACCCACCATATAAGCCATTAAGTGAAACTTCAAGTTTTAACTCTTATGCAAAAGAAGAGTTTAACGATGCTGAACAAATAAGATTAAGAGACTTCTGCAATAAGCTTGACACTTTAAACCACACTTGGATTTTGAGCAATTCAGACGTTAAAGGCAAAGATGTAAACGACAACTTTTTTGACGATTTGTATTCTGACTTTACTATTCAAAGAGTTGATGCGAGACGAAGCATAAACGCTAATCCAGAAAAAAATTATTTGGGCGTTCCCTTCGGTCGGGCTTTCCGTTCCAATCTTTTTGTTCGTTCCTCACAAAAAGGATTTCCACTGCAATCCCTAACGCAATCAGCTGCATAAAATGAATTTAGCTTTCAACACTAATTTAGCAGAAGGTTATACAAGTAATTCTCAAATAGCAAGACTTCTAACTGAAAATTGGGTTTTGAATAATTCATATTGCCCAAGTTGTGGCGATTTGCCATTAAATGAATTTGAAAATAATCGTCCAGTTGCTGATTTTTATTGTAAAAAATGTTCAGAAGAATTTGAATTAAAAAGCAAAAACGGAAAATTATCAAATACAATTACTGATGGAGCTTACTCTACTATGATTGAAAGGATTAATTCTGATAATAACCCAAATTTCTTTTTTCTAACTTATACTAAACAATGGACAGTCAATGATTTTCTAATAATTCCAAAACAATTTTTTACAACAGAAATTATTATTAAACGACCGCCTTTATCCGAAACCGCTAGAAGAGCAGGTTGGGTTGGTTGCAATATTGATATTTCAAAAGTAGCAGATGCTGGTAAAGTTTTTTTGATTAAAAATGCTCAAACAATTAATCAAGAATTTGTAAAAGAAACTTTCAATAAAACATTGTTTTTAAGAACAAAAAGCAAAGATGCTAAAGGTTGGATTTTAGATGTGATGAATTGCGTTGATTTGATAAAAAAAGAAACATTTACTCTTGATGAAATCTACAAATTTGAAGAAAGACTGAAAATTAAATACCCAAATAATAATTTTATCAAAGACAAAATCAGACAACAATTACAGCTTTTACGTGATAAAGGTATTATTGAATTTGCCGGTCGAGGGAATTATAAAAAAGTAAATTATGCAAACATTTAAAATTGAAATTCAAGAATTACTTGCTCGTGTTGTAGAAGTGCAAGCTGTAACAATTCAAGAGGCTTTCTCAAAGGTAAATGACCAATATAAAAAAGCTGAAATAGTATTAGACTACAATGACTTTGCAGAAGTTAACTTTACAGATATTAATAGTCAAAGTAAGCAAGATGAAATAAATATGCTTATCAAAGGAATTATTGATTATCTCTATGAAGATGAACAAAAGCATTTTGACGAGTTAAATAAACCTGAAAATCATATTTTCCAAAACTTAGAACGATTGAAATCATTAGTTGATTGATATAGTTTTGCTGACCCACCCTATTTTTTATCTAACAACGGACTTTCAATTCAAAACGGTCAAATCGTAAGCATAAATAAAGGTAAGTGGGACAAATCAGAAGACTTTGAATTTATAAATGACTTCAATCGCAAATGGCTTTCATTGGTTCGTGACAAAATGAAAGATGATGCAACCATTTGGATAAGTGGAACAATGCACAACATTTTTTTAGTTGGACAAATTCTAAACGAATTAGGTTTTAAAATCCTAAATGTTGTGACTTGGGAAAAGACCAATCCACCACCAAACTTTTCGTGCAGATATTTTACATACTCGACAGAGCAAATCATTTGGGCAAGAAAAAGCGAAAAAGTTCCTCATTACTTCAACTATGAATTAATGAAGCAACTTAATGGCGACAAACAGATGAAAGACGTTTGGAAATTGCTAGCAATTGCACCTTGGGAAAAATCGTGTGGTAAACACCCGACACAAAAACCACTTTCAGTTTTGACAAGACTTATTTTGGCCTCGACAAAGCCAAACGCTTGGATTTTAGACCCATTTACAGGAAGTTCGACAACAGGAATTGCAGCTAATTTGGCAAA
>CAZDAR010000062.1:0-12964 GCA_964503665.1 uncultured Flavobacteriales bacterium
TGGCGAAAATAACCATGGAAAAGGTGGAAGAACTAACTTTGTATTTAATTAAATTACAAGAAGTAGTAGATAAGCAACAGCAACAATTAGCAGAACAACAAAAACTAATTGATAAACAACAGCAACAGATTAATGCTTTATTGAAATAATGAAAACACTTAAACTGATGTATCATGAAAGCATTAAATTCTATTATCGTTTTTCTTCTGCTGATTGTCTTTATAAATAAACAAGTACACGCACAAGAAGAATTTAGTTCCTTAGATGAACTGAACACGTATATTTTCCAAAAAACGGACTTGAAACAGGTTACAAAAGGCTAATTTTTTAAATTACCTTTTGGATATGACACCCGAAAAAAGAGAAGAATTATTTAAACAATTTTCTTCCAACAAAACGGATATTAATAAAATAATTGGTTTTGGGGCGATGTTGGAACAAATGGACGTTTCTAAACGATTCAAAGCAGACAGCCTGTTTTTTCCAATTATGAACGAATTGTATTCCAATAATGGGTATCGCACTATGCGAATACCGCTGATAATTGCCGATGTCAATTTGTCTTATATCAATGATGAAACGTTTAACAATGTGTTTTTAAAACATGTTGGTTCACAGCCGTTTGACGAATTGACCAAAGAACAAATCCAACATCAAAATATCTCTTTTTCTGGATTATTTGTTGATTCACTCGTCAATAATCATATTCAGATTTATTGGAATAGGGAAATGTTTCTTTCCAACACACGAAAAGCCGTTGACAGGGTGCAGTTGATTATCCGTAAAGATACATTTGACTTGGCGGAAAATACCTACTTTGAATTAGATAATTTCTATTCATCCAGTGTGCCATTAACACAATTAAAAATTAACGTTACTTTTTCCGACGGCAGTACCTCGTTATCAGAAAACGATGTCTTTTTTTTAAATATACCGAAAAAGAAAAACTCATTACGGTTGATGAATTTACGGCAAAAGCAGGTAATTATTTTCCATGGAGTATGATGAATGGCGGTTGGGGGGGCTCCAATAGGATATGTCCCTGTTTTCATGGGTAAAAACAGATATACGTATGAGGTACATCGTCCAAGCGGTATAACGTACGGTAAAGACAGTATCTATTTAGAGCAAGGAGAAATAGGAACGATTGAAATAAATTATTGATTTAAAAATTATGCAATGAAAAATAAATAAAACCAATTTCTCCATCGTATCCTAAAAAACAAAATTACCGCTATATTTGACCTAGTTTAAAAATTACACACATGATCCCTTTTTCCCCGCCTAGAATTGACCAAAAAGTAATTGACGAAGTAACAGCTGCTTTAAAAAGCGGGTGGATTACGACAGGTCCAAGAACAAAACAATTTGAAAAAGAACTAACTGCTTATTGTGGATGTAAAACAACGGTAGCGGTTAATTCTTGGACAATGGGTATGCAAGTTTTGTTAGCTTGGTGGGGAATAAAAGAAGGTGATGAGGTTATTTTGCCTGCATATACCTATTGCGCAAGTGCAAATGTTATTGTGCATACTGGTGCAAAACCGGTCATGGTGGATATTAATGAAAAAGATTTTAATATTTCCGTAGAAAACATTCGAAAAGCGATTACGCCAAAAACAAAAGCGATTATTGCGGTTGATATTGCAGGTTTTCCGTGCGATTACGACGAAATACTAGCATTAGTGAAAAGTCCAGAAGTGATTGCGCAGTTTTCAGCGAATAATGAACTGCAAGAAAAGCTAGGTAGAATAATCGTTTTATCGGATTCGGCACATAGTTTCGGAGCGATTTATAAAGGTCGTAAAAGTGGTTCTTTAGCGGATGTTTCATCGTTTTCTTTTCATGCGGTGAAAAACTTAACCACTGCTGAAGGTGGTGCCTTGTGTTTCAGTTTACCAGAAACTTTTAACCACGACGAGATTTACAAAACGTTTTGCACCATGATTTTACACGGTCAGAACAAAGATGCCTTGGCAAAAACACAAAAAGGAAATTGGCGTTACGATGTAGAAGAACCAGGTTACAAATGTAATATGACGGATCTTCAAGCGGCAATTGGTTTAGTAGAATTGGAACGTTATCAAGAGAATTTAGACCGACGAAAAGTAATTTTCAATGCGTATTCAAATGCGTTTAAAGACAAGTCTTGGGCGATTCTTCCAACCTATGAAAAGGCAGACAAAACGACTTCTTATCACTTGTATTTATTGCGCATCAAAGGAGCGGATGAAGCCACAAGAGATACAATTATGCAACGTATTTTCGACAAAAATGTATCAGTAAATGTTCACTTTTTACCTGTTCCTACATTAACAGCGTACAAGAAAAGGGGATACGATATTGCCAATTATCCTGAGACATGGAATAAATACCAAAATGAGATTACACTGCCGGTTTATTTCAATTTAACGGATGAACAGGTGCAGATTGTGATTGATGCAGTTATTGCGTCTGTGGAAAGGTAAAATCAGAATGAGAGAAGAGAGCGTGGTGGGTCACAGACAGATCAGAATTCACAGAAATGCTTTGTGGCTGAATTTACTCTTTCTTAGTTAGAATAACCGTTTCATATCGAGTAGCAATGTTGACAGTCCCTGGATAAACCGCCACATATCCATAGGATTGAGAAAGACTATATCCGTTTTTTATCCATTTGTCCATTTCTATTTTAAGAATTGCTTGCTCGGGGTTATTCTTGCTGAATTTATATTCCTGAGAAATGGTAGTATTTTGGTCATCAACAACTTGAAGCGTAATCTGTCTCCCTGTGGTAATGGTAGTTATCATTACTGAGGAGGATTCCTGTGCATTCACGTTCGACATTCCCAAAAACAGCATCGCTGTAACAACTAACAGTATTAATTTTACATTTTTCATAATTTTAATTTTAGAGATATTCAATGACTAAATTACCGTTTTGCAACTTACATTAAGCAAAAACCAAAAGAGATTAATAGAAATATTTCTATTAATGACTCACACAATCACATGGTTGGCCAAATTGAATGGCTACATTTGGTAATTTGTCTGTCCATTTTTGTTGGAAAAACTTATCGAGAATCATTCCGTTGAGAATCAGTTTTTGTAAACGTGGAAGTTTTGTAAGCGCTTCTGGCAGTTCTTCTATCATATTATCGGAAAGATCAAGCAATCGTAGTTGTTTTAAACTACCGATACAGGGTGGCATTCCAGAAAACAAATTATTGTAGGCCCAAAGTTCTTCCAAATGTATCATTTGACAAATAGCAATAGGAAATTGCGTCATCTTATTACTTTCAATTTTTAAGATTTTGAGCGAGTCAAATTCATTAAAAAAAAGAGGTAACTCTTTGATTTTGTTTTTGCTAAGGTCTAAATATTGAAGATTTTTGAATTTGATGAGTTTATTCGGTACAGTGGAAAGTTTCTCTTTGCGCAAACTCAAGTGAGTGACCGTCAATGGATCGACTTGCTGCGCTTCTTCCCACGAATAAACTTTTTCTTTTTGGGCGAAAAGACTACTTGTTATAAGAAGCAAAAAAATCCAAAGAAGCTTTCCTGTCTTCATCTAATTGTTGTTTTAGTTGTTCAACGGAATCAAATTTGATTTCGCTGCGCATATATTTCAAGAATTGTACCGTTATCTGCTGACCGTATAAATCGCCCTCAAAGTCAAATAAATTCACCTCTAATTTTATGGAAGTTGAATCTGTGACCGTCGGATTTTGTCCAATACTCATCATTCCTCGGAAGCTTTGACCATCTTCTAGAAAAACTTTGACGACGTATACACCTATCGCAGGAATTACTTTCAGTGCATCAACTACTTCCAAATTTGCGGTCGGACATCCAATCGTTCTACCTAGTTGTTGCCCTTTTAGCACTTTCCCTGAAAGCTTAAAACTATCACTTAAATAGGTGTTTGCGGTCTCTATATCTCCCGTAAGAATCGCTTTTCGTATACGTGTAGAAGAAACATTTACCTCATCAATTTCTTGTGCTGGTATCTCAATGACCTTGTAATTAAACTCCTCGCTATACTGTTTTAAAAGCTCAATATTTCCTTCTCTCCCTTTTCCAAAACGATGGTCATAACCGACAACGATAACTTTTAACTTCAGTTTATCTACCAAATAATTTTTGATAAAATCTTGGGCATTAACTTGAGAGAACTCTTTGGTAAAAGGAAAAATAATCAAATGATCTAATCCTAAATCTTCCAATACTTTTTTCTTTTCCTCTAAGGTCTGAATCATTCGCAAAGAGTTGTCGTTTGGATTTAGCACTAATCGAGGATGCGGAAAAAAAGTAAACAAGACCGTTTCTCCGTGAATTTTCTTTGCTTCCGCTTTTATTTTTTCAATGATTTTCTGGTGGCCAATATGAACACCATCAAACGTTCCGATGGTCAGTACAGGATTTTTAATTTCGCCTAATTCATCAAAATTGGTGTAAACTTTCACGCCGATTTATTGTTTAACGATTTTAATAACTGCTCCCGTTTGTTTGTCTCTAAGCAAATAAATACCTTGTAGTAAATCCGAAACATTCACCGTCATTTCCTGCATATCGAAAGATCGCATCAATTGTCCATTTAGATTATACAATTCTGCACCTTCATAGTTTGGATGCGTTGTGCGAATGGTCAAATTATCACTCGTAGGATTAGGGAAAGCCTCAAAAGAATAGTGTTCTATTTTCGGTGTGTTTTTAATTCCAAGCGTGGCATCTAAAGCGGTGGAGAAAATTGGTCGAATTAATAAGCTCGCATCAAAAACGGTATTTACCCAAGTTGCACCACCATTAACACTATAAAAAATCTTGTCTTTATTATTGATGTTTCGGTCCAAACCAATACACAATTTAGCGTCATCTAGCTGTCTCCAACCAATATAAAAAGAGCCGCTAACAGGTACTTTTACCGTATCTTGTAAATAGTAATTGACAAAGCTATTGTGTCCATAACCGTAATCTGGATAACGTGGAAAAAAATAATCGTCTTCATAAATTTTGCTCCCTGGCTTTCCATTGTCATCCTCCCAAATGGTAATTAGAAACAATTTGTCGGTAACATCTTCTACTGTTGGAATAAAGCTCATCGAAACACCAATCACAGAATCCGCCTCGTAAGGTGTGAATTTATATGCCAACATTGCTTGAGTACCATTAATTCCATACGCTTGTTCCGCCGAACCATCATCGTACGCATAATAGTTACTAAACACTTGACTTCCTGAAGTAGAGTCATTCACAGTTAACTGTGAAAAAGGAACCGTTGCTGTGGCATTAATGGTGAATACTTGAGAATCTCCCGGTTTATTTTCATCGAAGCGATAACCAGTTGAGAAATCATGGTAACTCACAAATGTCGTCGTTGGTGCATAGTTTGTTGCTGGATCATGGTCTGTCAGTTCATAATCGGAAAGAACAAAATTCCCTTCCGTTACACTATTGTAATCTACCCAAGCAGTACCACTTTGACTGTTTTCGGTAATGTTACTTCCGTTACGAACGATAACGTTCACTGAGTCGCTCATCTTATTCGTTGGATTGTTCTTGTAATGATCCCAAGGAACAGCGGTATATTCTTTTAAAAATGTATTAATTGGATAGACAAACGCAAAGTCTTTAAACAACGTATCTGCTGGCCCTGAACCTGCGCGTAAATGAACGTAATCTAAATGAAAATGATCTAAATCACCTGCCAATCGACCGTAGTTCATAAAACGAAATTGGAATCCTCTTTCAAAAAACGCTGGTTCTTCTAACTTAATATGAACTTTTTTAAAGTCTGTTACTGGATGACCAATAGTATTCCAGATGTTAAACCATTTATCGTTAGAAGGTGAATAAAACTGTAATATCAACGAGTCTTCGGATTCAGGAACATCGCCCAATCCTTCTGTTTGATATAAAAAGCTTAAATAAACTTCGTTATTCGGTGCCAATTCCGTCATATCTATCGGCTTGGAAGTCAACACATCTGCATATCCTGCAACTGTAGAATTAATCAAATAGGGATAACCATTTTCATCCAATCCATCAAAGGTTGCTACGCCAAGCGTCCAAGGATTTTTTGCTTTGGTATAATTACGATAAACATAATTGTCCTTCCAAATGGCATTTGAGTCTATTGAAAGTTCAAAAAATTGAGTGGCCGAATCTTGGACATAGTAAACATGTTCTAGAAAAATAGTATCTATTGGATTGGGAAAGTCAACGGTATCTACCAAATTATATGGTGGATAAACATACACTTCTTCGTAAACAGGTGGATAAACCGATAAATCACTATATCGAATGGTATCTGGACTTAACGGTGTCACCACAATGGAATTCTCTGCGACATTAATCGTTCTTTTAACCGTAATTTGGTTATCAAATCGAGCGTCTGAAGGTAACGGGTTTGTTCCGTTTTTATCCATTAATTTATAATACTTCTCAAACGTCAGAGAAGGGTCGCTGAAGTCAGGTGTGTATTTTTGAAATAGATCTGTTGAAAATTCGTCCAAAATCCGATTGGATAATGTTAACTTAAGTGTGTCAGTAGTATAAATAAAGGTAGAGTCAAATGTATTTGGAGTGATTTTCAATACATCATTTTGTCCTTGATAAAGGTTGGAGTTGTACAACATTGGAGTCACATATTCTTGTGCTTGAAGAAAGCTGACAATATATACGCTAAATAAAAAAGAGGCTATTTTCTTAAAATTCATTTTCAATATTAATTACAACCGTTAGCATCTAGTGTAATGGAAATCCCTGAATTACTTTGAATTAATTCGCCTTCACCAAAAGCTGGATTTTGAAAAACTACTTTTGCGCTCAAAGAATCTTCTTTCGTTCTACAATTAGTAAAGTTCTCATAAACACTAATTCCAGGATAGTTTACTAAACGACTTTTCACTTGATTTATTGTTAAACAACTTAAATCAGGAATAGGTATTGATGTCACTACATCCGTCTGACCTTTACCAATAATTAGATAGATAGTTGATCCAACTGGAACCCTTGCTCCATCTTTCATTTCTTTGTTTTTAAACTTCTGTTGTAAGACAGCGCCAGCAGCTTCCATTGAAGGTTGATAATTGACAACCACATTAATGCCCATATTTTTCAACACACTTGCAGCATACCTTTCAGAGCGGTCAACCAATAACGGCACCTCTATCAATTTCGTTTTCTTCGAAACGCGGAAACGAATTTTTCGCCCTTCTTTTACAAATACTTCTGATATCTTAGATGGAAGTGGGTCTTGATAGACAATCGTTCCTTCTGGTTTATCGGGGCTGTATATCGAGTCGACAACTTCATATTCAAATTGAAGTGCCTCTATAGATGGCACGACTTGTTTTATGTTTTTACCGATATAATCAGGAACTTCTATTTTCTCTCCGTGATTGGTTTTTCCATTCAAGTAATAAATCGTTGAAATGACCACAACAACATATACCATAATGAGCAATCCTAAGTTAATTAGAAACTGCTTGGAAAAAATAAACTGAACACAATTTTTGAAAAAATTCATTAGACGAAATTTCAGAACACGCAAATATAACAAAATAGCTATTCTTTTTTTTAAACCGTTTTAGAATAACATAATTTATTTTGTTGAAATTGAACCTTTTTAAGTTGTAACAAAAGTTAAACCGTGACTCTAAAAAGAAGACGCATTGAAATTCTCCTCCATAATCTTTGAATTAAAAAAGGTCACCCAATGGATGACCTAAATTATATTTTTATCTAGCAAATTGATATTACATGTTTGATAGATCCGGTTCTGAACGTTTAAAAGCAGCGATACCAGTAATATCCATTCCTGTAATTAATAAGTGAATATCATGTGTACCTTCGTATGTTACAACAGACTCTAAGTTTGCCATATGACGCATAACAGAGAATTCACTTGTAATACCCATTGCTCCTAATATTTGACGTGCTTCACGTGCAATCTTTAAAGCAATTTCTACGTTATTTCGTTTAATCATAGAGATATGTGCTGCTGTAGCTCTTCCCTCTTCTCTCAACTGTCCTACTCGAAGTGTAATAAATTGAGCTTTCGTGATTTCAGTAATCATTTCCGCTAATTTCTTTTGAGTTAATTGAAAAGAAGCAATAGGAACACCAAATTGCTTACGTTGCTTAGAATAACGTAATGCTTGATCGTAACAATCCATCGCTGCGCCTAGCGCTCCCCACGCAATACCATAACGTGCTGAATCCAAACACAACAATGGTGCGCCTAGTCCAGATTTGCCAGGTAAAATATTTGCTTTTGGGACTTTCACATTATCAAAAATCAACTCACCTGTAGCGGAGGCTCTAAGTGAATGCTTTCCGTGCATTTCAGGCGTAGAAAATCCTTCCATTCCTCTTTCTACAACTAATCCATGAATACGCCCTGTTTCATCTTTTGCCCATACCACTGCTATATCAGCAAAGGGTGCATTCGAAATCCACATTTTAGCACCGTTAAGAATAACGTGATCACCTGCATCTTTAAAGTTTGTAACCATACTTCCTGGGTCAGAACCATGATCCGGTTCGGTTAGCCCAAAACATCCAATCATTTCGCCAGTAGCTAATTTGGGCAAATATTTCATGCGTTGTTCTTCATTTCCAAACTTATAAATTGGATACATCACTAAAGAACTTTGAACGGAAGCTGTTGAGCGTAATCCAGAATCACATCGCTCTAATTCTTGCATTAGTAATCCGTAAGTAATCTGGTCGAATCCAGGCCCTCCATATTGCTCTGGGATATATGGTCCAAAAGCACCAATTTCTCCCAATCCTTTTACTATTTGTTTTGGAAATTCAGCTCTTTCATAATAGTCCTCTATAATAGGAGAAACTTCTTTTTTGACCCATGCTCGTGCTGCATCGCGTACTAGCTTTTGTTCTTCAGTCAATAATTCATCCATAAACAAATAGTCAGGATGTACATATAAATCTGTAGCCATATTCTTATTCTTTTTGACAAAAATAGCATTTATACATAATTAAAAATAAAAACGACAGGAATAAAGCAAAAAGAGAAAACAATCAACCTGAGAATATCCAATGCAGTCATTAATCATTATCTTTGCTTAAATTTTTGACTATTGACTATGTTTGAAGCGTCAACTGCAAACAACGAGATTTTATGGACCGCACGAACGCCCCAATTTGATACGTTCGTCTTAATTACGCTATTTGTTTCCTTATTGCTGTTAACTTTTTCTCGCTTACTACAAGAAAGTATGCTGAAAAGTATTTTAGTCAACACCTTTAAAGGCTACTCATTTAGAATTCCTATCAACATTGGCGCTGGATTTTTTCTAATACTAAATTATGTGATTGTCTGTCTCGGAATGACTTATCTCGTTATTCAGGATTATGATTTGCTACGTAATTCAAACTGGGGCATTCTGTTTGGAACAACGTTCATTTTAATATTACTTCCTTTTATAAATTCAGTCTTCGGAATTTTATTCTTAGGAAGGAAAGAGATTTTAATGGAAAGTGCCACTATAACTAAAAATTTGATTTTCTTAAAAAGTATTCTTTATAGTATACTACTGCTATTGTGGACCTTCAATGATAAGTGGGACTTTTATTTCAAGCAATTGACAATCTTATTTATCTTCCTCTTTTTTATTCTGAGAATAGGTTATTTACTACAAAAGAGTTTTAAACACTCCATACATTGGTATTATTTAATTTTGTACTTTTGCAGTCTCGAAATACTACCCTATGTTTTTATAGCGATAATATTAAGTAGGTTTCTGGGAATAGAAATAATTGTTTAACAATTAAAAAGAATAAAATTGGCCATTAAAACGATATTAGTTTCTCAGCCTAGTCCAGAAGGAGAAAAATCACCTTACTTTGACCTTGCTGAAAAATACGGTTTAAAGATTGATTTTCGACCTTTTATCCAAGTGCAAGGTGCAACTGCTCAAGAAGTACGTGCTCAGCGGATAAATTTCGCTGATTTCTCTGCTGTCATAATGACTTCAAAAGTAGCAGTCGATCATTACTTTAGAATTGCGGAGGAAATGCGCTTTCAAGTGCCAGATTCAATGAAATATTTTTGTATCTCTGAAGCTGTGGCTCTTTATTTACAAAAATATGTAACGTACAGAAAACGTAAAATATTTTTCGGCAATCAAAAAATTGAAGATTTAGCTGAGGTGATGAAAAAGCATAAGAATGAAACCTTTTTGTTACCTTGTACAGATATTTTACGTGATAAAATTCCTGAAGTTTTAGAGAGTGCTAATTATAACTTTTCAAAAGCGGTTTTGTATCGGACAATGGCAGCTGACCTAAGTGACTTAGAAGACGTTTATTACGACGTATTAGTGTTCTTTAGTCCAGGTGGCATCGAATCTTTATTCAAAAACTTTCCAAATTTTAAACAAAACAAGACGTTAATTGCAACATTTGGTCCAACGACTTCTAATGCAGCTATAAAAAATAATCTACGAGTAGACATCTTAGCGCCACAACCAAATTTGCCGTCCATGACTGCCGCAATAGAGCATTTCATTAAAAACCTTGTTAAAAAGGATAAATCTAAACAGAAATAATAATCGTTTAAACGCTTTTAAAGATAGGCGTTCATCTCTTTTTTCTTACGCATACGCTCAAGTGATAGGCTTTGAGAAATGTCATCTGCAACCGTAAGCAATTCAATCGCCTTACTGAATCCTGCTTTTGCAGTGTTCTCATCAGTAGTCAGCTTAAGTTTTGCAATAGCCTCAACATACTCAGCAATTAGCTCTATGTGTTTTGCCGTTAGTTTCCGATCACTTAAATAAGTATGAATTTCAGCAACGCCATATAGGGAGATTTTCTCTAAATCAATGTCTAAATCATCTTTTAGCTCCTGATTCGCCTTAACAATCTCAAAATCGGGATCTTTCATCAGCTCTATTTCTAGAAATTTAGTAATAATCCTATTCAGATTCTTTCCTATTTCCTCTATCTGTTTTTGTGATGGATCGGTAATCATGCGCTATTCTATTTAACTCCTTTTAAAATTCGTTCTCTCAATTTTAATTTAGCTGTTTCATCTTCACCGTATAACCACGTAAGGACATTTTTCTCCCAAATATCATCGAATTGCTGTGTGGTAATAACACCTTGTTCAACCGCTAAATCCAATAATTTTCCAGGATAAGAAGATTGAGGTAAACTTTCCATTTCTCCTAATGGATAAGGGTCATCTAAACCAGCCACCACTTGGTGAGAAGATTGGTTGTTGATCAACAATTTAAGCGAATTAACATCATGCAATAAAGTGTCAAAGAAAATGTTCTTATGACCTACGGATTTTCGTGGATGTGTTTTACCTTCAAATAAATCAGGACGGCCGTCAAAACCTTGAATTCGTCTCCCTAAGTTAATTTGTGCTAGTTGTCCTCCATGCGCAAAGCAAACACGCATATTTTTGTATTTATCAGGATAACCATTAAGTGTTAAAAAGTGATACGCATCGGCGCATTGTGCTAACATCCATATAAGGTGAAAACGCCAAGCTGTATTTTCTAATTTGATAAATTTCTCCCCATCATACGGATGAATTTCAACTGCAAGATTATACTTATTCGCTAATTCAAAAATAGGTTCATTTTCTTCGTCAAAGATACATCTCCACGTGCCGACACTATCCATGTAGTGCGTAGGAAGACACAATAAATGCATATCTAATTCTTCCACACAACGCTCGATTTCCCACAAAGCACTACGCATAAAAGCAGGGTGAACGACAAATCCACAACTGAACTTCGACGGATGATTGTGCTGAATTTTTGCATTAAAATCATTTTGAAAACGCAACGCTTGCTTCAACTCCTCCACACGAAGACCGTTACCGTAAAGTTGTGATAGATTAAGAATAACAGCATGATCCACCTTATTTCTGTCCATCCATTCTAACTTTTCATTTAAGAAAAAGCTAGAATCGGTGACCGGCCGTTTCCAATTTTTTTGCAACATGAATTTACGCTCATCATCGACCCAAAATATTTCCTTATCCTTCATAAATTTCGGAATTTCCTCTGGGTAAGGTAATAAATGAGAATGTCCGTTTATGCGCAATTTCCTTTCCATAAATATTGGTCTAATGATTGTT
The DNA here is from genome assembly GCA_964503665.1 of uncultured Flavobacteriales bacterium. Lineage (GTDB taxonomy): Bacteria > Bacteroidota > Bacteroidia > Flavobacteriales_D > Crocinitomicaceae > 40-80. The sequence goes on from CAZDAR010000062.1 coordinate 12,104, forward strand.
TTTCAAAGGTAAGAAAGTCTTTTGATATTTAATGATGAAGACTATAAATGATAATGTCACACTTTATTCTCCTATTTCATTATTAAAGAATTCCACTATTAAATTTTTAACATCTGCTGACGCTTCTTTATGCGTCATGTGGCCAACACCTTTGAGAATGGACAAATCAAAGGGTTTCTTATGTGTTTTCTCCAACATCGTTTTCATCGGAATAGAAGTGTCAAATTCCCCCTGAATGATTTTTAAATTTTTACCTAAACAATCTGCCACTCCTTCTGAATTGGTTCGATTCATCATTGCTTTCGTTGCAGCTAGGATAGCCTCCAAAGACATATTCTTAGCCAATTCGATGCTTTCATTAATAAAAAGTGTATGTAAATTTGGTTTTACAAACATTCCAGGAATGGCTTCTAATAAATATCGTCTTTTATTCTTCTCGAGTATTTGCAGAACTCGTTTTCTTTCCTTTTGTTTCAGCGGTGAATCTTGCCAAAAACAAGAATTTAGCAACACGACCTTTTCAATATCCGAATCATGTTTAGCCATTTCTAAAGCAACGTAACCACCCATCGAGTGTCCTACTATGCCATATTCTGTTATTCCTTCTGCTTCTAAAACCTTAAAAACTTCTAATGCGTAAAGTCGTAAATCAGGTTCAATTCCTTCCAATGGAGATTTTCCATGACCAGGTAAATCAATTAATATAGAACGAAAAGGCATCTCTTTTAATTCCAACGGTTGCCACATGGCTGTTGACTCTAGAAAACCATGCAAGAAGACAATAGGATAACCCTTTCCATAAATTTCGTAATGTAATACCAAACACATTTATTAAATGGTTTTATTGTTTATTTGTATTAT
>CAZDAR010000063.1:0-2878 GCA_964503665.1 uncultured Flavobacteriales bacterium
GCTGAATAATCCATGAAATTTTCAATCATATCTGGTAAATCTCCAATTCCAGGCACATTGTCCACACATGTGTTTTTTGAAGTGTCACAGTCTGATTGAGATTGGTCAGTTGCATTGGGCGTATCTTCTACACCATCGTCTTCACTACAATTTTGAGCATCTCCCCAAATATGACGTAGTCCTAAGTAATGTCCAACCTCGTGTGATGTTGTTCTTCCTTTAACAATATATCCTTGATCGGTTAAAGGATTAGGATTGTTGCTACCAAATACTTTGTGGCTAATCACTACGCCATCAGACATTCCTGTCGTTGATCCTGCTGGCCAGTTTGGTAGTCCCGCTGGAGGAGTAGCGTAACCTAATAAAGCCGTTGTTTCTAGTTCACCAAAATTGACACTAATATTCCCTACCCAAATGTTTAGATATTTTGACTGATCCCAAGGGTCAATTCCACCATCAGCTGTTGATTTTATTTTTTCAATTGCTGTCATATCACCCGTCAAAAATCCCAAAATATCCATAAAAGAAGTGGTTGTTGTTTGCGTTCTTGTGATTCCCGTCGTCGGATTCCCATCTGGATCACGCGAAACAAGTACAAATCGAATTTTTGGACTTCCTGCTACAGGATTAAAAACACCACGCATATTTATAGTGTCGGCATTCAAGCGATTGTAATCTTCATTAAGGATACGGATTTGGTCGTGTATTACACTATCAGCAAGATTCTCTTCTTCTTTATTATAAACGACATGCACAACAACTGGAACTAAGTATTCACTCTTCGCTAAAAAAGAGTTTTTTCCTGCTATTTTGGCATCTTGAAACTGCTGTTCATAGCGATCCATAAAAGTTGCGTCCTTCTGAGCTGCATACTGAACTGCTTCGTGCGAGAAGCATCTAACAATGTTTTGGCTAAATGAGAAATTTGCAATAACTAAGCCTGTAACTAGTAAAAAATGTTTCATAATTTTAAAGATTTGTGATAAAAATAGGGAAAATATTAATGGTTAATGACTGAACGGCGAAATATTAATTGCTAAAGATTTTAAATAACTATTTTAGTGATAGAATTAAACAACAGCTTGACACAGTTCATTGTCCACTCCCGAACACTACGAATAAAAGCCAATTATTATCCAGAATTTAAATTAATAATTACGATTTAATTATTAATCTAAAACTCCTCCTCCTCTTCTTCGCTAAAATCTTCTTTCGTGTCTTCTTCAACCCTTTCAATTCTTCTAACACCTTCAATGAGTTCGAATTTCTGAACTAACGTTTCTAAGTGTTCTCTGTCAAAAACGCGGACCTCTACTTCTCCTTCGAACAAGCCATCTTTCGCTCTAAAGTAAATGGATTGCATGTCAACATTTAGCTGATTTGATATGATTTCCGTAATTCTATTAACAATTCCAACGTCGTCAATACCAATTAATTTAAGTTTCACAAGATGCGCCTCTAGCTTCTGCTGCTTCCATTTTGCTTTGACACAACGGTACGCAAATCTTGACATTAAATCACTAATAATTTTACAATTAGATCGATGAATTTTTATTCCTTCAGATTTAGTAATAAATCCGATAATTTCATCTCCTGGAATAGGACGACAACATTTCGCTAATTTGTATTGTATGTTCTTAAAGTCTTCACCAACAATTAGGGTATCTTGTTTCGTGTCAATCTTTGAATAAACATCTAATTCAAGTCGATCTTTTGGTTTAAATGATTTTAAACCATATTCTAAGACGCCATTTTTATCTTCAATCTCACGAATTTTATTTAAATCAACTTTCCCTTTTGCGATACGAATATATAGCTCTGTTACTGAAGGCATCTCGAAAAATTCCTTTACCAAGTCAATGTTTTCCTGAATAACACGTAAGTTAAGTAGCTTTAATTTACGTTCAAGAATTTCTTTTCCATCCAAAGCAATGACACGGCGTTGGTCTTTTAATTCTTCACGAATCTTATTCTTTGCTCTTGCGGAAGCAACCATCTTCATCCAGTCATCCGTCGGCCTTTGCTTGTCAGATGTTATAATTTCGATCTGATCGCCATTATGTAACTCATAACTTAAAGGAACTAATTTCATGTTCACTTTCGCGCCAATACATTTATTCCCAATGTGGGTGTGGATGTCATAAGCAAAATCTAAAATAGTAGATCCTGTCGGTAAAACGCGCAAGTCACCTTTCGGTGTAAAGACATAAATTTCATCTGAAAACAAATTCATCTTGAACTCATTTACAAATTCAGTTGCACTTAAATCTTGGTTTTCAATCAAATCTCGTACTTCCGCTATCCAACGATCAAATTTACTGACAGAATCATCATGCTCTTTGTATTTATAGTGAGCCGCCAAACCTTTCTCAGCAACTTCATCCATTCGTTTGGTACGGATTTGTACTTCCACCCATTTTCCTTGAGGTGACATTACCGTCGTATGTAGGGATTCATAGCCATTTGCTCGAGGGGTAGAAACCCAATCTCTTAAACGATCTGGACTTGGTTGATAATAATCGGTAACAATAGAATATATTTTCCAGCAGTCTGTTTTTTCACTTTCTGGATTACTTTCAACAATAATTCGAATCGCAAACAAGTCATACACTTCTTCAAAAGGAATTTCCTTAGTTTGCATCTTTTTCCAAATAGAAGCAACCGATTTGGTGCGAACTTTTATTTCATACTTATAACCTTCGTTGTCTAATGCTAATTTGATAGGATTTGTAAAACGACGAATAAAACGACTTCTGACATCTTTAGATGATTTCAGTTTGCTTTCCAACAAATCATAGGTATCAGGGTCGGTATATTTGAAGGCTAAATCGTCTAACTCACTTTTAATTGAATACAAACCAAGACGATGTGCCAAAGG
>CAZDAR010000063.1:2978-12922 GCA_964503665.1 uncultured Flavobacteriales bacterium
CGCAACATCGAATGCTTTGCGAATTCGTTTTGTTTTATCAGGTGTCAAATTCCTTACGGAACGCAACAATCCTTTAAAAGCAGCAAGTATTTCTTTACGCTCTTTCTCTAAATTTATTTCAGACATCGGAGTTATTTTTAAAAAACTCAGTTAATTTTTAAAGTATGAACTATACTAAATGAATGAACAATCCCTCTTCCGTTTTCTCCACTTTCAACAGATTATTTTTTGTCAAGTGCTTCACACTTGTGTCCCACACTTTATTACTATATGATACATGGTCCTTTAACTTGGATAATTCCATTGTTTTATGCTCTTCCATGATATTCATGATGGATTTTTCGTTCTCATCCAAATCAACGGTAATTAATTTTTCAGGACGCATTTGCGGGAAAAATAATACTTCTTGAATAGAAGGATTGTTCGTCAAAAACATTAGCAAACGGTCCATTCCAACTCCTAATCCGCCTGTTGGAGGCATTCCGTATTCCATCGCGCGTAAAAAGTCTTGGTCGATAAACATGGCTTCATCGTCTCCTTTTTCGGACAAGTTTAATTGCTCTTCAAAACGCTCTCTTTGATCGATTGGGTCGTTTAACTCTGAATAGCAGTTCGCAATTTCTTTTCCACACACCATTAATTCAAATCGCTCCGTCAAATTAGCATTTTCTCGATGTGATTTTGTTAGCGGTGACATTTCTTTCGGATAGTCGATAATGAAAGTTGGCTGAACGTATTTTCCTTCACATTTCTCACCGAAGATTTCGTCAATCAATTTTCCAACACCCATCGTTTCGTCTACAGGAATACCCATTCCTTTCGCTGCTTCACGTAATTCAGTTTCCCCTTTTCCATAAATATCAAAACCAGTGAATTCCAGAATAGAGTCACGCATTGAAATACGCTTGTAAGGAGCTTTAAAGTCAATTTCATGTTCGCCAAATGTCGCTTTTGTCGTTCCATTGACCGCTAATGCACACGCTTCTAACAACTGCTCGGTGAAATCCATCATCCAATAGTAATCCTTGTACGAAACATAAATTTCCATCGCCGTAAACTCAGGATTATGCGTTCTGTCCATTCCTTCGTTACGGAAGTTTTTAGAAAACTCGTAAACACCGTCAAAACCACCTACAATTAGACGTTTTAAATACAACTCATTCGCAATACGCAAATACAATGGCATGTCCAATGAATTATGGTGTGTAATGAACGGTTTTGCCGCTGCTCCACCTGGAATTGGTTGCAAAATAGGTGTTTCCACTTCCATGTAACCACGGTCGTTGAAGAAATTGCGCATCGCTGTGAACAACTTGGTGCGCTTAATAAAAATATCTTTTACCTGTGGATTTACCACTAAATCAACATATCGTTGGCGGTAACGCATTTCAGGATCTTTAAACGCATCGTACACATTTCCTTCGTCATCTGTTTTAGCAGAAGGAAGTGGTTTTAATGATTTGGAGAGAAGCGTTAATTCCTGCACATGAACAGAAATTTCGCCTACTTGAGTTTTAAACAAATAGCCTTTTATGCCGATAAAATCTCCAAGATCTAACAATTTCTTGAAAACTTCATTATACAGTTCTTTATCTTCTCCGGGGCAAATTTCGTCTCGGTTAATATATACTTGAATACGTCCAGCGCTATCTTGTAGTTCAGCAAAAGAAGCTTTACCCATGATTCGCTGACTCATCATTCGACCTGCGATACACACCTGTTTTCGGTCAACAAAATTCTCTTTTAACGAAGTTGATAAATCGGTTACGGGATAAAGAGCCGCTGGATAGGGCTCAATTCCTAAATCTCTTAATCTTTTAAGATTTTCTCTACGTTGAATTTCTTGATTTGACAGTTCTAAAATCATTCTTTTTTGCTATTATTACTTTTATAAGAAACAAAGATACAATGATATTTTATTATCCGACTTCATTTAGGCTTAACCAATCATTTTTCTCTGTAATTATCTACTGAAAATTAATGCACACTATTTCGTACATCTCTAATTTCCAATTGCACACTTTCTTTTCCATTCCAACGATTCACGTTAATCGAATAGACAATATCCACAGGTTTAGCTTCTTCAATTTTTTGAAATTGTTCCAAGAAGTTAAAAGCGATACCGTCCAATCGAACGGGAAATCCTTTTTGTTGAAATTCCATTTTTAAATGTACATCTTTTAAAAAGCGAAAGTCAGAAATAAACACGTTTTTAGTCAGAAATACAGGACGCATATTTCCCGGTCCATGTGGTTCCATTTGTTGTAATACCCGAACGAACTTGGGTAATTTATTGGGTGAAACATCGGTTGGACTGTAAACGTTACTGAAATCAATTTCTAAATCGATGTCGAGTGTTGGAATACTTACTTTATTTTGGGTTTGTTTGGCAATTTCCCTATCAAAACATTCTTTAAATCCAGGCAAATTTTCTTCTTTTAACGTTAATCCACAGGCAAAAGCATGACCCCCAAATTGTTCTAAATAATCACCACATTTTAAAAGCGCTTCGTAAATATTAATTTCAGGCGTACTTCTCCCCGACCCAGTCAACATACCATTTGATTTCGTTAACACAATAGATGGACGATAATTTTTCTCCACCAACTTCGATGCGACAATTCCAATCACGCCTTTTGACCAATTTTCGTCGTACACCACATTGGTGAAAAGCTGGTTTTCGTCGATTAAAATGGCTTCAATTGCCTCAATCGCAATTTGCTGATCCAACGTTCTTCGCTCAGTATTCATCTCGTTTATTTGATGAATTCGTTGCTCAATCGCATAGACATCAGTCTCCGTAAACAAATTGACAATATGTTTCGCATGTTCCATTCGTCCAGCGGCATTTATGCGAGGCGCGATGGTGAAAACAATATCACTCAACTGAATCGGATAACTGCGTTTTGCATGTTGAAACAGTAAATCAATAACGGTGCTTTCACGTCGATTGATTTGTTCAATACCAAAAAAACAAAGTACTCTATTTTCACCTGTTATCGGAACAATATCGGCTGCAATTGAAAGTGCCACTAAATCAAGATTTTTCAGTAATTCCTGTGTGTTCCAATCATTCTCTTGAAACAACGCTTGTAAAAATTTGAATGTTACACCACATCCTGAAAGTTCTTTGTACGGATACAGACAATCGATTTGTTTTGGATTCAACACCCAAGCATCAGGAACAATATCGCCCGGCTCGTGATGATCACAAACAATCACATCAATTCCTTTTTCTTTTGCAAAGCCAATTTCTTCTACCGATTTAATGCCGCAATCGAGCGTGAACATCAAAGTAAAACGTTGTTCATAAAAAGTCTCAATCGCTTTTTTATTGACCCCATATCCTTCGGAAAAACGATCTGGAATGTAGAAATCAACGTTTGCATAATACTTTCGAGTCGCATTCAAAAATAAGGAAACAGCTGTCGTACCATCCACATCATAATCGCCGTAGATGAGAACTTTTTCTCCTTTCTCCATGGCTAAATTGAATCGCTTCACAGCTTCTTTCATGTTCTTCAGCAAAAAAGGGTCATGTAAATCTTCAAATTTAGGACGAAAATAATCGCGAGCTTGTTCATAAGATGTTATACCTCTTTGCACTAAAAGTGTCGCTAATGAAGGGTCTATTTGTAATTCTTCTTGTATTTTTTGAATGATTAGCGGATCAGGAATGTCCTTTAGTTGCCAAATTAAATCCATGGTAAAATGTTATTTTGAACTTTAAGTTAGTGAAAATTATGACTTTTTTCCAAAAAAGGTAAATCTTTTTAATTTTTTGCCTTTTCAAAAGTTTCCATAGACTCAAGTATTAAGCATTTTTAAAATAAGATTTTTCTCTTTTACTTTTTCTCCGTGAAAAAGTAACAAAAAACTCGTCGTCGTGATCTTTTTCGTCACCCAAATCTTCCTCATTGCCTACAAAAATAAAACTCGCTAGCGCTCAGACAGTTATTTTTGTAACGGCAATTTCGTCGTTTGTGTCCCGACGAAAAAATCAATACGACATCCTAATCACTCCTTGAGTTTGATATCTCCATTTACTTGAGTTTTTTCTTAAAGTAAATTTATCACTCTCCTTAAAACACATATCCAACGAAGAATGAAATCATTATATTTGTGAATTAAAGAAGAGCATTATATTTTTGATAAAATTTTAAAAATTCTATGAAACAAGAGGTTTACATCAGCAATAGTTTGACAGGAGAAAAGGAGGTTTTTAAACCCATACATGAAGGATTTGTAGGACTGTATGTGTGTGGACCGACCGTTTATAGCTATGTACACTTAGGTAATTGTCGCACCTTTGTTTCATTCGATTTGGTGTTCCGATATTTGCTTCACTTGGGATATAAAGTACGTTTCGTTCGAAACATTACCGATGTTGGGCATTTAGAAAATGATACGGACGAAGGTGAAGACAAGATTGCTAAAAAAGCAAAGTTGGAACATCTGGAACCGATGGAAATCGTTCAAAAATATTCCTTGGACTTTCATGCGGTTCTTAATCAATTGAATACCTTACCACCAAGCATTGAACCAACAGCGACGGGTCATATCATCGAGCAAATCGAAATGACACAGCAAATAATCGATAACGGTTTTGCGTATGTTTCCAACGGTTCGGTTTATTTTGATGTAGAAAAATACAACGAAACGCATCCGTACGGTGAACTTTCTGGACGTAAAATAGAAGATTTAATCGCTGGAACGCGTGAGTTAGACGGTCAAAGTGAAAAACGCAGTCCGCTAGATTTTGCTTTGTGGAAAAATGCGGCTCCTGAACATATTATGAAATGGAATTCTCCTTGGGGAGTTGGTTTTCCAGGTTGGCATATGGAATGTTCTGCGATGAGTAAGAAGTATTTAGGTGAACATTTTGATATTCACGGTGGCGGCATGGATTTGAAATTTCCACACCACGAATGTGAGATTGCACAAGGTATTTCTGCCAATAAGACAAAGCCCGTAAATTACTGGATGCACACTAATATGCTGACTTTGAACGGCAAAAAGATGTCTAAATCGACTGGAAATGTCGTGTTGCCACATGAGCTTTTTACCGGTGAAAACAACGAATTCGAGAAAGCTTATCATCCAATGGTGGTTCGCTTCTTTATGATGCAAGCACATTATTCAAGTACTTTAGATTTCACTGGAGATGCGCTAAGTGCTGCTGAAAAAGGATTTGACCGTTTGATGGAAGCATTAAAAACGATGAAAAACATTCCTTCTGGCGCAACTTCTACGGAAGATATTCCTGCATTAATACAAAGTTTTTACGACGCGATGAATGACGACTTCAACTCGCCGATTTTAATCGCTAAATTATTTGAAGCGGTAAAATTTATCAACTCTGTAAACGATAAAAAAGCATCTATAACTGCTGAAGACAAAAGTTTGTTGACTTCATTCATAAATGCATTTGTGTTTGATGTTTTAGGATTAAACTATAAAGAAGAGCAAGAAAATGGAAAGTTAGATGGCGTCATGAATTTAGTCATCGACCTGCGACAAGATGCGCGTGCGAATAAAGATTTTGCGACCTCCGATAAAATTAGAGATTATCTTTCAGAAGTCGGAATTACAATTAAAGATTCGAAAGAAGGTACGTCTTGGTCTTGAGAGTAATTGGTCTTTTTTAACCGCAGAGTACGCAATGAAGGCGCAGAGGGCACAAAGAATTTTTCTATGAAAAACCAACGCTCTCTTCTCTCACTCTCGCTCTGGTTTTTTTCTCTGTTTTCTCAGAGAAAAGAACTCTTATTTAGTTTACTCTAAAATAAATGTTTTATATTTGTATTTAATAAACTTAGCCTTGTCTAAGTTTTGATAAAGACAGAATTTATTTTAGCAATAAACAACATAAAATGTATATCAAAATGTACCGCGACTTCAATCAAGGACGATTAGAAAAAGTCTTTCTAAAAAACATCGTGTTTTTCAGTTTGATCATCCTTGTAACCGCCTGCCAAGAAAACACAAAGAAATCAAATAAATTGAACGTGGTAACCACTACCAATATATTCACTGATTTAGTGCACAACATTGGTGGAGATTCCATTCAACTACAAGGACTTATGGGTGCCGGTGTCGATCCACATTTATACAAAGCGAGTGAAGGGGACGTTTCAAAATTATCTCAAAGTGATATCATTTTTTATGGAGGTCTTCATTTGGAAGGTAAAATGGTCGATATTTTTGAAAAAATGAAATCCATCCATAAAATCACTGTTCCCTTAAGTGAGTCTATTGGCAAAGAACAATTAATAGAATCTGCTAACTTTGGAGGAAATTACGATCCTCATACATGGTTCAACGCTCTTTTAATCAAACAAATGGCGAATAAAGTAACCGATGTTCTTTCAAAAGCAGACCCCAAAAATGCCGATTATTTCAAAGCAAATAATATCAAATATCAGAAAGAATTAGATGAATTAGATACCTATATACGCGCTAAACTAGAGAGTTTACCGAAAGAAAGACGTATTTTAGTGACCGCTCATGATGCCTTTAATTATTTTGGTAAAGAATATGGCGTGCATGTACTTGGTTTACAAGGAATTTCTACCGCTACTGAAGCAGGTGTGAAAGATGTTCAAAGACTACGAGATTACATCATTAAAAATCAGGTAAAAGCTATTTTTATCGAAAGCTCTGTTCCGCGTAGAAATATTGAGGCATTACAAAAAGCGGTAGGAAAAGATGGTTACAAAGTTGAAATGGGCGGGTCGTTATACAGTGATGCTTTAGGAAGTCCAACTTCCACAGAGGGAACCTATATTGGCATGTTTAAATACAATGTGAATACCATCGTTGAATCACTAAAATAATGAAGTATGGAAGAGGAAAAATTTGCCATTCAAGTCGATGATTTAACCGTTGCTTATAACTACAAGCCTGTATTATGGGACATTGATTTAAAAATTCCTGAAGGAGTGATGATGGCCATTGTTGGTCCAAATGGCGCCGGAAAATCAACCTTGATTAAAGCTATTTTGGACATCGTAAAGCCGATTGCTGGAAACATAAAAATATTTGGAAAACCCTATAAGAAAAACCGCAACATGGTGGCTTATGTTCCTCAAAAAGGAAGTGTCGATTGGGATTTTCCCACAACAGCAATTGATGTGGTATTAATGGGAACATACGGTGATTTAGGCTGGATTAAACGCCCTGGCCTGAGAGAGAAAAAGGCAGCGTTGGAGGCCTTGGAGAAAGTAGATATGCTTTCGTTCAAAGATCGTCAAATTAGTCAATTGAGTGGTGGACAACAACAACGAGTTTTTTTAGCACGTGCCTTGGTTCAAAATGCGGCAATTTATATGATGGACGAACCTTTTCAAGGAGTCGATGCCACCACCGAAATAGCGATTGTGAATATTTTAAAGGAATTACGAAAAGCAGGAAAGACCTTAATTGTGGTGCACCATGATTTACAAACTGTTCCAGAATATTTCGACTGGGTGACTTTTCTAAATGTGGAGAAAATAGCAACCGGCCCCATCAAAGATATTTTCAACGACGATAACCTTACGAAAACCTATGGTATCAACTATAAAGTAGCTATTAAAAATTAAACGTGTACCACTAAAAGATGTCCATTTACAATCTATTCATCGAACTATTTACCGACACTACTTTGCTTACCATTACAATTGGAACAATGGTATTAGGCGCGACAAGTGGAATGCTGGGTAGTTTTGCTGTATTAAGAAAAGAAAGTTTGTTGGGTGATGCTATTTCACATGCCGCACTTCCGGGTATTGTTTTGGCATTTTTAATCACAGGTTCCAAAGAATCGTACGTGCTCTTATTTGGCGCTTTGATTGTTGGTTTAATAGGAACCATTTGGATTCGAAGTATCATTCATAAAACCCATCTCAAAACAGATACGGCTTTAGGGCTTATTCTGTCGATATTTTTTGGTTTCGGAATGCTTTTATTGACCTATGTTCAAAAGTTACCGAACGCCAATCAAGCAGGTTTAGATAAATATTTATTTGGACAAGCAGCTACTTTAATCAATCAAGATGTTTATATTTTAATTGGCATCACAGTGGTGGCGATTATCGTTTTATTCCTCTTTTGGAAAGAATTTAAAATCATGCTTTTTGATTCCAACTATGCAAAAACGCTCGGGTTTAATGTCAAGTTCATCGACATTCTTATCAGTTTCTTTATTGTTTTAACCATCGTTTTAGGTTTGCAAACCGTTGGTGTCGTTCTGATGAGTGCCTTATTATTAGCACCTGCGGCAGCGGCTCGCCAATGGACCAATAGTTTAGGGAAAATGGTTTTAATTGCTGCTTTTATCGGAGCTTTATCTGGATTAATTGGTACCGGAATTAGTGCATCAGAAGATAACCTTCCAACGGGCCCAGTAATTGTAATGGTCGCTTCTACATTGGTTTTATTTTCCTTTATATTTTCACCTACACGAGGAATTCTATTTCGTCAAATTCGATTATATCAAAATAGAAATAATTTGGAATTGATGAAAACCTTACAGTTGATGTATAATATCGCCAAAACACACGAGAACTTTTCACATCCACACGCCATTGGTATTCTCAATAATTTCCACGGATTTACAAAAACGTCATTAAAGAAAATGGAAGAACGAAAATGGATTCAAATTACTGGTAATCAATGGCATTTAACAGCAACTGGCTTTAAAGAAGCCAAAGAAATGTTTCATTCTAACACCTTGAAAAATGAGTGATGCACAAATAGAAATACAAGTAATTGCTATGATTGTCGCAGCCTCATGTGCCATTCCGGGTGTGTTTTTGGTATTACGAAGAATGTCGCTAATCAGCGATGCCATCAGTCATTCCATTCTTTTAGGAATTGTCATTGGGTTCTTTATCACAAGAGATCTTAATTCACCGATGTTGATTCTATTAGCTGCCTTAACAGGCGTAATCACTATCGTTATGGTAGAAATGATTCAACGTTCCAAACTCGTCAAAGAAGATACTGCCATTGGACTTGTTTTCCCACTACTATTTAGTATTGGCGTTATCTTAATTTCCAAAAATGCAAACGATATTCATTTAGATGTCGACGCTGTTTTAATTGGTGAATTAGCTTTCGCTCCATTCGATCGGTTTTTGTTTAACGGAATGGATTTAGGACCAAAATCACTTTGGATAATGGGAACTATATTAATTTTCACAGTCATCCTACTTTTACTCTTTTTTAAGGAACTGAAAGTAACGACCTTCGATACAGGATTAGCCGCTTCAATAGGTATATCACCTCTCATTTTTCACTACGGTTTAATGTCTGTTTCTTCCATAACTATTGTGGGCGCTTTTGATGCCGTTGGCGCAATTTTGGTGGTCGCCTTAATGATTGCACCAGCAGCTACCGCCTATCTTTTAACCACCAACCTCAAAAAGATGATTGTCCTTTCCATTTTGTTTGGGATTACTTCAGCCATTGGTGGCTATTGGCTAGCGCATTATTTGGATGCTTCCATTTCTGGATCGATGACTACCGTTTTAGGAATCATTTTTCTAATTACGTTTTTATTTGCCCCAGACAAAGGTCTGATTGCTATTCTTTATCGTCATAAAAAGCAGAAGATTGAAGTGTCACTTATTACTTTTTTATTACACATCAATAATCACAAAGAAGAAGTTGAAGCACGCCAATTCATCCATCTACAAGAACATTTCAACTGGAGTAAATCATATGCCGAATCCGTTGTCGATTTAGCGATTAAAAATAATATGATTCAATTTGATAACGATCTTATTTCTTTAACCGATAAAGGGAAGAACTTTACCAAACTGACACTCGACTACATCTTAACAAATCGCGACGACCAAATTGAACATCTGAAAAGTACATTCTTTCTTTTTAGAGGGTAGTTTTGTTTAGCGTTGAAAATTAATTTTTTTAACCGCAAAGTTCGCAGTGGAAGCGTAGAG
>CAZDAR010000064.1:0-12740 GCA_964503665.1 uncultured Flavobacteriales bacterium
CTCTAAAAATAGCGTAACATTCTAATCCGTCATTGAGTTTAGAGTTTTGTTTGAGATAGATTATATCTTTGCATTATGACACCTCAAAAAAGACAACTAGTAGAACAAACTTTTCGTAAATCCGAAATGAACCAACTTTTTCAATCAGAACTACTCGAATTGGAAAAAGGCATTGTTTCCATAAAAGTTCCACGACTTTCTTTTTCCACTCGAAAAGCTGGAATGTTCAACGGCGCCGTTATTTCTTCGTTGGTGGATATTTCCTCTGGTTTTGCTGCTGCTGCTTTTTATGACGATGATGCGTATGTGGTAACCGTTGAATTAAAAGTTAACTTTCTTCAACCCGCCATGGGAAATGCGATTATTTCAAAATCACGTGTTATTCGGGGTGGAAAGAAAATTAGTGTCGTTCAGACCGATATTTATTCTCCTTCTGTCAATGGCGAAGAACAACATCATGTGGCAACTTCGTTAGTGACGATGATGCGAATTCGGTAAATCGTATCCCTGAATTCATTTCCAGAAACAAACATCTCACTCATTCTATACCTCTTTTAAGTTATTATCACCTAAAACCCACATTTCATTCATCAAAAACTCCTTTACTGACATTCACATGACAATACTACCCTAGTAGGCTGGTATTTTTGCATGAAAATTAAATCGCTTCCATATACCTATAAAATGGTATTGCGAAAACTTATTGAAGAACGTTACTTTGCAAAAGTTAATTTAGACTAATTAAAAATAGTAAAGATGAAAAAAATTTTATATTCAATCTTATCCTTAGGGATTTTAGGAACAGCTTCTGCCCAAGTAATGACAGACACTATAACAACAGGAACAGGTTATTTAAACCAAGCGTATTACAGTTTAGAAAATGACGTGCAAGCAACAGCAGATGCCAAAGCTTGGCATATTGCTTTTTGTTCATTAACGCAACAGCCGGGAATGTCTATTCGTTTTAACTCCTTAAATGGCAATTTACGTCTTTTGCCAAATGCAAATGTGGAGGTACCTATTACGAGTGTTGATACGTCAGGTTGGGCAAGTGAAGCACAATTAGTCGATATGGATTCTAATTATTATGTAGGTGCGTTCGACCAAAGTGCTGGGAATGGTCAATTAGATTATTCGTGGGGAGAATACAATACAACAACACATAAATTATCTCCAAAAAGAATTTTCGGAGCTCAAATAGGAACTGATTTTTACGCCATCCATTTCAGCTTAGTTCCTCAAACGAGTATTTATCATATTACGTATTATAAGTTAGGAGAAACAGATTCAGTATCATACGATTTGGATTTTACAGCTTACACTTCTAAAAATTATGTTTACACCAATCTATTCGATCAATCTGTTTTAGATTTAGAGCCGAAAGCAAATACTTGGGATTTATTCTTTGGTCAGTACTACACAAATGTAGGTGGTGGAATGATGTACCCAGTTGCAGGAGTGTTGAATAACTTGAAAACAGAAGTAGCAAAGGTTATCACAACTGATCCTGCCAATTACACACGTGATAATTCTGAGATTTACTCCATGAATAACAACGTTATTAGCTATACATGGAAAGCTTCAGGTCAAGGTGGTACTACCATCGCTGATACGGTTGTCTATTTCGTAAAAGCAACAGATGGTGCTATTTGGAAAGTACGTTTTACGGGCTTCATTAGTGGTGTTGGAAGTAATCCATTAGCGGGTTCATATATCTTAGACAAAGAATTGATTTCTGCTGTTGGAGTAAATGATGTGGCTACTGTGTTTACACAATTGTATCCGAATCCTGCCAATGACAATGTTCAATTAGTCGTAGATGCTACTGAAAATACAACAGTAGAAATTTACAGTTTATCTGGGGCGAAAGTTTACTCAAACATCATCAACGGAGGATTGCAAACACTTTCAATAAATACAGCTGAATTAATGAACGGCATGTATCAAGTGGTAGTGACTTTCAATGGAAATAAAACCAACAAAAAGTTGATTATACAGCATTAATATATAAATCAAAATCATGAAAAAAGTTCTATTTTCTATTTTGTCCATGGGAATTATAGGGACAAGCTTTTCACAAGTAACAACAGACACTATCACAACAGGTGCAGGTTATTTAAATCAGCAGTTTTATAAATTAGCAGATGGTAGCGAAACTACTATGGAAGCAACTAGTTGGCATTTAGCATTTCGACCAAATGTCGGTCAATTTGGAGCAACTATTCGTTTTAACAGCTTAATGGGAGAAGTACGCTACTTACCTAGTACAGATGTAGATGAATCACTTGTAACTGCTGACACAACAGGTTGGTCTTCCCAAGAAGTGCTTTACGATATAGATAGCAATATCTTAGTGGGGGCTTTTAATCAAAATAGTGAAATAGAAATCTCAGGTGATCAATTTGATTATTCGTGGGGACAATATGTGATGGCTTCTCATTCAGTTGTTGCTAAAAGAGCGTTTGGAGCAAAAATCGGCAGCGATTTCTATGTGCTTAAGTTTTCATTGAATGCTGTGGCAAAGATTTACACCGTAACTTATTTCAAATTAGGTGATGCAGCAGAAGTTACTTACGATGTGGATATGAGCGCTAGTAACGATAAGAATTTTGTGTATTCAAATATCATTGACAAAAGTACCCTTGATACTGAACCAAAAACAAACGAGTGGGACTTATTCTTCGGACAGTATTACACAAATGTAGGTGGAGGGATGATGTATAAAGTAGCGGGTGTATTAAATAACCTAAACACACAAGTGGCGAAAGTAATCGATTCAGACCCTACTAACTATACGTATACAACAAACGAAAGCTTCTCCATCAATAATAATGTAATTAGCTACACTTGGAAAGCTTCAGGTCAAGGTGGTACTACCATCGCTGATACGGTTGTCTATTTCGTAAAAGCAACAGATGGTGCTATTTGGAAAGTACGTTTTACGGGCTTCATTAGTGGTGTTGGAAGTAATCCATTAGCGGGTTCATATATCTTAGACAAAGAATTGATTTCTGCTGTTGGAGTAAATGATGTGGCTACTGTGTTTACACAATTGTATCCGAATCCTGCCAATGACAATGTTCAATTAGTCGTAGATGCTACTGAAAATACAACAATACAAATTTACAGTTTATCTGGGGCGAAAGTTTACTCAAACACCATCAACGAAGGATTGCAAACACTTTCAATAAATACAGCTGAATTAATGAATGGTATGTATCACGTGGTAGTCACTTCTAACGGATTACAAACAGCTAAAAAGTTAGTTGTTCAACATTAATAGTTTTATAATCGTTAAAATATACAGCACGGCTGATCTTAAATTGGAGTTGTCCGTGCTCTATTTTATATTTGTGAATCATAGAAAGCAGAAAGTCATTTTACTTTTGCTTCTTTTTTTAATAGCACTTTGAAAACAATCAAATATTTAATTCTTTTCTCTTTATTTTTTATCTGTTCCATCTCATTTGGACAATTTGAAATACAGGTTATTTCTGAAGAAACAAATCTACCCATACAAGATGCTACCGTGACAATCACTTCACCAACAGGAAATGAGGAAAAATTCACTACCAATCAACACGGACTTTTTCCTCTTACCATTGAAAAAGGTACTTCTCCAATGGATTATAGTATTCAAATTGAAGCCCCAGGATTTGAACCTTTCAATTTTGTGTACGATGGATCACAAGGTGCTATTTGTCCATTGACACCAGTCTCTGAGAAGATTGACAACATTGTGATTACAGGTCAAATATCCATGACAACAGCTGAGAAATCGGTTCATAAAATTCGTGTTATAGATCGAAAAACTATTGATGCCAAAGGTGCTGTGAGCCTTAGAGATGTGTTAACAAATGAATTAAATATTCGAATAACTCAAGATCAAATGCTTGGTTCAGGTATGCAACTCCAAGGACTTGGTGGTGAGAATGTTAAAATACTAATAGATGGCGTACCTGTTATTGGTAGAATGAATGGCGATGTTGATTTAAGTCAGATTAACTTAAACGATATCGAACGCATCGAAATGGTGGAAGGACCATTGAGTGTGAATTACGGTTCAAACGCGTTAGCTGGAACCATTAATTTGATTACTAAAAAAACAGCTCGAAAAGGTTTTCAAGTAAATTTGAACACCTATTATGAGACTGTTGGAAATTACAATATTGACGGAAAAGTGTCCTATAATGTAGGAAAACACCGTTTTTCTATCGCTGGAATGCGCAACTTCTTTGATGGTTGGAAAAATACCGACCCATTTATTCAATTCCCAAAATCGACTTTAGCTGACACTAATAGAGTGAGTGAATGGCGTCCGAAAGAGCAATACTCGGCAGATGTTCACTATTCTTTTGTAGGAAAGAAATTCTCTATCAACCCATTTGCTGATTTTTATAAAGAGACCATGACCAATCGTGGGATGCCACGCAAACCCGATTTCATTAATGCCTTTGATGATGTTTTTAAAACGAATAGAACCAATCAAGGAATTGATTTTAGAGTGTTTCCAAGTGCAAAATACAAAATTCAAGGAGTCGTAGCACATAACTACTATTCCCGGTTTAAAAACACCTACATCAAAGATTTAACCACCTTAAAATCTACTTTAACGCCGACTCCATCGGATCAAGATACTTCTGTTTTCAGAACTATCATGTCTCGTTCTTCATTTACAAGTGCTTCTATTGCTCAAAAAATTGATTACGAAGTAGGATATGATGTCAATTTCGATATGGCGACTGGAAAACGTATTAGCGATACTAGTAAAACAATGGGAGATTACGCAGTTTATAGCTCGATGGAATGGAAAGCTCTCAAAGAATTCATCGTTCGCCCAGCTGCTCGTATTGCCTATAACTCTGTTTTTAAATTCAATATTGTCCCTTCATTAAACCTAAAATACTCCGTTAAAAAGTGGGATTTTAGAACCAGTTATGCGAAAGGATACCGCGCACCTTCCATGAAAGAATTATACATGGACTTCGTAGATATCAATCACGATATTCATGGAAATGCGAATTTAAAACCAGAACAGTCCCATAATATACAAGCTTGGATAAATTATCGTTTAGACCTTCCAAAAGCGGAATTTAATAGCGCTATTGATTTTGAAATCAACGGATATTACCAAGCTGTCAGCGATAAAATCACACTTTCACAAAATTCAACGGGTGCCGTTTATTCTTACTTTAACTTGAATCGTTTTGAGTCCACAGGTGGAAAATTCATCGTTACCTATAAGAATGACTGGATAACTGCAAAACTAGGAGGTTCTGTCGTTGCGGTGAAAACAGACTTAGGAAATAGTAAATTCACAGCCTCACCTGAATTAACTTCCTCAGTGATGTACAATTGGAGACAATTAGGAATGAATTTTTCCATATTTTACAAATATACAGGGAAGGCCGTTACTTTCTTACAAACCGAAACGGATTTAGTACAAACATTCATCTCTGATTACAACATGTTAGATATCAATGTTTCAAAATCATTTTGGAAAAATCATATTTTAGTAGCTATTGGTGCAAAGAATTTACTGAATGTTATGAATGTTAATAGTCAAGGTGCTGCTGCAGGAGTACATTCAAGTGGAGGCACTTCTTCACCGATAGCTTGGGGCAGAAGTATGTATCTTCGTCTATCATTAAATTTCGATACTTTTAGACATTTTAATAAGAAAAAATGAAAAATATACTTTTTTTATTGAGTTTAAGTGCTGTTTTGGTGAGTTGCTTGAAAGAAGAAATAGCTATTTCAAAACCTCAGAAAACAAATGTTAACTCGTATGTTACTTCACTTCCACTTGGTGTAGACTATAAGTTACAGTTATTTTACAACTTAGAAAAAAAAGAAATTATTTTAACTTCTGATCGAGAGGCATGGGATTTAGGGTTTGAAACATCTAACGATGGCTACCGCATTTTGATAAATAACGGACGAATGAGTGGTTTAAAACTATTGAGTACGACTGATTTCGCCGCTGTAACAACTAACCCTAATTCCGATTGGAACTACGACCCAGCTTCGGCTAATTTAGATTCTACTTTTGTAGGCGACTGGCGAAATACCAACAACATTTATCTCATTGACTTAGGTAGTAATATATTAGGAACTTCATTGGGGAAATATAAGTTTAGAATTCTCTCTGTAACTGCAACAGATTACACCATAGAATACTGTAAATTAAGCGAAACAACACCTCAACAAGCAACTATTAGCAAAGAACCTGATTATAATTTTAGCCTCTTTAATTTACGTTCTGGAGAACAAGTAACGGTTGGGAACACACCCAAAAAGACAGATTTTGATATTTGTCTAAGAACGTACACACACATTTACGAAGATGGAATGCCTTACATGGTGGTTGGGTGTATGTTAAACGACTACAAGACTTCTTCCGCAAAGATCGAGACGAATGATTTTGATGGCGTAACTTACCAAGATGCTTTAGGATTAGTCTATCATTCCAATATTGATGCAATCGGATTTGAGTGGAAAATTTATGATTTTGATACTTCTACTTATTCCATTGACCTCAATAAAGTATTTGTCATTAAAACTCAAAATGGTGACTATTTTAAGATTCGCTTCTTAGATTTCTATGACGATTTAGGTGTGAAAGGAAATGCTAAAGTGGAGATTCAGAAGTTAACACTTTAACATCTTTCAATAAATAGTTATTATACTTCTCACGGGAATTGTAAGTCGGTTTTATTTTGATGAAATTTCACAAATAACAGACCGTTTATTCAGATTATTTAAATCTGTTTTAATTCACTTTATTGCATTTTATCACAAAAAATAGTATAAATCGTACAATTTATCTCATATATTTTACTACTTTGGTCAAAATCAGTTTTAATAGCAAAAGAATTAATCATTCAATAGTTATCTTTTTCTTCGGATAAATCTCCTCGATTTTGCTGATTTCTTTGAAAATTCTATCTCCTCTAATTGGGAGAACTCTTCGTAATTATTAATCCATTAAAAAATCAAATTGTTTTTTATGCATTTAATAGATATTTCCATATTTGTTCTTTACATGTTTTTAATGCTTGGCATTGGTGTTTACTTTCTAAAGCGCAATAAATCACAAGAAGATTACTACGTCGGTGGTCGTGGTATGAAAGCCATTTATATTGGTTTATCAACAGTTGCAACAGATGTTGGTGGTGGTTTTTCAATTGGTTTAGGTGGTTTGGGATTTTTAATTGGTATCGCTGGAGGTTGGATGCTGTTCACAGGATTGATTGGCGCATGGCTGAGTGCTGTTTTTCTCATTCCGCGTATTTATCCATTGGCAAAAAAGTACCATTTTTTAAGCTTTCCACAAGTACTTAGACACTACTACAACGGAAAAGTAGCCTTGATTGCAGGTGTTATCTCTTTAATTGGGTATATTGGCTTCACCAGCTCCCAGGTATTAGCAGGAGCGAAATTAGCATCTGCGACCTTCCCTTCTATCACCATTTTAGATGCTGTATTAATCATGGGGGTTGTCGTAATTAGCTACACTGTTTTAGGTGGATTAAAAGCAGTAATTTATACAGACACCGTTCAATGGATTATTTTGATGGTTGGATTAATCTTTATCGGAGTTCCGCTTGGATATATTAAAGTCGGTGGTTGGGAAGCCATTCAAGCCTATTTGCCAAGTAGTTTTTTCGATTTGACTAACATTAGTTTCGTGCAAATCATCAATTGGTTTGTCACTATTGTTCCAATTTGGTTTGTGGGAATGACGCTTTATCAACGGATCTATGCCGCAAAAGATGAGAAAACAGCTAAAAAAGCGTGGTTTATAGCAGGATTGTTTGAATATCCTATTATGGCATTCATGGGAATTGCTTTAGGATTATTGAGTCGAGTCGCTTTTGAACAAGGAATGTTCACCGAATTTGGCTACGCTCCAGGAACAGCTATTGATGAAGAAATTGGATTACCTCTCTTTTTAGCGCACATATTCCCTATTGGATTAATGGGATTGTTGATGTCTTCTTATTTCTCAGCAATTATGTCCACAGCCGATAGTTGCTTGATTGCTGCATCTGGAAATTTCACTACTGACATCTTAAACCTATCGATTGATAACACGAAAGGAATTCGCTATTCTCAACTCGCCACTTTGGTCATCGGTGTCTTAGCTATGATTTTGGCGACTTTGATGGAAAACGTCTTAGAATTAATGCTCTACTCCTACGGCTTTATGGTTTCTGGATTATTCATCCCCGTTTTAGGAACTATGTTCTTGAAAAAACCCTCTTCCAAGGCCGCTTTTTATTCGATGATTTTTGGTGGAGGAACAACACTCCTACTCTTGTTTAGCCATTTTTCAATGCCTTTTGGATTAGACCCTAATTTCTTCGGAATTCTAATTTCAGCGATTACATTTATCCTTGTTCAATTCATTGATAATGGGAAGAAGTCGAATTGGTTACCATGAGTTTTTAGCTAAATCCTTCGAGATTTTTAGTTTGGGAAAGTTGAATTTTCCTAAAAAATGCTTTCGCAGAACATAATTTTCATTGCGGTTATTACGCTGATGGGATGAGTTAGAAGATATCATTCATTTTAGAAGTGAAACCATAGAATCTTACTTTAAACAAGTCAAAAGAGCTGTTTCACCTTTAAAACGATTCTTTTCGCGCATTTTCAGTCGTGATGTCAAACGCTATTTATTAAAACAATCTGACCCCTTTAAAGCAATGAAGAAAAAGGATGAAATCACAATCCAACGGTATTTTAATACGAACTTAGTGGACGAAGATGAGTTGGTTGAAGAATAATATTTGTGTTATGTAGATAGATGATGAATCATATCCATTACAAAAATCTTTATTATTTGTCATCAACAAGCGCCCTGAATTCAGTTGAAACCGTCTTCAAGACGCCATTGATGTTTTTTAACAGTCATGATGTTAAAAAGAATAGACTAAATGAAGGAAGATATTTCTTCCCATTCGTGGAATACTATTCCAGTCTGAAAAGGTCGAATAATGTGCATCAAAGATATTTTCGACTCCAGTTTTCGCTAAAAGTGTTGACTTTTCACCAAATTTAAACGTATAACTCACACTAGCATTTAAAATCGCCCAATCGGGTTTTCTATTTTCTCCGTATTCAGGGCTAAATTCTGTTTGCGTGGCATTTCCTTTCACTAAGATCTCAGCAGTGAAACGCTTGATAAAATAATTGACAGAAGTGACATAGCGCACTGGACTGATGTAAGGCAAGTTATTCCTCTGGAAATCTTTACCATAGCTATACGTCATTTGACCTTTCCAAGTAATGTTTTTCGGAAAACGATATTCGACAATTAAATCCGAATTGATAATCGTGCTGTATTTTAAACTCTCATACACTTTTATTCCGTTCGCACCAATCGACATTGCCAATAAGGTCGGATCTACTTTTCCAATGATGTAGTTATTAATGTGGAAATACGAACCACCAAACTTAACACTCAATCGTTTTTTCTTATAGGCTACTGAAAACGAAGCATCAAACGACTCTTCGTTTTTCAAAGTCGGATTGCCCACATAATCATAACGGTCGAAACTGTTGAATAAATAAAACCCGTATCCTTCTGTGACAGATGGAGCTCTATCGCCGTAACCAATGCCGAAATCGAAATTAAAAATGTTCTTTTCAAATCGGTAATGAGCGGATAAGCTTTTCACAACGCGTAATTTTTGGGCGGTCAATTCTGGATAGAAAATCTGCAAACTTTGCAATCCGAAAGTATCTGGTAACGAATTTAAGTTTACACCTATACTTCCTGACAAAACAAGCGAGGAATGCGCATCTAATTTCCAAGTGTCACCTAGAAAAATACTGCTGAACAAAGTCCGAACATCTGGCCATGTGTACATAAACATCAGCTTTTCAGTTGAATTCGCTGGATACATGGTCATTTCTGCAATAGAACGGTTGTAATAGCCATTTAGATTGACCGATACTTGATGTTTGTTAAAATCTAATTTCATGTCCGAATACATGCCGTACGTATCGCTCCAACCTGGCATATCCATGTGAATGGGAACAAATGGGCGTTTGGTATCATCCATCACGTGCGTGATTTTGTTATAGTACAATTTCGTTTCCCAATTTTTGATAATCGTAGAATCTTTACGATACTCATATTTTAGGGAAGTTATCAAGGCTTTTGCCAACGAAACATCCATCGTTAGTGCAGGATAACCAACATTTGTCGCATGATCGTAAATTACAGACGCTTCCAAACTATTATACGGATTGATTAACCAACCAGCAGCAGCGGACGTATTTGTTTTGCTAAATTGAGAAAAATCCACCTTTCGATTTCCTCCTGCTTTATAATTATCAGCACTGCGATGTGTCAAATCTAAACTTAGGTAAAATGAACTGTCTACATAGCGAATAGCACCACCTAAGATACGTTGTAAGTTATTGCTTTCAATTCCAGCGTTGACGCCACCACTCCATCCTAACTTTCCAGCGTCGGCGCGTTTCCGTTTCAAATCAATCGAACCACCAATCGTCGAACCGTGTTGTGCTCCTTGTTGTCCTGAACTAACGACCGCTTCCGAAAGATTGGATATTTCGACATACGAAGTAATTGGATCCATTTTATCGGTACACGCCCCAAAGATTCGCATTCCGTCAATCGTTATCACTGTTCGTTCTGTTGCCATAGAATTCAGCATTGGTTCCCACGCATAAGCACCACGCTTCATCATTTCTATTTTGCCCGATTGCTGTAAATACTCATCAATTGAGGATAAGGGTTTGATGAGCAATTGGCTAGAAGCTGATTTTTTAGCGGAAATCACGATGGTATTTAATAGTTTAATGCTAGCAGAATCAACTTCAGTTATTTCAGTTATTTGAGAAAACGAATGGAAAGCATACAACATTCCGATAATGAAAAGTGTTATCTTTTTCATCTTTTACTTTTTTTTAATAAGTCGGCGAAGAAAATCTCCCCACCGACTTCTGAAATAACTTTAAAATTCTACCTCGAAGAAGATGCTACTTTCAGTGACAGAAGTTGTAATTTCTTCTCCTTTTTGTACGTCATTACTGGCATCCAATACCTGCAAATTGATTTTCCAATAACCAGTCATTGTCAACGACAACTTTCCATTATAAGTTCCAACATTATCTGTTTGAACCAAATCAACATTGTTCGGTGAACCGTGATTTCCCATGCTTGGCATTCTTGGATCGATTTTCACTTTATAGCCATTCACAGGTGAAAAGGATGTCATATTATCCATCTTGTAAAGAATCGTTTGCATATCATTTATTCCTACTTTCGGGCTACTTGGATTCACCAATGCTAAAACGTATTTAACAGCATCTGTTCCTGTAAAAGTGGTGACACGACGTTTCTCTACATTATTCACGGTTACTTTCTTAGTTGCTGTGTAATTAACTCCTGCGATTTCGTAGTTAATAGTTAATTCCCAATATTCTGTTTCATTACTCGCCATTTGGAAAATGACAAATCCATCGTACAAACTAGTTTTAGTGGCTGTCTTTGTAAAATCAGATACAGGACAACTGTGATTCATAGAAGTCATGTGCATCATTGGTTTTACTGCGATATTCGCCGTACTTTCATACGCTTGTGTAGCGGTGTTCTTTAGACGCATAAATAAAGCATTGTGACCTATTTTAAAATCACCTGATTTAGTATATAATTCTATCGTGTGCGTTGCATTAGAGATATCCTGCACCTTTGTTAAACCTTCTGTTTCAATAGTTGTTGGTAAAACGGTGTTGTCTACTGGTGGTGTAACTTCTTTTTTACACGAAAATACAAGGATTGCTATGGCTGCAAAAGCAACTATTTTTTTAATTGTTTTCATCTTTCTTAATTTTAATTTTTAAATAATATGGTTTCTCTATTCTGAATCATTTAAGACTCAAAACAAAGTGTTACTAATTGGAAATTAAGAAAGTTGAGCGGGCGGATGAAAAATAACGAAGGTATCTTCTTTTTGATATAAGTTGGAGTAAGAAGTAACAGTTTGTTTTTCTTCTTCCACAAAGTGCTTTTCAAAGACAAATGGTGTAATATCAGCATAGAAAAGTAAACTCATTTCGTTGACATTTACTTTTTTAGAATCGCTAGCGGGCGCTTCATCTTGTGCCTCTTTTGCCAATTCTTTTACAAGATGACATTTACCGTTACATTCCAGTTCTGGTTTATTGGTATTTTCACAAAGTTCGGTACTGATATAAGCATAATTCAATGCATAATCGATAATCGGATAAATCGGCCGAATCATCAAGTGTAATGCAAATATGAATATCATCCATCTCATGTGTCAAATATACAGACTCATTTGGAAGTAGAACATGATAATTGTCAGTTTTCTTTAGGAATTTTAAGTATTTATGACTTTTTTATCGTAAAACTTGATGTAAACTGTTTTTATTTGACAAAACATCCTAATTATTTCCACATTTTTCATCCTTTTTTCTTACTTTTAGCAAAAATAACCACTATGAAATTTAACCTCATCCTTTCGTGTTTACTGATCACTAGTTTTTCTTTTGCAGGTAGTGTATTCATTTATCGGATATTATATTTAAAAACTTCTAATTCATTAAACAACAGTATTTTATGTTTTTAAATTGTTTTTAACAGGTGGATGGATAGTTCACCTGTTTGTTTTTTAGATGTTTTAAACAACTTTAAAATGAGAAAAACCGTATGTTGTGTTATCAACTATCGGATATATGAATTG
>CAZDAR010000065.1:0-12630 GCA_964503665.1 uncultured Flavobacteriales bacterium
TCTGGGATTTATAAGTAATTGATTATGAATAAATAACAGGAACGTTAGTCAGAATTATAAAGGAGAAAATGACTTTGAGTTTGCACGTGAACTTTTCACTCACTGGAAGATAGGTAAGCAAAAGGCCGATAATGGTCTTTTACTTTTCATTGCGATGGATAGACATGAATATCGTTTTATCTCTGGATACGGAATAGAAGGAATACTTCCTGACGCTTATTTAAGTCAGATTGCTGAAAAGTATTTAAAACCTCATTTTCAAGCCGCTGATTACAATACAGGACTTTTAGAAACAGCAAAAGTCATAAGTCAAGTCTTAAAGTCTCCTAATGCGGTAGCAGAACTAAAAAGTATAATGCCTGAAGCTCAGACCTTTTGGGAACGAAATAGCACCTATTTTTTAAATTCTTTAGGAATTATCTTTCTTTTCATTCTACTATATAAATATATTAGATGGGTGCAACAAAAGATACTAAAAGAGAAGCGAAAAAAGAAAAGAGAAAAACAACATAACAATAATAGAACACCCTTTGCAGTTGGCTTTGTCATAACGCTTTTTATTTTAATGATGGTCGTGCTACCGATCTCCATAGTACGAGAAGAATTTACTAAATACTTCAGTTGGAGGAATTTACCTTATCTTACAATTCTATTTTTAACTTCCACGCTTACCAACTTAATTAAGAAAGGAGTTCATATTATAAAAGATAACTACCCTGATAAAGAAGATCAGGAAAAAGCATATCAAAAATACATCTCCAAGTTATTAGTTCCTATTGTATTAACCCCTTTTATATGGATTCCTCTCAAAATCACATCGAATCGTTTTAAGCGGGATAGAATTCGATTTCTTCCCCCTGATGATAGTGGAAATTGGGAACGAATCAAACGCTCTTTAAAACCTAATCAAATCTCAGAATTTCTTGACAAAGGACAGTTAAAAGAAGAGAAAATTGAAAGTCGTAGTTACGAAATATGGAGAAATACAAAAGATAAAAGCGTCAAATTAATTCCTTGGTCGATCGATAGTAACTATAAAGAATGCCCTGAATGTCATTACTTTACATTACAAAAGAATCTTACAAAAGAAATACGAAAGCCAACACGCCTAGTGAAAGGAGAAGGACAAAAATATGATCAATGTAGTAATTGTGGATATTTTAAATCAATAGAGTTCTATACTATTTACGAAAGGAGAGGTTCTAGCGGTAGTAGCTCATTTGGCAGTAGTGGCGGCGGCGGTTATGGCGGTAGAAGTGGTGGTGGAAGCTTTGGCGGAGGAAGTACAGGTGGTGGCGGTGCAGGCGGAAGTTGGTAATGAAAATTTTTTACTTAAGTGTAATTCGATGACCTTCTACTTCAATAATGTCATTCGGCAACAATTTTGCACGCTTTCTTGTTTCTAATGCACCGTTGCGTAGGACCAATTCTTCATCGACAATCATTTTTGCGTGACCTCCTGTTTGAGCCAATCCCACGGCTTTTAAGAGTTGTATCAACTCAATATATTCGCCTTCAACTTTAAATTCAATTTCCTTCATGCATTAATTTCTTGTAAAGTGTATATAATTCATCTGCTGCGGAAAAAGAACTCTTCTCCCCTTCTAAAACAGTTTTTTCAATGCGTTTCATTTCGCGCATTAACTGCTCATTTCCATAAAACTCATTTAACAACAATTCATTGACGCGTTCTTTCAACCAAAATTTATCTTGTTGTTTTCGATGGGTGTAGAAATAGTTATTCTCTTGCGTTATCTCCACATATTGTTCAATGACTTCCCACACTTTGTCTAGGTTCGTATTCTCATAAGCGCTGCATGTTAATGCTTTCGGCACCCAAGTACTTTCAGTCGGTGGAAATAAATGTAATGCCGATTCATATTGTCTTCGAGCAACATTTGCCAACTTTCGATTATCACCATCCGCTTTCGTAATTACCAATGCATCCGACATTTCCATAATCCCTCGTTTGATTCCTTGCAATTCATCTCCGGCTCCTGAAAGCATCAATAATAGAAAGAAATCAACCATCGAATGAACGACTGTTTCAGATTGCCCAACGCCAACCGTTTCTACTAATATGACATCGTAAGCAGCGGCTTCACATAGAAAAATACTTTCGCGGGTCTTCTTAGCAACTCCTCCTAAAGAATCGCCTGCGGGTGAAGGTCGGATAAAAACGGTAGGATTAATTGCCAACTCATTCATACGAGTTTTATCTCCTAAAATACTTCCACCAGTAACATTGCTCGTTGGGTCAATAGCCAAAACAGCTACTTTGTGTCCAGCTTCCACAATGATTTTACCAAAGGCTTCAATAAAGGTGCTTTTCCCCACTCCAGGCACGCCTGTAATTCCTATACGCACTGATTTTCCGGTATGAGGAATACATTTTTCAATCAGTTCTCGTGCTATTTGTTGATGATCTGAACGGCTACTCTCTATTAAAGTAATGGCTTGTGAAAGATACTTCATATCTTGCTTGAGAAGGCCGTCCAAAATCTGTTCAACTGAAAAACTTTTAATACGCTTCTTCCTATTTTCTAGCCATTTATTTAATCTTTTATCCTCCATTCAGTAGAATTATGCTACTAAATTACAAAATTGAATGGGAATTTAGAGATCATAGTTGTTTTTCACACAGATTACACAGAAAAATAGAGGGAGAATGAGAATGGACAATGAAGAATGGCTCACAGATAGCACTGAAAGCACAGAAAAAATAAGAGTGTGAACGAGCGAGAGAGGATAGAGTAAGATTGAGAGTGAGAGTGAGAACATAGTTTCTCATAGATTAGAAAAAAGAACTAATATGGATGAACATACTCCGTTCGATATTCGACTTATTTAAAAACAATCTAAATAAATTAACGATAATCTTATCTTAGATAAGAAATAACCCTTATATTTGACCTAAAATAATTGAAAAACAGTTAAAAAATAAGTTAAATGAAAGTTGTTCAGTCTTCTACCATTACAATAAGCGTTTTTATATGGATAGGGTTTATTGCTGCTATCAGCTTTATGGAATCATGGTTGAAATTTTCAGCAGAAGGAGTGACAATTCCAATTGGCTTAGGTATAGGAAGATTGGTCTTTGGCATGTTAAACAAAGTAGAATGGATTTTAGCGATTATTATACTTGGAGCGATAGTTTATCAAAAACAATTTCTATCGCTGAAAAACAATTACTTATACTACTTCTCTATCTTTCTATTGATTTTACAAACAGTATGGTTACTACCAGCACTAGATACGAGAGCACAAATGTATATCGATGGACTGATTGATGCGGAAAACTCACAACGTTCTTATAATCATTTTATATATGCAGGAATGGAAGTGGTTAAAGTAGTGTGTTTATCGTTGTATGGATGGCAACTTTTTAAAACTGTTAAAAAATAAATTGAAAGGGGTTAATTGACTAAATTTAAATAGAATAAAATACAAAAGAAAAAATATAATTAATAACGTAAAAAATAAATAAAATGGGAATTTCAAAAGAAACAATTATTGGCGATTTAGTAGCAAAAGACTACAGAACAGCTTTCGTATTCAAACAAAGTGGAATTGACTTTTGTTGTAACGGAAACAGATCAATCGAAAATGCGTGTAAAGAACATGAACTTGACACGAATAAAATTCTTTCTGATTTAGAAAATATCACCACAGAAGGAAGTAATGCAGCGAATGATTACAATTCATGGCCACTTGATTTATTGGCTGATTATGTTGAAAAAAGACATCACCGTTTCGTACAAGATAAAACACAGGAGATTATTCCTTACTTAGAGAAAATTGTTCGAGTTCACGGTGCTAATCACCCTGAATTAGTAGAAGTAGAGAAATTATTCAAAGAATCTGCAGGAGATATGGCGGTTCATATGAAAAAAGAGGAATTAACCCTTTTCCCTTTCATCCGTAAATTGGTAAAAGCACATGACACAAAGACACCACTAGATAGAACACCTAGTTTTGGAAGTGTTGAGAATCCAATTGATGCGATGATGCACGACCACGATCGTCAAGGTGAAATTTACCGTGAAATTGCAGCGTTAACTAACAATTACACTACACCAGCAGATGGTTGTAATACGTACAATGTTACGCTTAATTTGATTAACGAATTCGAAGAAGATTTACATTTACACATCCACTTGGAAAATAATATTTTGTTTCCAAAGGCTGTTCAATTGGAAAAACAGTTAAATTAGATAAATTTTAATTCCTTTATTATGATTAGAAAAAGATTAGTTTTAGTTCTTATTGCAGGATTTGCACTATTAAGTTGCAATACTAATAACAGTAAAACTGACCAAGAAACAGAAGTTGTTTCACACGAAGAAGATCATCATCATGATGACGGTGAATCAATCGCTTTAAACAACGGTCAAAAATGGAAAGTGAATGAAGAAATGACTCCTTATCTTTTGGAAGGTGAAAAATTAGTCAATTCCTATATTGAATCTAATGGTACGGATTACAAAAAACTAGCAAAAGATATCGAAGAACAAAATAGTCAATTGATTAAAAGTTGTACAATGGACGGAAAAAGTCATGACGAATTACACAAATGGTTACACCCTCATTTAGAACTTGTCGCTGCTTTAATCGATGCTGAAAATGGTGACGAATCTTCTAAATTAGTCAATCAATTAAAAGAATCATATACTGCATTTCATCAGTATTTTGAATAAATCGTATTAAAGGGATACCATTCCTAAAATATTTAAAAGCATTGTGAATTTAATATTTACAATGCTTTTTTTTGGTTATATTCTCACAGAAAGCACGGAGATTGAGAGCGAAAAATGAGAGCGATAAGCGAACAGTCTGAATGTGAGTGATAAAAATGAGTGGAAATGACAAAGAGAATAAAGCAGGAGAGCGCCGAAAATCTTTGAATATTTTAAATTCTAACTAATTTTTCACAATTAAACAATCCAAACATGACTATGGTCATATTTATCTATTCTCCCATTCTATACTTTTACTTTGTTCTTTTAGTGCTTATAAATTAACATTAAGTGACTATTTATCAAATAATTAAAAGAATATTTAAGACGAATTTATCGCTATTTATAAGGCGAATGATGGTGAAATAACAATTTATAAAACAAGAAAAAATGAGATTTAAAGAGAAGCCATGGGCAGAACCCTACAAGATCAAAGTCGTTGAGCCGTTAAAAATGACAACACGAGAAGATCGTGAAAAGCTTATTAAAGAAGCTGGTTACAATACTTTTTTACTGCGTTCTGAAGATGTTTACATCGACTTATTAACAGATAGTGGAACGAATGCGATGAGTGATTATCAGTGGGCTGGAATGATGATGGGAGATGAAGCGTATGCAGGTAGTAAAAACTATTATCACTTAGAAGATAACGTCCGTAAATACTATGGTTACAAGCATTTAGTTCCAACACATCAAGGTCGTGGTGCAGAAAACATGCTTTCTCAGTGCTTAATTAAGAAAGGACAATATGTGCCTGGAAATATGTATTTCACAACGACACGTCTTCACCAAGAATTAGCTGGAGGAACCTTTATCGATGTTATTGTGGACGAAGCACATGATCCAGAGAATGAAAATCCATTCAAAGGAAATGTTTGCTTGAAGAAATTCGGTGATTTAATTGACAGAGTTGGTGGTGAAAACATAGCGTACATAACTGTTGGAGCAACTGTGAACATGGCGGGTGGTCAACCGGTTTCCATGCAGAACATTAAAGAAGTATACCAACTAGCACACAAACATGGTGTTAAGGTTGTTTTAGATGCTACACGTGCTATGGAGAACGCTTATTACATTCAACAACGTGAAGCAGGATATGCTAACAAATCAGTAGCCGAAATTTTGAAAGAATTCGCATCTTATTCTGATGCTGCCACCATGAGTGGTAAAAAAGACTTATTGGTGAACATCGGTGGTTTTGTTGCTGTAAACGATGACGACTTATTTGAAGAGCTACGAAACTTAGTGGTTGTTTACGAGGGGCTTCACACGTATGGTGGAATGGCTGGCCGTGACATGGAAGCAATGGCAAGAGGAATGGAAGAAGCCATTCAAGATGATCATATGACTGCCAGAATTAAACAAGTTGCCTATTTAGGAAATCTACTCGATAGTTATGGTGTTCCAATGGTAAAACCGTTTGGTGGACACGCTATTTTCCTGGATGCTAGAAGATTCTACGATCATATTCCACAATCTCAATATCCAGCACAAGCATTGGCAGCCAACTTATACATCAATTCTGGTGTGAGAGCAATGGAAAGAGGTGTTGTTTCTGCTGGTAGAAATAAAGAAACAGGAGAAGAGTTCATGCCGAAATTGGAATTGGTGCGTTTAACTATTCCACGAAGAGTGTACACTCAAGCACATCTTGATGTAGTCGCTTATTCTATAGCTGAAGTCTATGAAAATCGTAAAAACGCGAGAGGATTGAAGTTAATATATGAACCGAAATACCTTCGCTTTTTCCAAGCTTTATTCGAAGAAATTTAATTTCGAGTAGAGAAATATATATACCGTATGTGAGAGAGCTGTCTGAAAGGACGGCTTTTTTTGCTCACAGATAGCACGGATGACACAGAAAGAAAATCAGATCGAGTGCGATAATCAGAGTTAAAACGAAGAGTGAGAGTGACTTACAAAACACTTTCACCGTTGGCGTCGGTGGTTAGAACATCAGTCATGTAATAGAAAAACGGTAGTAATAGCTTGTATGCCGTGATAATTTGAGGTATAAAATCTTCGGAGAAGACTTCTTTATCGCTAAACGACTTTGTTAATATAAACTGCTTATGACGAATCAATTCAATGCGTTCATGTTCTTTATCAAATCCTTTGGGTGCTGTTTTTACGGCATCTCCTTTTAATGCTCCAAATGCTTTCTTTAATTTGGAATCGTTTAAAATACCTTCTAAATCATCTTCTAGAGCAATACTTTCACGAATACGTAAGAGGTCATCTTTCTCTGGACTCCAAAAACCACCGCCAACAAAAGAATTTCCTGGTTCTAGATGGACATAAAAACTACCTCTATTGTGTGGTTGTTTGCGCATAAAAATACCGCTTAAATGATTTTTATAAGGTAATTTATCTTTTGAAAATCGAACATCTCGATAAATTCGATACATTCTGTATTTCCCTATTTCATCAATTTTTGATAATTCCTCATTTATTGCATCAAATAAAAGCGAAACTTGCTCTTTTGCTTTTTCGTAAGTTATTTTATTTTCTGAAAACCATTCCTTGTTATTATTCTTCTTTAAAGCGGTTAAAAATTCAAACGTACTTAATTGCATAGCTCTTTGAATATTATTTATTTAATAATTTTAAAAAGTAATCAAATCCTAATTGATTATTCTTGCTATAAATAGCGTTTCTAATGGACTTTTTTTCATTTGTGGTCAAATGCCACGAAAGTGATATACGAGTACTATTATCTTCCTTTAAATCAAATGAAACAAAATCGATAGGAAAACCCATATTATTGCTTAACAATTCAACCATTTCGTCGATATCATAATCTTGCGTTTTCATAAAGTTTCTCACAATCGCAGTAAAAGGAACCAATAATTTATCCTTTAAAGAAAATCTAGCTGTGCTTTCATCTGCCAACAATTTCTTTGTATCTCTTATTTGTACTATGATAACGCCACTTGTATTCTCTGCTATCCAATCTTTTAATTTGAATAAATACTCCAAGGTCACTTTTCCACCATAATTATCTCGAATTCCTGCATCCATCACTTCAATCTCTGGAATTGTTGGTAAAGTTGTCATCGGAAGAACAAATGGAAAAGTAGCATTCATTCGTAAAATGCTACTAAAACGTATATTTTGAACATCGTTTCCTTCAAAAAAAGAATGTATGTCGATGTTTTCATACGAATCAATCATATGTGGCAATCCCGCTCTATGTGCTAAAAAATTAAGTGGTTGAGTGCTGATTAACAAACGTCTTCCATCATTAACAATTGTTGGCGAAAAAATCATTATCGGAATTCGAGCCGATTTTTCAAAAGGTT
Organism: uncultured Flavobacteriales bacterium; assembly: GCA_964503665.1. Lineage (GTDB taxonomy): Bacteria > Bacteroidota > Bacteroidia > Flavobacteriales_D > Crocinitomicaceae > 40-80. Next base: position 8,039 of record CAZDAR010000065.1, read on the forward strand.
CAAAGTAAGAAAGTGGATGTTCAAAAATATTGTTGGTATTCTTATGTAATTGATATTCAAACGCATACCCTCTATCTTTTGAATACTTCCTATTCTGATATTTAAACTTTGAAACACGGAAAAATAAATCGTTTACCGAAGCAGAAAGAGAAAGAGTATTCAGTAAGTCCGCAGATATATTTTGGCTAAACAATGCTGTATTCCATTCGAATTCAGGAGATAAGCTTCGTTTTAGCATCAGCGATCGATAATAAGCCGCACCTATCATTCCTCCAGACGCACCTGTAATCATTTGAAGTTGATTGGTATATTTCTGATTAGAAATACTATCTAAATAATTCATCGTTTCAAAAACCCACATGGCACTTCTCAAACCACCACCCGAAGTCATCGTAATTATTAACTTCGGCTTTTTCTGATGCGTTTTCTGTTTCCAATTCGCTAAAATTACTTTCGCATTATTCTTTGTTTCTTCATTTCGCAATGAATCGTCATCTATTTTTCGAATCGTTCTCCATGAATATTCTTTCAGCGAATCTGAATCATAATTCATCCCATAAACATATGTATTATAACGAAATATGGATGATTGCTTCGATAAATAGTTTAACCCAATTGCAAATACAATAATAAAGGGATATGCCCAATTTCCAAACCAAGAAACTAAAATGGAAAACAGCATTAAAATAACCGTCAAAAGTAAAATAATACTCATTCCTGCAGGTAACTGAAAAATAGGAAGTTCTTTAAAAAAGCCTAAAAAGAAAAATGCGATAATAGTAACAATTTCAAAAAGCGTTGCATTTAGATAATTCTGAGTAAACACCTTATCTAACATGGTGCGATCATAATGTTCTATCGGCCGACTAATTTTAATAGAACGCAATGAACTAAAATAAATATAGCGTTTCTTATTCTGTATTTTAATCGGTCTCCACTTACTTTGTTTGTGAAAATAAGATCCAATGGGTTCTTCTTCCAGACTTGGAATGGCTTCTCCTGTTAATTTGTAAAAATCTTTGTTTGTTGGGAAAAAGTAGAGAAATGAAATTAAGATAAAAAATAGAAATCCTCCAATAAACGAAAGATCAAATAATAAAATGTCACTGATAGAAGCTAATTCTTCTTTTCGCTGAAAGAGAGAAACTTTGACTAAATAAAAAAGGCAAAAAACAATAGGAACAAGTGAATTATTTATAAAAAACTTTGTAAAAGGACGTGATAAGGTAGAAATAAAAGGGTACACTTTCCCCATTATTTTATAACTATATATATTAAAAGCTACCGTAAAACCTCCGAAACCAATTCCCATAAATAGAAATGAAAGCCAACTGACTCTACCGTCATATTCAGGTGAAAGAAAAAGATAAGGAACCCCATAATTTGACGCTATATAGCCTGCTGTTATGCCAAATAGAACAAACCAATAGATACAAATAATTAAATTATACTTGAACTGTGCAAGTATCAATCGAAACGGAAAAAAACCGTCGAGAAATTTCCAAATTCTTTTAAACACTTAAATAGGAGTTTATTAACATTTTCAATACGATTTTTTATTTTGCTTAATAAAGTCTGACACAAAATAGCCTAATGTTTTGCCAACAATATATTTTACTTTGTCAACAGGAGCCGCTTCAGGTAAATGAAAATATTGCACATGCTTATTTTTAGCCATTTTACAAATATACTTTCGCGCCTGATGAACCGATATTCCACTTGGTGTAATCGCACTTGTTGGCATATTCTCAATGGCATCCAAATCTAAATCTACTCCATAAAAATCGGTACTTACGGATTCGTAAAAGCACTCTAAATCTTCTGTAAAACTTTTTCCTTTTACATACTCATCGAAGAAAGAATAGACACAATCTTTCGCTTTCAGTTCGTCTAATATAAATTGAGAATTATACGATTGATGTAAACCTACCACATGATATTGTTTTAAAAATCCGTCATGAAGTGCATACGAAAATGAATTCCCACTGTGCCTTCCTTCTAATTTACGCATATCGGCATGCGGATCGATATTGATGACATTAATCGGTTTTTTCTGGCGTTGTGAAGCCCATTTTATCAACGGGTACGAATTGTTATGTCCTCCTCCTATTACAATCGGAATGGCAGTTGGAGGAAGTGTTTCATCTAATAATTTCACAATAAAATCATCCAATTCTGCTACCATTAGTCGAGAATTTTCTACCGTTGAATGGCTGTACAATTGATTAATTTGTCCTAAAACACAAACATCGTCCCCTTTCAAAAATTCATTGGATTGTATATTCAGGAAATAATCTAAAAACACATCGAAACCGCCTATACTTCCAGGTTTTCCATGATTGGCTTGGGGACCAATATCCTCATTTACTCCAAGAAGAAAATAATGAGCTCCTTCCATATTATCAAAACATTTCGCTTTTTCTCCCACCTTCTCCTCTCCTTCTCTCTTTAATGTCTTAATTTCTAGAATCTGTTGCGTAAAAGCCACGAATTCAAATCTTTTATTCTCGCTCGTATTCATAAGAAGATCATTTAAAAATTTAACCTCTGCTAAATGTATTCATTTTCTTTGATATGTTCCTAGTATTTGTAGAAAAAATTGATTTGGAGAAATTTAGGAGAATGTGAAGGAGCATTCGTATTTTGAGAAGTTGTTCTTTCCACTAGTAAAAGTAAGTTCCTAAAATAAATGAACTTTAAGTGGCGAATAAATCTTCTTTTTATTTAAATAATTTAAGAAAAGGCAATTGCGTAAAGCCATCCAAATTGAGAAATAGACGCCCTAAGTTAGTGTTAGAAATCATTTTTTTACTTAACTTTTAGTAGAAAAAGCCGATGAAAACTTTACAACTCCAACAAATTCAGCTTGAAAACAAGCCAATGGTCGCATTTCATTTTACCGAAGACGAAGCCTTACTCAGCTGTTTAAAAACTTCGATTGTAGCATTTAGAAAAGAAGATTCAATCTGGGTTTGTCCGTTTTATCCACAACTTCGATCCGATTTATTGCGGATTTTAAAAGGATGGTATTGGCTGGATTATTCCTCCTTTAAGCAAAGTAAATGCAACATAGATAATAGAAACCAACAAAAAGAGTTCGCTTCGCAAAGAAACAATACAACTAAATCCGTCCTCCAGCAATTGAGTGAGTCGCATGAGCAAGCGATACAAGCATTTAAAGCCCATTTGAATTCCAAACGATATAGCCAAAACACGAACCAAGTATATACAGAAAGTTTGAGTACCTTTTTACGCTTTCATGCTCCTAAAACAGTGGAAGAAATTGACAATCAAGATGTCGTACGGTTCAATTTAGAATATATTTTAAAAAACAACTATTCTGCGAGTTTTCAAAATCAAGTGGTCAATGCCTTAAAATTATTTTTCAAAGAGATTCAACATAAACAACTGAACATAGAATCCATTCACCGACCAAGAAGAGAACGCACTTTGCCCAATGTATTGAGTAAGGAAGAGGTGAAGGCGATTTTAGAAGCGCACCACAACCTTAAACATAAGGTGATGCTCTGTTTAATCTATAGTTGTGGATTGCGTCGCAGTGAGCTTTTGAATCTAAAACCAAGCGACATCGACTCGAAAAGGAACATTGTAATTATCCGACAAGGAAAAGGAAGAAAGGATCGAATTGCACCATTGTCGCCGAGGATCTTGGATTTGTTAAGAGAATATTACCGACTTCACAAACCGAAAAATTATCTTTTTGAAGGACAAGAAGAAGGAAGTATTTATTCTGAACAAAGTTTGCAAAGTGTTCTAAAACAAGCCTTAAAGAAAGTAAAAATCACGAAACCAGTAACCTTGCATTGGCTGCGCCATTCGTACGCTACACATTTACTGGAAAGCGGAACGGATCTACGCTATATTCAAGAATTGTTAGGGCATAGTAGTAGTAAAACTACGGAGATTTATACGCATGTTGAACTAAACCGATTGAAAATCGGTAATTTCTCTCATTCTTCTCATTACGGTAAATTTAAGGAAGTATTCACTCCTAAAATTTATCAAGATGAAAAAACAATTTTCAGAAGATGTTCAAAAGCTCCTTTTTGAGATGGAGTACAGAAATTACAGTCCTCGTTCTGTAATTAGTTATTGTCAAACGATGCAAGCGATGGAAAATCGGCTTTCTAAAAGACTTTCCGATATTACAGAAGTTGATCTAAAGCGGTATTTGCATGAATTTATCACTCAAAAGATGTGTTCCAACTCGTCCATCAACCAACACATTAGTGCTTACAAAATCTTTATTCAAGATATTCTAAAACAAGATTGGGAAAGCATTCGAGTTAACCGACCTAGAAGAGTGCAAAAATTACCCGTGGTTCTTTCACTTGGAGAAGTGGAGCGTCTAATCATTGCGCCTCGAAATATCAAACATAAGGCAATGATCGTTCTGATGTATTCAGCAGGATTAAGACTTCAAGAAGTCCTTCAAATGAAGCCATCTGCCATTGATTCGGAAAGAATGCGGATACATGTTTCACAGGGGAAAGAAAAAAGAAAGACAGATACACCCTACTTTCCACAAAAACTTTGACTTGCTTGCGCACTTATTTTTTGGAATACCGACC
>CAZDAR010000066.1:0-3070 GCA_964503665.1 uncultured Flavobacteriales bacterium
TTATTACTTACGTCAATGGAAATGCTATCGCAATAGAGAAGAAATGAGAATAGTATTATTGATTTTTTTCACCTTAATGGTGCTTGTAAGCTGGGGACAAAACCCTAGTGATTTGGTAAAGTTGAAAGAACTTTATCCAAAATACGATTATGTAGTGGTAAAAGATCAAACGAATGTAACTATTTCGCATCATAAAGAAAAAGGCGTTGAGATAATTCGAACCATTCAACGTAGAGTATACTTAATGACTGATCGAGCTGGATTTTTTAAAGATGATTATATTTTCTCTTCCTTCTTTGAAGAATTAAAAAATAAAGAAGTGTATGCGTTGAACAAAATGAAAGGTAAAGATAAGTATGAAAAAGTAAAAGTGCGTGAATTCAACACTAAAGATGCTATTTCTGAAGATGTCTTTTATGATAACGGAACAACGACGTCATTTTCATATGATGGCTTAAGAAAAGAGAGTATTTTGAATCTGGAATATACCCAAGAAATAACAGATCCTCACTTAAGTGTTTCTGGTTTTTTTAGTTCGAGTTATCCTCAGCTAAACAAATCCTTAACAATAACTGTTGAAGATGGAATCGACCTAGATTTGGTCTATTTTAATATGGACTCGACAGATGTGAATTACTCAAAAAAGCACAATAGAGGTAAAACGGTGTACCAATGGAAGGTGGATACAGTCGAGATGTATAAATCAGAATTATCCAGTCCTGATGTACGGTATTTTGTGCCTCACATGATTTCAAGAATTAGTAGCTATATTGATGGAAACGGTAATAAAGTGGGCGTCTTAAAAAATGTAAAGGATTTACATGATTGGTATGTTTCTCTTATTAGTCAAGTGACTTGTAAGAGCAATTTGGATCTCCAAGCGATTGTCGATGAGATTATTGCACCTGAAGATACCGAATTGGAAAAAGTAAAGAAAGTGTTTCAATGGGTACAAGCAAATATCAAATACATAGCTATTGAAGACGGTTTAGGTGGTTTTATTCCTCGTGACCCTAGTCTTGTAATGAGTAGGAGGTATGGCGATTGTAAAGATATGGCAACGCTTATTGTCCAGTTGTTAGAACTTCAAGGAATAAAAGCACATCAGGCATGGATTGGAACAATAGATCTTCCCTATAAATATGAGGAAATACCTAGTCCAGTCATTGATAATCATATGATTGCTGCTTATTTTGACAAACAATCAAATAAATACATTTTCCTCGATGCAACGGATGATCAACTTGCTTTTGGATTTCCATCAGACTTTATTCAAGGGAAAGAAGCCCTTATCAACTTGAATAATGGCTACGAGATTGTTACTGTTCCTGTCTTACCAGCAGCCAAAACATTAATGGTTGATACTGCGTATGTTTCTATTGAGAACGATAAGTTGACAGGAAATGGTAAACTTCTTTTTACAGGATATTATGCAGCAGATTTCAAACAAGCACTGAAAAGAGTTAGTACTGAAAAAGGAAAGAAATCAAATGCTGAAAGAATAACTGCAAAGGGAAGTAATAAGTATCAGTTAGATAGTTATGATATCAAGACTAGTGAAAATGCACTTACTTATGACTATAATTTCTCATTACCTAGCTACGTCAATAACACAGAGAATGAAATTTATGTGAATATGAATCTCATTCAACTGCCTGAATTCTTTTCTCCCTACGAAGTGAAAGATCGAAAGACAGCAGTAATAGAACGCTACGCTACTCAAACAAATTTAGCCTATACACTCGAAGTACCTGAAGGATATAAGATAGATTATATTCCTGAAAACTTTTCGGTGGATGGAGGAGATTATTTTCATGTGAAAATCAATTATACAGAAGATGCTCAAGGAAGAATATCGTATAATTTTGATTTGTTTCTAGATTATATACTACTTGATGTAGAGCGTATTCCAGAAATGAAGGCACTCGGAAAAAAGTTAAAAAATGCCTACAAAGAAACAATTATATTAAAGAAAATTGAAAGCCATGAATAGATTAAAATTTATAGTCGTATTTAGCTGCCTATTAATTATAAACGGTGGAATACTCTTTGCAAATGATCAACCTGAACGTAGTAATTATGACTGGGAAGAATCTCCAATTCTATCTAAATATACGACCAACGATACGAATGTAGCCATCGTCTACCTAAAGAATTTCGAAAGTCACGAATTTTTTGATGAAGCGGAAGGATTGAGAGAATACGTTTTGATACACAAGCGAATTAAAGTGTTTACCGATCAAGGTATTGAACGTTTTAATAAACTGTATCTTCCCGTATTTGAGGATAAAGCTTTCCTGATTGAAAAAGCGCGTGTAATCAATAGTAAAGGAGAAGTTATTGTCCTTCGAAAAGATGATATTAAAGAAGGAGTGGATGAAGAGTCAGGTGGAAAATACCGTTACTTCGCTCTGGAAGGAATCGATAAAGGGTCTGAAATTGAGTACATTTATATGTACGATCGCGCTCCTAGTTTGAAGGGTACTTTACAATACGTTCAGTCAAAAGAACTTCAATTCAATTATGCATATGAAATGATTGCGCCAGACCGCCTGAAAATGATTTTCAAACTGTATAATGACACTAAAAAATTTGAGCGTGACACTTCGTCGACTTTATCCGAAAAGGATAAATCAAAGTGGTCTATCCAATACGATACACTTGTTGGATTAACTTCTGAACGCTCTTCGGCATATAGTGCAGAATTGATTTATTTTGGTTATAAATTATCAGCAAACTATAGCACTCAAGCAAAGGATCTCTTTAGTTATGGAGAATTATCTAAGTTGATTTACTCACGTTATTATGAAAATATCAATAAAAAAGATCTACAATTCATCAAGAAGTTAGCGCGTAAAATAGATATACCAAACGATGCTTCAGATCGTGATAAAATAAGAATGATTGAAGATTACGTCAAGTTGAATGTTCATATTATTGATGTGGATATACCAAATGAGATTGGTATAGAGAAACTTTGGGATAATAAGATATTTTCGATAGATATAGCCATGTTTGTGATGGGACAATTGTTTGATCAATTTAAGATTGACAACCAAATTGGACTCAC
>CAZDAR010000066.1:3170-12609 GCA_964503665.1 uncultured Flavobacteriales bacterium
CTAAAAATGATTACAAGACTTCAGCAGACACACTAGTGGTTAAAGTAGACTTCAAAGACCAAGGTTTTACGGATACCGAATATGCTGTTTACCATAGTCTTAGTGGTTATAAAGCTGAGTATATACAACCTTATTACAAAGAGATTGAAGATGAGAAAGAGCAAAAAGAATATAAAGAGACACTATTGACATTCCTAGATGATGATGGCGAGGTGAAAGAGCTTGAAGTTCAGAATTTAGAAGTGTCAAAATATGGACAAGCTCCTGTTATAGCAAAAGGAATTCTTCAATCAGATAAGTTTTTTGAAAAAGCACGTGAAGATTATTTGTTTAAGGTGGGAGAGCTAATCGGGCCACAATCGGAAATGTATTCCACAGTGGATAGAAAACTTCCAGTAGAAGAGTACTTTGCACGCCACTATATCCGTACAATTGTTTTTACCATTCCAGATGGCTATACGGTAAAAAATCTTGAGAAACTGAATATGAATGAAACATACAGCGATAAGGATGGAGACATTCGAATGGGATTTATATCAACCTACACGCGTGATGGAGATCAGGTTACGGTGAATATCTCTGAGTTTTATAAAGATGTGGTCTTCCCTGTTGAAATTTTTGAAGATTATCAGCGGATCATCAATACAGCTGCAGACTTCAATAAAGTTGTCGTTATTTTCAATAAAGAAGGTTAATTATTGATTTTCAACTACCTTAGCTATAAGGTAAAGGATGGATATTCCGATGAGTATCCATCCTACTTTTCTTAATGTACCCTTCTTGTGTATAAATGTATTCCCTTTTTCGGGTATTAATTTATCTCCTGAAATAACTAAATACAGTCCTCCGAGTAAAGGAATGATTACATCAATATACATCATTATTTTACTGTGTTTTTAAGCGTGTTCTAAATTTTACCAATTCGTACCAAATAACAGAAAGACATCCTATTCCGATAGCGATCAATTGCTGAGAAATAGTAAGTGTTTCAAATTCAAAGAATGCTGTTAATGGGGGTACAAATAATAGTAATCCTGTAATAGTTAAAGTGATAGTAATAATGAGCGGAACTAATTTGTTTTTGTATCTCAGTGTTGTGAAAATGGAATAATAAAAAGATCGATTCACAAGAGTTAGGAAGATGTTTGCTATGATTAGTAGAATAAATACCATTGTACGTGTCTGTGCCTCTCCCAATCCTTGGTTAACTGCATATTGATAGACGAATAAAACACCTAAGGTAATGGCTAGTCCTTGGATTGTACTGGTGGTTAATTCCTTCCAATTGAAAAAAGAGGCAACTAAAGGACGTGGTTTTTGAAGCATGGTGTTTTTTTCCATCGGCTCATTTTCGAAAATAATAGAGCAGGTCGGTCCCATAATCAACTCTAAAAAGATGACATGGATAGGAGAAAGTATGTTTGGATATATCCATCCAAGCACTAACGGAATAAAAACAGTCAGGATGATTGGAATGTGAATGGATATAATGTATTGAATGGCTTTTTTTAAGTTAGTGTATATCCTTCTTCCCATTGCCACGGCATCGACCATTTTAGATAAATCGTCGTCGACCAAAACCAATGATGCAGCTTGTTTGGCTATTTCAGTACCCTTTTTACCCATCGCGATACCAATGTTTGCAGCTTTTAGCGCTGGCCCATCATTCACGCCATCGCCAATCATTGCAACAGTATGATTGTTTGCTTTTAAAGCATTAATAATTCTCATTTTGGCATCGGGAAACATACGGGTAAAAATATTGATTTTCATCACTTTGTCATGTATTTCTTCGTCAGATAATTGCATTAACTCATCGCCAGTGATACTATAGTCAACACCTCTGAAAGCAATTTGATTTGCAATAGCAGTAGTCGTTTGAGAATTGTCTCCAGTGACTATTTTGACTATAATTCCTGCATCGTAAAAATGATTTAATACGCTTTCAATGTTTCCTTTTGGCGGATCGTAAAAAGCAACGATTCCTTTAAATGTAAAGTGAAATTCTTGTTGTGTCATTGGAAAATTGTCTTCTGGAAAATAACATTCTCCAACACCTAATACACGGTATCCTTCAGTCGTGATAATTTTAATCGCATTTTCGATAAGCTGTATTTCTTCTTTGGATAAATTAGAAACTTGCATTAACGCTTCGGGTGCTCCTTTGGCTGCAATAATCCTTTGCCCTAATTTATTTTCAAAAAGATGTGTCATCATTGGAGGTTTTCCACCCAATGGGTATTCGTGAATCATCTTAAAATCAGGCCGTTTGTCTTCTTCACAAGCATCAGTATAGGCTTTGTGTAGGGCAATTTCCATAGGGTCAAAAGGAATTGGTTCACTCGCCCACATGGCTATTTCTAGTAATGTCTTTTCATCCTCATTCGCTTCTTTAGGATCTACTATCCTCTGTGAAGTCAGTGAAAATAGTTTTGCTAAGCTCATTTTATTTTCAGTGATTGTTCCTGTTTTGTCGGTACAAATAACTGTTGCAGCACCTAATGTTTCCACTGTTTTCATTTGTTTCACAACGATGCCCATTTTTATTAATCGCATAGCGCCAATGGCCATAAATGTAGTGAACGCCACAGGGATTTCCTCTGGAAGAATACTCATAGCCAGCGTAAGTGCCTTGAGTAAGCTATCTAATAAATCATACGAACGGAAATAATTTATTATCCAAACGATCAAAAAGACAATAGCTCCAGCGACAACTAGCTTTTTTACGAAATTATTGATTTGTAATTCCAGTGTCGACTTTTCTTGCTTAATATTTTCTAAGCTTAATCCGATTTGGCCTAATTTAGTTGCATTGCCAATTTGAGTAATTGTTGCAATTGCTAAACCACTAACAACCGTTGTGCCTTTATAGATGAAATTATCTTCACTAGACATGCCTTTTTGTATTGCAAACGCTTCGCCTGTGAGAATGGATTCATTGACTGAAAAGTCGTTGGAATGGATGATGATACCATCGGCTGTAATCGATGTGCCTTCTTCCACAATCAAACTATCACCAACAACCAGCTCTTCGCTTTTGATTTCTATTGTTTGACCATTTCGTATGACTTTGCAATTGGGTTGAGATAGGTTTTTTAATTTCTCCAGAGCATTTCGACTTCTTGAATCCTGATATAAGGAAATAGCCGAAACAATAACGATAGCTGCTGTAAGAAAAATACCATCTCCAATTTCACCACTGAAGAAATAGATGAGAGAAGCTACCAATAATAAAATAATCATCGGTTCTTTAGCTAAGCTCTTTAGCGCATCTATTACACCATTTTCTTTCTTATATTTTAAGATATTTAGACCGTGTTCCTTTCTAGAAAGAGCTACTTGACTGTCCGTTAAACCGCGTATGTTAAAATTTTCTGTGGACATCTTTTTATGTTAACTTCATTTCTTGCATAATGTAAAGATATTATTAATCTACCCAACAAACACTTTTATGTAATTCACCTTCACCGGTTATAAGATCAATCTCACCATATATACAACTATTATCATGTTTATTCAATTTGCCAATACCTTCTAAATAGGGATGACCGTTTACATTGAATACTGGCTTCTGGTCTTTATAATATAAGCCGTTAAATTTTATCTTTTTTGTATTTGCTATATTTTGAAGTGCACTCAAAGCCTTAATCTTAGAAGAATATTTTAATTTACTATCAGGATTAACTTTCGTCATACTTGAAGAAAATGCATAATTATCGAGTACTTGATTTATTTCTGATTCTGTTAAGTAGTTTGTTCTACTAACAGTTAAACTTGGATAGGGTGGCGCAGCTGAGTCAATCTTAATAATGAATTGATCATGATTCTTGATAGTCGCCCAATCAATCTTTACTGTGTAATAAATGGAAAACGATTCTCCATCCATCCAATTAGATAGCTCCGTTTTAGTGATGGTGATATGTTCTTTAAAATACGTATCGGAAATACCATTTCTAGATTTGAATAGATTTTCCCAAACACCCATATATTCTTTACAGTGTGTGCTTTCACATAATTCAATCTTTTCCTTTTTACAACCAGTTAATACGATTAAAAAAAAGACAATGGAGAGGTTGAATGTTTTCATATTTTCTATAGATTATTCTATTTATAGTCCATTATAGTAGCCTTATTTTAGATAATGTTCAGCTTTCGATTGTATCAAATGTACATTAATTTATTTTTTTAGCCAAATCGATAGTCAATGATGTGGTCGTATTTAAACAAAAAAGCCACGGTCTCCGTGGCTTTTTTGTTTATAAGAAGTTCTAAATTTATTTCTTTGTAGCGTCTAACTTAAGTGCTTCATCAATTACTTCAGCTGTAATATCTGTTCCTCCTTTCGAATATAGTAATTGAGTTTCGTCCATCACATAGTTTAATTTCTTACGTTCAGAAACATTTTCAACTGCTGTTTGAAGGATTTTTAATACAGGAGCATTTAAGTCATTATTACGTTGTTGAAGACGTTGTTGTAACTCTTGCTCTCTTGTTTGAATATTCGTTTGCATTTTTTGAATACGCTCCTCTTCATACTGTCTTAATACTGCAGATAACGATTCACGTTCTTTTACGTATTTCTCATATGCTTTCTGAAGCTCTGTATCTAAATCAGTCAACTCTTTATCAGCAGCAGCACTGAATTCTTGTAATTCTTTTACAGCTGCCTTACGAGAAGGAAGAGTGTCCAATACTTTGTTAGAGTTAACGTATGCGATCTTTACTTGTGCGTTAATTGCTCCAACGATAAAGATAGAGACTAATACTAATAATAGCTTTTTCATGTGTATCTATTTTTTATTTTACTGATTAATTTTTAATTCCCAATTCTTTAATGACATCATCACTGAGGTCATATTTACTATCGGCATAAATCAAGTTACTTTGATTTGCCTTGTCAAAGATAAAACTATAATTCTTTTTAGAAGCAACTTTTTGCATTGCTTCGTAAATTCTATCTTGAATAGGCTTTATTAACTCCTGACGTTTTTGAAAATAGTCTCCTGATACTCCGAATCGTAATTTTTGAAACTCCATTGTTTCACTTTCTAGTTTTTTAATTTCTTCTTGACGTTTTTCCTTTTCTTCAGTAGGTAATAACACTTCTTCTCGAGCGAAATTATCTTTTTTTTGTCTTATGACTTCTAGTCTGTCTTCAATTTCTGCTGTCCATCGTTCTACCATTTTATCTAGGTTATCTTTTGCAGATTGATATTCTTCCATGTTACTAAGAATATAATCTGAATCAATGTACCCATATTTCTGAGCGAACGAAGCAAACGAAGTGCCAAGAAATAATACTACAATAAAAAATAAATTTTTCATATCTTATAATTCTCCTAAATTCATACCAATTGTGAAGGTAAATTTACCAAAATATCCTTTTTGTCTGATACCCATGTCAGAATTTCCATTGTAACCACTTGCGTGAGGATCCAATTTGTCAAAGCCCCAACCGTAGTCAACACCCAGCATTCCAAACATTGGTAAGAAAACTCTTAATCCAACACCTGCAGAACGTTTTACATTTAGAGGATTGAATTTTTTAAAGCTTGGGAAAGTATTTCCAGCCTCACCAAACATGAGCAAATAAAATGTGGCAGATGGATTCAACGATAATGGATAACGTAATTCCATTGTATATTTTGCAGCAATTGGATCTCCAGTTGCTGTCGAAAGACTATTGTCATCGTACCCTCTAAGCGCTAACATTTGTTGTCCTACAAATGTATAAGATCCGTACATACCACTTCCTCCCATTCGGTATCTATCAAATGGTGCCAATCCTTTTGATTGATTATATGCTCCCATAAATCCAATTCCTACTTTAGACATCAAGACTAATTTCTTGTCTCTCGTTAATGGGAAATAGTATTCTGTTGAAAATTTAAATCGATAATATTCTACAAATTTATAACGTTCTTGCCCTGACACATTCGTGAAATCTTTGTTTTTAGTAAAAAGAGAGTAGGGTGCGGTCGTTTTGAACATAAAGGTTATGTTAGAACCTTCTTGAGGATAAATTGGTGCACTTACTGAGTTTCTTTGAATAATATATTTAAAGCTAATATCATTGGCAAATCCTTTCGTAAAGTCTTCTGTAAACTGTGTTGAATTAAAGTCATAATAAGTGTATCCTAATTCATAATAAGCAGTAAAGAAATCATCTGGAATTTTTTTACGACGCCCAATTCCAATTCCCATACCGGTTTGTTGGATACCATCATATCCTGGTTTATGTTTTCCTACTCCTGACATAGAGAAAGAAGTGTGATTCGCCCAATAACTAAGAGAGTTTGGTTTTTTACCACCTAACCACGGCTCTGTGAAAGAGAAATTGTATCCTTGATAAAACTTACCATTTGTTTGTACACGTAAAGAAAGTTGTTGGCCATCACCAGAGGGAAGTGGCGTCCAAGCATCTTTACTAAAGAATTTTTTTGTAGAGAAGTTATTGAAGGTTAATCCTGCTGTTAAGATAAGACGTTTAAGGGCATATCCCCCGGATAATTCCACTTGGTCAGATGACTTTTCTTCTACGGTATATTCGATGTCAACAGTTCCTTTTTGAGGATTTGGTAAAGGATTAATCTGAAAGCCTTGTTCGTTGAAATAACCTAATTGAGCCAATTCACGTTGCGTACGAATAATGTCATTTCTGTTGAATAAGTCTCCAGGCTTAGTTCTTATTTCACGACGAATAACGTGTTCGCTCGTTTTTGTATTTCCTTTAATTATAATATTATCGACAATTGCTTCTTTTCCTTCAACAATACGAATTTGGTAATTAATGTGATTTTTTACGATACTTTTTTCAACTGCCTGAACATTGAAGAATAAATATCCTCTATCCATGTATAATGATGAAATATCTCTACCATCAGGACTCATGTTTAATCGAATATCTAACAACTCTTTATTGTAAATATCACCATAGTTAATGCCAAGAATTGTATCTAAATACGTACTTCTGTATTTGGTATTCCCAATCCATTCGATGTTTCCAAAATAGAATTTCTCTCCCTCATTGATTTTCATTTTAATCAATAAGTTTTTATTATCTATAAGAAAGAAGGTGTCTGATACAATAGATGCGTTTCGCATTCCGATAGCATTGTACTTTGCAATAATGTTTTGCTTATCAGTTTCATAAGTAGACTCTAAAAATTTAGATTTCTTAAAAATTCGCAAAATACCACTTCGCTTTGTCTCCTTCATCGTCTTACGTATTTTTCCATCAGTAAGCTCTTCGTTCCCTTCAATAATAATGTTTGAAATACGTACTCTTGCACCTCTATCTACCTTAATGATAAACATTTCAGAGTTATTGAGTAAACTATCAGCTTGACGAACGATGTCTACTTTAACATTCCAGAATCCTTTTTCACGGTAATAACCTCTAATTTTTGATGATGTTAGGTTTATGGTACTTTCCGAAATTGTTTTACCTGCGAATAAATTGATTTGTTCTCTTATTTTATCAGCATCCTTTTTAGTAGTACCTTCTAATTTAAAGCGGGATAATTTAGGTTTAGGTTGTAATTCAATGGTTAAAAAGGCAATATTCGCCACGACTCGATCTAAGTAAATATCGACTTTAGAAAATAATCCTTCTTTCCATAAATCTTTAATAGCGCTAGTGATTTTATCACCAGGAATCATGATTTTTTGTCCTTGACGAAGTCCTGCAATTAGTAATATGGATTGATGATCGAAATTGTCTGCCCCTTCAATTCGAATAGCACCAATTTGATATTCTTTTGGATTGGAGTAATCCCATTCATCACTACCAATTGTAGTTACTTGTGTAGTTGTATTTATGTGTGTAGAATCTTTGGTCTTAAATGTTGTGTCTTGAATTGTTAGTGTGGAATCTTCTGTCGTTACTGTTGAATCTATGATTTCTTGCGCTGCTCCATTTAACGAAATGAGTGTAAAGAATAAAAATATTAAAGTTAGTTGGATGCTCTTCATTTTAAAGTGTATTCGTAATTTGTGCAGAAATTTTACCAAATCTTCTTTCTCTTTGTTGATAGTCAAGTATAGCTTTAAATAAGTCTTCTTCGCTAAAGTCTGGCCACAAAACATCCGTGAAGTATAATTCTGCGTAAGAACACTGCCACAATAAATAGTTACTTAACCTCAATTCTCCACTAGTTCTAATAAGTAATTCAGGGTCTGGAAAAGGAGCTGTGTTTAAGTGTTCCGAAATTGTCGTTTCTGTAATTTCTTCACTTGTTAACTCTCCCGCCTTTACCTTTTTAGAAATTGATTTTACCGCTTCTGTTAATTCCCATTTAGAACTGTAATTAAGTGCTAAAATCAAATTAAGATTTTTGTTGTCTTTTGTTTTTTCAATGGCATGGTATAATTCTTCTTTGCAATCTTTGGGCAAATCTTCTAAATTACCAATTCCATGAATTCTTATTTCTTGCTCCATCAGTTCAGGAAGTTCTCGAATGATAGTATTAACCATTAATTCCATGAGACCATCTACTTCTGCTTTGGGGCGTTGCCAATTTTCGGTTGAAAAAGCATATAATGTTAAATGCCGAACACCTGCTTCTCGGGCTGCCTTCACTGTATTTTTAACAGCGTCAACGCCAAAAGAGTGCCCAAACAAGCGTTCTTGATCTTGCTTTTGAGCCCATCTCCCGTTCCCATCCATTATTATTGCGATGTGTTGAGGTACTTTCGTTTTATCTATTTGCTTTTTTATATCCATAAAAACTTCTGCTTTAACGCAGGAATTCAATTTATAGTATGCTTTAACTTTTAAAACGTACAAAATTAAAAAAAGGGACTTGTTTTACAAATCCCTTTAAGATTTTATAGCAGCTTCATTATTATTCTGCTAATACAATAACTTTATTATGACTCATTTCTACAACTCCTCCGTTTATTTTAACATAGATGATAGTTCTATCCTTTTCATCTATTCTTATAGATGTATGAATATCTTCATCACTTTCAAATGAAGCCTCTAAATTTACTTTTATTTCTCCTTCTTTTAAAGAAGAAATGATAGGAGCATGATTATTTAAAACCTGAAACACTCCATCTAATCCTGGAAATTGAACAGCATCAGCTACTCCAGACATGATTTTTGATTCGGGTGTTATAATTTCGATAAGCATAATTCTTTTAAATTAATTTGTTTCCGCAAGCATTTTTTCTCCTGCTTCAACAACATCATCAATTGAACCCTTTAAGTTAAATGCAGCTTCGGGATACTGGTCTAATTCACCATCTAAAATCATGTTGAATCCTTTAATCGTATCTTGAATGTCAACTAATACACCAGGGATACCTGTAAACTGTTCTGCAACGTGGAATGGTTGAGATAAGAAACGCTGTACACGACGTGCTCTGTGAACAATTAACTTATCCTCATCTGAAAGTTCATCCATACCTAAAATGGCGATAATATCTTGTAGTT
>CAZDAR010000067.1:0-12163 GCA_964503665.1 uncultured Flavobacteriales bacterium
TTTGTAATTCCTCAAGGAAATGTAGATGATAGAGAACCAATGAAAGACATAGAAGCTTTGAAAGTTTTGTATCTAATCTGATTTCGGGGCTTATTGCATACCGTTTTTCCCCTAAAAAACCTTCCATTAAATATGACCAAGAAGAGTCTAATTAACTCATGCTCTTTTAATCGAACTCAGGTTACTAGAATTTTCTTTTTCATCTTTAACAAAGGAATTAGCCAACCCTAATCACTTTTGAAACGTTACTAAAGCGTTATACATGAAATATTTTTATATTTGTTTAAAATTTAATACTCAATAAAATGAAAAAATCTTTACTACTTTTAAGTGTGTTTGCTGCAGCAACTTCTTTTGCTCAAGCAGACTTTACTAATGCTAACGCACCAGATAATGGTACGTACACACTATATGTTTGTGACTCTTTTGCAAGCAATATGGCTACAGTAAAAGGAACAGGTGTTACTTGGGACTATTCTGATTTAGCTAGAATTGATGGTGAAACAAAATCTATTATTTTTGATTCAGTAGCAAGTGTAGATTTTCCTACTGCAAATATTTCTTGTGATATTGAAGCAATGACAACTGATTTCTGGAATTCATCTGCAACAGAAAGAATCCGTGAAGGTTTGGTACTTTTCTCTCCAGATTTAGGAACAGTGACTTCCACGTTTGATACAGATCCAGCAACTTTAATGTCTTTTCCTTTTGCTTTTGAAGATAATTTAAATGATACATTTGAAGGAGTAGTTAACTCTTCTTTAGCGGGTAATATGCCAGCGACAGGTGTTCACTTTACAGAATACGATGGATATGGAACACTTAAAGTAGGAGTAGATGTTATTCCTAATGTTTCTCGTATTCATTACATTGATACTATTCATGCTTCAACTGGCTTTATTGGTGATATAGATGTAATATTAGAACAATTTGAATATTATGATTTAGATAATAGTAATGAGCCAGTTTTCATTCATACTGCAGGTGCAATTTATCAGCAAGGTTCAACAACACCAATGATTGAATATTCTTTAGTTGTTAGTAAATATGAGCCAACAGAAATCTATTCTGCAGTAGCTACTAAGAACATTACTAAAGTTGACTTCAATTTAGCGCCTAATCCAGTAAAAGATGAGTTATTTGTAAAAGGAGCTTTTGAAAATGCGACTGTTCAAATCATCGATCAAACAGGAAAAGTAGTTTATAATGGTACAGCATCTAACGGAAGTGTTATCTCAACTTCTAATTTAGATAATGGTATTTATGTTGTAAAAGCAACAGTTGATAACCAAACAGTTACTCAGAAAATCGTGAAGTTATAATTCAACTTAAACTTTGTTTAAAAGCCAACCCAATTAGGTTGGCTTTTTTTATGCACTGTTGTAACCATTTCTTTATTATCACGCCATTAACAGATAGGTTAGATTTTCAAAATTTAACTGGATGTAGTGGGATTCAGCTATTGATTGTTAGGCAATATTTGAACTTAAATATTTAACTAATCTCCTGTATTATTGTGTACTAAGGGAATTTTGACCACTAGATAAGCTCTTTTTTAAAATATTTTCATGTTTTATTTTGGCGAGTACCGCAAAAATGGTATTTTTGCACTGATTAAATCAATCTATTTATATTTAATCTAAATAAATAAACATAATAATAGAGTTCATTTTATTTCTAATTAATTTAGTTTAATAATAACTCTTAGAACTATATAAGATAAGGATATGGGTTACACAGAAGAAGAATTAGCCAAGGACTTAGAAAACCAAGAGTATAAGTACGGCTTTGTTACCGATGTAGAATACGATGAGGTTCCGATTGGTTTAAGTGTGGAGGTTATTCGTATGCTTTCTGAGAAGAAAGAAGAACCACAATGGATGTTAGATTTTCGTTTGAATGCCTTCAAAGTATGGCAGTCGATGGAAGAGCCAGACTGGGCACACGTTACGTTTGAAAAACCTGACTATCAGGCAATTCGATATTATTCATCTCCTAAGGGCAAGAAAGGAGCAGAATCATGGGATGATGTTGATCCGGAAATTAAGGAGACGATGGAGAAGTTAGGTATTTCTCTAGATGAACAAAAAATATTGCAAGGTGTTGCTGTTGACTTTGTGATGGACTCTACTTCTGTAGCGACATCATTCAAAACTAAGTTGAAAGAAATGGGGATTATCTTTTGTTCCTTTTCTGAAGCTGTACAAGAGCATCCTGAATTAGTGAAGAAATACATGGGAACAGTCGTTCCTGTTTCGGATAATTACTTTGCTGCACTGAATGCTGCAGTTTTTACGGATGGTTCGTTCTGTTATATTCCGAAAGGTGTAAGATGTCCCGTTGAGTTATCCACATATTTCCGTATTAATAAAGGAGGAACAGGACAATTCGAAAGAACATTGGTGGTTTGTGATGAAGGTGGTTACGCTTCTTATTTAGAAGGTTGTACTGCTCCAAAAAGAGATGAAAATCAATTACACGCTGCCGTTGTGGAACTAATCGCGATGGAAAATGCAGAGATAAAATATTCTACAGTTCAAAACTGGTATCCAGGAGATAAAAACGGATTAGGAGGTGTTTACAATTTTGTAACGAAAAGAGGATTGTGTGAAAAAGGTGCTAAGATCTCTTGGACACAAGTGGAAACTGGTTCTGCTGTTACTTGGAAATATCCTTCTTGTATTCTAAAAGGAGATAATTCCATCGGTGAGTTTTATTCAGTTGCAGTGACGAATAACTACCAACAAGCTGACACAGGAACAAAAATGATTCATTTAGGGAAAAATACAAAGAGTACTATTATCGCTAAAGGTATTTCTACTGGTAGATCACAAAATTCATATAGAGGTCTTGTTCAAATTCACAAAAGTGCTGAGAATGCTCGTAACTTCACGCAGTGTGATTCTTTATTAATGACGGATGAGTGTGGCGCGCATACTTTCCCATATATTGAATGTAAAAACAGTACAGCGAAAATAGAACACGAAGCAACGACTTCTAAAATTGGAGAAGATCAAATTTTCTATTGTATGCAACGTGGTCTTTCTGAAGAAAAAGCGATTAGTTTAATTGTGAATGGCTATTGCAAAGAGGTGTTAAATAAATTGCCTATGGAATTTGCTGTTGAAGCACAGAAATTATTGGCTATTAGTATTGAGAATTCAGTCGGATAAAATGTAAAATCAACTGATTTATAAAAAAATTAAAATTATAGATATAATACGCGATAAGATGATTCAAATAAAAAACTTACATGCCTCTATCAATGGCAAAGAGATATTAAAAGGATTAAACCTAACAGTGAATGCAGGTGAAGTTCATGCGATAATGGGACCAAATGGAGCTGGTAAATCTACTCTAGCATCTGTCCTTGCAGGAAAGGAAGATTACGAAATAACTAGTGGAGAAGTTATCTTCGAAGGAAAAAACTTACTAGATCTATCTATTGAAGACAGAGCTAAAGAAGGCTTGTTTTTAGCGTTTCAATATCCTGTAGAGATTCCAGGTGTTTCGAACGTCAATTTCTTGCGTACGGCGTTGAACGAGATTAAAGAATATAGAAAAGAAGACCCTATTTCTGCAAAGGATTTCTTAGCACTTGTTCGTGAGAAATCTAAAATTGTTGAACTAGACGCTAAATTAGCAAGTCGTGCTGTCAACGAAGGATTCTCAGGAGGTGAAAAGAAACGAAATGAGATTTTTCAAATGGCAATGTTAGAGCCTAAATTAGCGATACTGGACGAAACCGATTCAGGATTAGATATTGATGCTTTAAGAATCGTAGCACACGGAGTGAATACACTGAAAAGCGATAAGAATGCGACAATATTGATTACGCACTACCAACGTTTGTTAGATTACATTATCCCTGATTTTGTACATGTTTTATACGATGGTAAAATAGTAAAAACAGGTCCGAAGGAGTTAGCACTAGAATTGGAAGAAAAGGGATACGACTGGATTAAAGAAGGAGTTGAAAGCATCTAATTAAAAGCTTTCATTAATATTTTTGAAAATGGATACAATACTTCAACAAGATACAAAATTGGCCTTGTTTGGTTCAAATTGGGAAAAGACAAATCTACCTTTTGATACTGCTGTTTTAGAACAAGCCAACACAATTATAAATACGCTCGATTTCCCAACTACGAAAGTAGAACAATGGAAATATACACGTGTGACGAAAATTTCAAACAAGACATTTACACAAGATAAAACAGCTATTATCCATTCATTACCCACTTTACCATTGAAAGATGCGTATAATGTGGTATTTGTAAATGGTGTTTACGACGCACGTTTGTCTACTACAACATTTGAAGCAGGTTTAACTGTTCTACCGATAGACTTTGCTGAAGAAGCCAAGAATTACTTAGGTAAAATGGCCAACATCGAAAACAAAGTGTTTGCAGCGTTGAATACTGTTTTTGCTTCTGGTGGTGCATTTATTAAAATTGATGCGAAGAAAGTAGTAGAAAAACCGATTCAACTTGTTTTTATCAGTACAGGGGAACACAAAGTAGCGAATGTGCGAAATGTTATTGTAGCTGATAAATTTGCACAAGCGCGAATTACACAAGTTTTTCTATCGGAAAATGCGAACGAATGTTTTACCAATAGCGTTTCTGAGTATTTCATGGAAGAGAACGCTCATTTAGTAGTGGATAAAATTCAATACGAAGGAAGTACTGATTTTCATGTAGCTTTAGATTATGCAAATCAACCTCAAAATACGACATTTAAAATAAACACGGTAACCTTAAATGGATTTTTGGTTAGAAACGATGTGGTAATTGATGTAAATGGTCAGAATTCAATTGCTTATTTGAATGGTGCTTACATTTTAAAGGACAATCAGCATGTGGACAATCACACATTTGTAAATCATTATGAAGCGAATTGTGAGTCACATGAAAAATACCGAGGGGTGATTGATGACAAGGCAACAGCAGTCTTTAACGGAATGATATACGTTCATCCGCATGCACAAAAGATTGACTCATATCAATCCAATGGGAATGTTTTACTTTCTGATACAGCAAGTGTGAACTCAAAACCAGAATTAGAAATTTATGCCGACGATGTGAAATGTTCTCACGGTTCGACCATCGGTCAATTGGACGAAGAGGCGATTTATTATTTGAGAGCTAGGGGAATTTCTAAAAAGTCCGCACGAGCATTGATGGTTTCAGCCTTTATTGGCGATGCATTAGATGGATTGGACAATGAAGAACTAGTAGATTACATACACGATATTTTGGAAGACCGATTCGGTTGGACATTTTAAAAAAGAATACATTGAAAAAATCCCTAACCATTTGAGTTAGGGATTTTTTTTGGTAGAAAAAGAATATTTCACGTAGGAACACGTAGGATTTCGTACTTTTGACAAAAAAATGAATATGATACACTCCATCGATACATATAAAGAAGATCAGCATTTGATTATTATTTCAAATGAAACAAGTAATAAGGAATTGTCCCAAAAATGGCAAGATTTTGTTGCGAAATTTGAACAGAAGGAAGAAGACTTCGATTATATAAAAACAGAGAGTCAATTTATTTTCTTTGTGAAACAGAAAGATGTTGCAGAGAAAAATCGTGTTTTAGGAAGTAAGATTAGAGCACTTCTTCCACGTGAGGCAACTTCTGTATCTATTATTGGTGCCGAAAAAATTCAAATGGAGATTGCTGAAGGTATTGCTTTGAGTAATTATCAATTCATCTCCTTCTTCAAAGACAAATCAAAAAAAGAATACCTTTTGAAAGAAATATTCTTAGTAGGAAATAAAGATGAAAAAGGTATTAATAAACTAAACAACTCGATAACAGCAGTTTCATGGGCTAGAGATATGGTTAATTTACCATTGAGCCATTTGAATGCATTGAAGTTGTCACAAGAAATTGTAGCCATTGGAGAGAAAGCTAATTTCAGCGTTGAAGTTTTAGAAAAATCTAAGATTGAGACCTTAAAGATGGGTGGACTTTTAGCGGTCAATAATGGCTCTGTTGAACCGCCGACATTTACTATCATCGAATACAAGCCGACTAATCCTAAAAACAAGAAACCATTGGTACTTGTAGGTAAAGGAGTGGTTTACGACACTGGAGGTTTGAGTTTAAAACCAACTGCTGGTTCGATGGATTCCATGAAAAGTGATATGGCTGGGGCAGCAGCAGTTGCAGGGGCTATTTACAACTGTGCACTAAACAAAGCAGATGTTCATGTGATTGGATTAATTCCAGCGACGGATAATCGCCCAGGATTGAATGCGTATACGCCAGGAGATGTTATCACGATGTATAATGGTGCGACAGTAGAAGTGTTGAATACGGATGCAGAAGGACGTATGATTTTGGCGGATGCATTAGCGTATTCCGAAAAGTACAATCCTGCTTTAGTAGTAGATTTAGCAACATTAACTGGTGCAGCAGTGGTCGCAATAGGAACAAAAGCTTCTTGCGTGATGGGAAATGACTCGGAGAATTTGAAGAAATTAATCGAAGCAGGGAATGATGTTCACGAACGCTTGGTAGAATTTCCTTTTTGGGATGAATACTTAGAGGATATGAAATCACCTATTGCTGACTTGAAAAATATTGGCAGTCGCTATGCGGGAATGGTCACTGCAGGAAAGTTTCTAGAATGCTTTGTGAAAGCACCGTATGTTCATATTGACATAGCAGGCCCTTCATTTTTGGATGCTGCACAAGAATATCGTCCTAAAGGAGGAACGGGTATCGGCGTAAGACTGTTAACACGATTTATAGAAAACTACTTCTAATGGAAAATAAAACACTTAAAATAGGAATCACCATCGGTGATGTAAATGGGATCGGTCCAGAAGTAATTATTGAAGCATTAAAGGATAATCGTATTTTTTCAGATTGCACACCTATTATTTATGGCGCAGCAAAAGTGATGGCGTTTTATAAGAAAAATTTAGACGAAAATGATTTCGCCTATCAATCTGTTAAGAATGCCGATGAAGCAGTTCCTAAAAAAATAAACATTATTTCAGCTTGGCAAGAAGATACCATCATAGAGCCAGGTAAAATTACTGAAACAGCGGGAAAGTATGCTTTTAAAGCATTGGAATTAGCAACAAGTGATTTAGCTGCAAGTAAGTTGGACATTTTAGTGACGGCACCAA
The DNA here is from genome assembly GCA_964503665.1 of uncultured Flavobacteriales bacterium. Lineage (GTDB taxonomy): Bacteria > Bacteroidota > Bacteroidia > Flavobacteriales_D > Crocinitomicaceae > 40-80. The sequence continues at coordinate 7,155 of CAZDAR010000067.1, forward strand.
TTTCAAAAGAAGCGATTCAAAAAGCAGGATTTCAATTTCCGGGACATACGGAATATTTAGCAGATCTTTCTGGTGAAGATGAAGCACTTATGTTTATGATTTCTGAAACGGTAAAAGTGGCTATTGTAACGAGTCATATTCCTTTAAAGGATGTTGCTACAACTTTAACGAAAGAGAAAATACATCAAAAAATAATTGCATTAAACACTTCTTTAATAAGAGATTTTGGTATTGTTCGCCCAAAAATTGCGGTGTTGGGATTGAATCCTCATGCTGGAGAGAATGGTAAAATGGGAAGTGAAGAGAAAGAAATTATTTCACCAGCTATTGCACAAGCGTGGGGTGAGAAAATTTTAGCCTTTGGCCCATACCCTGCCGATGGATTTTTTGGTGCTACTACCATGAATAAATACGATGCTGTTTTGGCAATGTATCATGATCAAGGATTGACTGGTTTTAAAGCACTTGCATTTGATGCAGGAGTAAATTATACTGCAGGTTTGCCAATCGTGAGAACATCTCCTGATCACGGGACGGCGTTTGATATTGCAGGAAAAGGGATAGCGTCTGGACAATCCATGAGAAATGCTATTTATTGGGCAATAGATATTTATAACAACAGAAGATTATACAAAGAGATGACCGCAGATCCACTTCAAGTACAGCATAGAGAAACACATAAAGGGAATTCTGATAGAAGAGATCATTAAATTGGAACAACCGCTATCAATTAAAATAATTAAAATTAACCATAAGATATTAACACTGTGTATTTAATTATTATTAACTTTGCATCCTCAATTTAAAATTATGAGACCTTCAAAAAGTGAATTTACGATCCCGTTTGTTGGTTTAAAGCTAGGGAAGCATAGTTTTAATTTTCAAATTGATGATACGTTCTTTGAGCAGATGGATTATTCTCCAATCAATCAAGGTGATTTAAAAGTAACGCTAGAGTTAGAGAAAAAGGAAACAATGATGCTCGCTAATTTTACAGTAAATGGTAACGTTTCTGTAAATTGTGATCGTTGTGATTCTCCAATGACTTTACCGATTATCGGTGACTTAGAAATTATCTATAAATTTGGCACGGAAGATTCAGGCGATGAAAATCTAATCGTGCTGTTTCCAGACGTTTTCGAGATTGATGTGACAGATCCAATATACCAAATGATAGTCATTGCACTTCCTTCAAGAAGAATACATGACACAGGTGAGTGTAATGAGGAAATGTGGGAGTTAGTTCAAAAATACACGGTCAATTCAGACGCTTCATCATATGATGAGGAAGAGGAAGAAGAAGACGAAGAAGACAATTTAGGATTCGATGATTTTGATCCGAATGACCCAAAGTGGGGATTAAATAAGAAAAAATAGAATAAATAATATAGTAAAATGGCACATCCAAAGAGAAGAACTTCTACAACTAGAAGGGACAAGAGAAGAACTCACGTTAAGGCAGTTGCAGATAATATCGCAATTTGTCCTACAACTGGTCAACCTCACCTTTTTCATCATGCTTTTTGGCATGAAGGAAAGCTATACTACAGAGGTAGAGTTTTAGCTGAAAAAGAAGCAGAAATAAATTGATCAAAATTCCTTCTTTGATGAAGATAGGGTTAGATATTTTAGGCGGTGATTTTGCACCTGAAGCGAATATTTTAGGTGCAATTTTGGCCTCAAAAGAATTGCCAGATGATGCGCAAATTGTTCTAATAGGCGACAAAGCTCAAATAGAAGAACAATTAAAACATTATGGAGCGGACGTAAGTGATTTTGAAATCATTCACGCACCGGATGTCATTACTATGAATGATCATCCGACGCGCGCAATTCCACAAAAACCTAACTCCAGCATTTCTGTTGGTTTTGATAGACTAGCGTGTGGAGATATTAATGTTTTTGCTAGTACTGGTAATACAGGAGCTATGCTTGTAGGCTCTATTTATAAGTTAAATACAGTTCCAAGTATTATAAGACCTTGTATTACATCTGTTTTACCAACAATCAACGGATCAAATTCCATTCTTTTAGACGTAGGTGCAAATGCTGATTGCAAACCTGATATTCTCCATCAGTTTGCAATTTTAGGTTCGCTCTATTCTAAGCACGTATTTGGTATTGAAAATCCTAAAGTAGGACTTTTAAATATCGGTGAAGAAGCAGAGAAAGGAAACTTACTTACAATCGCAACGCATAAGCTACTAAATGAAGCAGATGACACGAATTTCATAGGTAATGTGGAAGGAAGAGATTTGTTTACGGGGACTGCTGATGTTGTCGTTTGTGATGGTTTTACAGGAAATGTAGTTTTAAAAGAAGCTGAAGCACTGTATGAATTGCTCAAAAAGAGAGGAATTCAAGATGATTATTTTGACCGCTTTAATTATGAAAATTACGGTGGAACTCCTGTTTTAGGTGTAAACGGAAATGTGATTATCGGTCATGGTATTTCGAATGAAATAGCCGTTAAAAACATGGTCATTCTTAGTTATAATGTCGCCAAAACAGGGTTGACAAATAGAATTAAAGAAGCATTCAATTGATATGGATAAGAAAATAACAGCAGCAATTACCGGAGTTCATGGATATTTACCAGAAACAATCGTGACGAACGATGATTTAGCAAAAATTGTTGACACTTCTAACGAATGGATTGTTACTAGAACTGGAATTACGGAAAGAAGGTTAATGAAAGATGGGACAACATCCGACATGGCCGCTGAAGCTGTTAAAGGATTATTGAAAAAGAAAAATATTGATCCACTGGATATTGAAGTGGTGATTTTAGCTACAGTAACAGGCGATTATCCGTTTCCAAGTACGGCGAATGTTGTTTGTGATAAAGTAGGAATGAAGAATGCATGGGGTTTTGACTTAAATGCAGCTTGCTCTGGTTTTATCTACGCATTGGAAACTGGTGCTAAATTAATTGAATCGAAAGCTTACAAAAAAGTATTGGTCATTGGTGCTGATATGATGAGTAGTATCATCGATTATCAAGACCGTTCAACATGTATTATCTTTGGAGATGGGGCAGGAGCTGTTTTGTTGGAGCCAAATGAAGAAGGATTAGGTCTTCAAGATGCTATCTTAAGAAGTGATGGCGAAGGAAGAAAATATTTAATCCAACCAGCAGGAGGTAGCGCAATGCCGTCAAGTATTGAAAGTGTTACAAATAGAATGCATTTTGTAAAACAGGAAGGTAAAGCTGTTTTCAAATTTGCCGTTACCAATATGGCAGAAGTTTCTGCTGAAATCATGGAACGTAATCATCTGACTAGTGAAGATGTTAATTGGCTCGTTCCACATCAAGCCAATTTAAGAATAATCGATGCAACCGCTGAACGAATGGGATTACCAAAAGAAAAGGTAATGGTTAATATTCAGAAATACGGAAATACTACCGCAGGAACGCTTCCACTCTGTTTATGGGATTGGGAAAGTAAATTAAAAAAAGGTGACAATTTAATATTGTCAACATTTGGTGGTGGTTTTACGTGGGGAGCAATTTATTTAAAATGGGCATACAATTCGTAAAAATTTTATATATTCACAGAATAAATATTCAAATACTATGAATTTAAATGAGATTCAAGATTTAATTAAATTTGTTGCTAAAAGTGGAGTGACAGAAGTTGAAATTGAAAAAAAAGATTTCAAGATTGTTATTAAATCTGAGAAGAAATCAAGATCAAAAGAAGAGCAACAACCTTACATCATTCAGGCTGCTCCACAAGTTATGGCACCAGCACCACAAGTTGCTGCACCAGCTCCAGTAGCTCCACCAGTAACACCTTCTGATACTGTATCAGAAGAAAGTAAGTATATTGTCGTAAAGTCTCCGATGCCAGGAACTTTCTATCGTTCAACTGCTCCAGATAAAGATCCTTTTGTTCAAGTTGGTTCTACGATTCAAAAAGGAGATACGGTATGTATTATCGAAGCCATGAAATTGTTTAATGAAATTGAATCAGAAGTATCGGGTAAAATTATTAAAGTTTTAGTGGACGACGCTTCTCCTATAGAGTATGATCAGCCTTTATTTTTGGTTGACCCAGCTTAATCAATAGATATTTAATGGAGAATAAAACTTTCTCCATTTTTTTATACACTTAATTTTTCAAGTATGTTTAAAAAAATACTTATTGCGAATCGTGGTGAGATTGCTTTGCGTGTAATTAGAACCTGCAAAGAGATGGGTATCAAAACGGTAGCTGTTTATTCTACAGCAGATAAAGATAGCTTACCAGTTAGATTTGCTGATGAAGCAGTTTGTATTGGACCTGCTGCAAGTGCTCTATCCTATCTTTCTATTCCAAACATTATGGCAGCTGCTGAAATAACAAATGCAGATGCGATACATCCTGGATATGGTTTCTTATCTGAAAATGCAAAATTTTCAGAAATCTGTGGTCAACACGGTGTGAAGTTTATCGGTGCATTACCCGAGCAGATCGATGGAATGGGAGATAAGGCGAATGCTAAAGCAACGATGATTGCTGCAGGTGTTCCTGTTGTTCCTGGTTCTCCTGGATTATTGAAAGACTTAGATGATGCTTTGAAAATAGCAAAGAAAATAAAATACCCAGTCATGATTAAAGCTACTGCCGGTGGTGGTGGAAAAGGGATGAGAGTGGTATGGAAGGAAGAAGATTTAGAAGAGGCTTGGAATTCAGCAAGACATGAAGCAAGTGCATCTTTTGGAAATGACGGTATTTATATGGAGAAATTCGTTGAGGAACCACGTCATATTGAAATACAAATCGCAGGTGACCAATTTGGGACTGTTTGCCACCTTTCTGAGAGAGATTGCTCTATCCAAAGAAGACATCAAAAATTAATAGAAGAAACGCCTTCTCCTTTCATGACGGACAAGTTAAGAGACGCGATGGGCGAAGCAGCAATTAAAGCAGCAAAAGCGGTAAAATATGAAGGAGTAGGAACAGTTGAATTCTTAGTGGATAAACACAGAAATTTCTACTTCATGGAAATGAATACTCGTATTC
>CAZDAR010000068.1:0-11884 GCA_964503665.1 uncultured Flavobacteriales bacterium
TTTGTAATTCCTCAAGGAAATGTAGATGATAGAGAACCAATGAAAGACATAGAAGATTTGAAAGCTTTTTATCTAATCTGATTTCGGGGCTTATTGCATACCGTTTTTTTCCTAAAAAAACCTTCCATTAAATATGACCAAGAAGAGATTAATCAACTCATGCTCTTTTAATCGAACTCAGGTTACTAGGATGTATAGTCCGCTATTAGAGAACAATAAATACCAGTAATATATAGTTTCTCTATATTTAAAAAATATAGAGTCATAAAAAAAGCCCTCACTAGTGAGGGCTTTTAAATTATTTGAAGAGAATATTACTTCACAATTCCTGTGAAAGCAGCATTTTCTAAATATTTGTAGAACTCCATGTCTTTTGCAGCTTTCGCTTTTAAGCTACTATCTTGTGCAAAAGCATTTTTCAAGTTGTCAACGATATCGCCTAGCTTGTCTTGACGAGCAGCGATGATAGCTTTCAAGTAATATCCAGCAGCTGTTTCTTTATCTGGAGAGTTGTTAATTGTTGTTAAAGCAGCACTATTGTCACCATTCAACAATTGAGCTAATGCTTTGTTATAATTATCACTTCCTAATTTAGAAATGGCAGTAGCATAGTCACCATCTTGGATAGCTAAGATACCTCTGTTGTAGTTAGCTTCTTCAGAAGAACCAGATTTTGCTAATAATTCTTTTGCTCCGTTTCTGTCACCTTTTGAACCAGCGATAGCTGCTAAGTTATTTGTAGATGTTTCGTTTTTCTCCATAGAGTTAGCTTTTTCGAATTTAGCTTTAGCTTCATCCAATTTACCTAATTCATATAAAGCAACACCAACGTTGTTTACAGTTCTATAATCCTCTGGGAACATTCTTTCTGCTTCTTTGTACAATCTTAACTTTTCGTTTAAGTCAGTAGTTAAAGTAGCTGTGAATAAAATTTCTTCTACTGTTAATGTATCAATATTAGATTTTGACAATGCAGTCAACTCTTCGTCTGAATAACCAGTCTTGTCATAAACAATATTGATTTCAGCACGACGTAATTGTGGTAAGATATTTTTCTCTAAGTAAGTAAATGTTTTAGACATGTTACGTATTTCTTGTTCTCTTTGAACTGGATCTTTGTACATTTCTAATACACGTAATACTAATTGCTTATCATCTTCATTCATTGTAGATTTTTGCAATTCAGCCTTAAACCCATCCCAGTCTTCACCTTTTCCAACTAAGTTGAAGCTAGTAGTTTGAGAAACAGTGTTTTTAGCAGCTTCACCAATTTTTAATGTAGCTGTCTTTCCTGTCTCAGAACGATCACTTGACAAAGATTCATTTTTACCTTGCTCTCCTTCTGGTGACGCATATCCAGTAATGTTAATACCTTTAATTGCCAATTTAGGATTTGATTCAGCAGCAGCTAACCAAGCTTGTAAATCTTTTATATCCTGATCTTTTAATTCGTTAGGACGTAAATTTGATTTTGCTTTATCAAAATTGATTTGAGCGACAGCACTATGTTCAGTAATACGCTTAAATTCATCTTTCAAAATAATAACTTTGAAATCTTTTCTTACTAAGTAAGGAGTGATGATTGTTCCTTGAGCAACTGTAAATGGTTCTAATGTTTTTTTCTCTTTAGTTCCTTTGTAAACTTTACCAGTAATCTGTAAATCAGCATTCTCGAAAGATGGTTGATAAGCAATTACATCAGTATAAGTAACTTTTCCACCTGGTTTATACTGAACTGTTGTTCCATTTCCTGTAGCTTTTTCTCCTAAAACAGTAAATGTTTTTAATGGAACACCTCCTAATGTAGGAGTAATCTCTGCAGAAGCTTTCTTTTTAAGTCCTTTCTCAGGGAAAGTCGCTTCAGCTTTTATGCGTACGGAATCTCCGTGCATTTCTAATGGACTCGGAGTGATTTTATAATCAACATCTTTCATCAAGTCGCAACTAACTGCCATTGAACCAGCCAAAGCAATCATCGTTAAACTCTTAATACTCATTTTTTTCATATATACCGTAATTTTTGTTTTTTATTACATTAAATAAAACAAATTTTCTACAATATTAATTAATATTTTAAATATAGATTAGAAAATTTGAATTTTAATATCAGAATTTTTGGGGGTTCACTGAGTAAATATATAAAAAGTTTTCAAAGTGACCATAAAATCTTTGATTGTTTTTTTATTAATAATCTGATTTACCTGATTTTGCAACGTTATATCAGCAATTTCAAGTAAAGGAATGATGACGAAATTACGTTCAAACATCCTTGGGTGAGGAATTTCCAATTGTGGAGTAGAAAGGGTGTAATTTAGATTTTCATAAATAATTATATCTAAATCGATTGGACGATCCTCATATCCACTCTTTATCTTCCTCCGACCAAGTTGTATTTCTATTTTCTGTAATTCTAGAAGTATCTCTTCCGGTTCCTTTTCTGTTTCACATAGAATAACCGCATTTAAATAGTTATTCTCTGATGCGTATCCTTGTGCAAGTGAATCATAAACCGATGATTTTTTAAGAATAGCACCAACATTTCGCTCTATAAGTTCAATTGCCTGTTTTAGATTTTCCAATCGATCACCGATATTGCTTCCTAATGCAATATATACGTTACTTTTTGAGCTCACCTAAATACAATTTATTTGATGCTATTTTTTCTTATAAAAGATTTATAGTAAGGTATTATTAAAAATAACACCTTACTAATTAAAATTTATGCCGTATAAATAGTAGCGACTACATCTTTATATTTTTCCAAAATCACTTTTCGCTTGAATTTCAATGTAGGTGTTAATTCGTTTCCTTCAATGGTGAATTCATTCGGTAATAAACGGAATTGTTTAATCGTTTCCCAATGTCCATACAGTTTATTGAATCCATCCACTTCTTCTTGTATACGTGCAATCAAGCGTTCGTCTTTAATGATTTCCTCGTTTGTCAATTTTTCAAGACCATATTCTTTACGTATACTCCATTCTTTTATAAACGGGAATGAAGGTACAATTAGAGCGGCAGGAAACTTTTGACCTTCTCCAATAACTATTATCTGCTCAATAAATCGAGATTCTTTAAATTTATTTTCCATTGATTGAGGAATGATGTATTTACCTCCAGATGTTTTAAATATTTCTTTTTTACGATCTGTTATTTTCAAGAATGTTCCTTCCACCATTTCACCAATATCTCCTGTATGGAACCAACCTTCTGCATCAAATTCTTCTGCTGTTTTATCCGGTTTACCATAATATCCTAACATCACGTTTGGTCCTTTCACTAATATTTCACCATCTTCCGCGATTTTAACTTGTACATCTTTCAATAATCTACCTACAGTTCCAATACGAGGTCCATCAGTAAGATTATTTACCGATATAACTGGAGAGGTTTCTGTCAATCCGTACCCTTCTAGAATGTTAATTCCTGCGGCCAAATATATACGACATAATTGAGGAGATAATGCGGCACTTCCAGATGCGATAGCTTTTACTTCACCTCCAAGTGCTTCTATCCATTTGGAGAAAATTAATTTTCGAGCAATACCTAATTTTATATTGTAAATGAAGCTATTTCCTTGTGGATTGTAATCTTTCGCCAATTCTACCGCCCAGAAAAATAAATTGTGTTTTATTCCTGTCAACTCACTTCCTTTAGCAATAATTTTGTCGTATACTTTCTCCAATAAACGAGGAACGGCAGTAAATACATGTGGTTTTACTTCTTTAATGTTCTCACCAATTGTGTCTAATGATTCGGCAAAATAGATAGAAGCTCCTAGTTTCATGTATAAATAATGAAGCATTCTCTCATACACGTGACAAACGGGAAGGAATGTTAAAACTCGTGACATTTCATCTGCTGGTATCAATGGAATACTAGCCTCAACGTTAGAAAGTATGTTTTTATGTGAAAGCATCACTCCTTTTGGATCGCCAGTTGTTCCAGAGGTGTAAATAATAGTAGCCATTTCCTCATATTTCACAGCTGCTTTACGCTCTTTTAATGCTTCTTCATGTGTGTCGGTTTCATCAAAAATATCTTCCCAGAATTTAGCTCCCTTAACTTTGTCATACGTATAAACTTCCTCTAATGAAGGAATTTCAGTACGAATCGAAGATATCTTTTCAAATAATTCTTCTGTTCCTAAAAAGGCAATTTTAATTTTCGCATCGTTGAAGATATACCTGTAATCTTTCGTCGAAATGTTAGGGTAAATAGGAATCACAATTGCACCTACTTGCTGAATAGCAATGTCCAAACAATTCCACTCATATCGATTAGGAGAAACAATTGCTATTTTGTCATCCGGCTTAACACCATATTCAATTAAACCTTTTGATACAAGGTTTACTTTTTTTATAAAATCTTTGGTTGATAAACTGTGCCATGTACCTTCCTTCTTATATGAAAACATTTTTTCATTTGGGTATTGTTCCAATTGAAAATATGGAATATCAAATAAACGTTCAACTTTCATGCGATTCATTGTTTTAGATTAATAAAGATATAAAAATAAGTAATTTTAATGATAAAAAAGCGGTTGTATCAAAATAAATGTTCATTAATATGTCCATTTGATTCATATTCCTCTAGTAGATATTCATCGTTTAAAAATGAATCAAAATATAATACACATATTTGTTAGAGTTTTGTTTTGATTACGTTCTTAACTTAATTACTACATACTTGGGTTCATATTTTTTTGGTTTTGTAAAGAGGCTTATTCAACGGAATAGGCCTCTTTACTTTTTATAAAGGTTTTTGTGGCGTAATTATAGGCAGAATTGAAGTCACTTGTAATAGGAGACATCGCTATAAAGAAGGTAGCCCATTTGTCTTTCTCAATACTTCCTAAAATTCCACTGTTATCAACAATTTCTGAATTGAAGAGCATGTATCCTTTTAAAACGTCATCTATCGACAGTGCTTCACTCATATTAAAACCAGACCTATTATCATTTTCTAATCCTTTACGTGCTGTTGCTGCCCAAATAATTTCAAAAGGATTAAAAGTTTCAATCGGCATATCAGAGCCAATAATTATCATATCATTTAACCTAAACAAAGATTTGTAAGCATAATAATCATTTCCAACAGTTGGTATTGTCATTCTCAACCATTCCATATCGCTAACAGCATGAAAAGGTTGAACGGAGGCGAGAATATTTAACTCTCCCATTAACTTTAAAAGAGTTGGATTTACTTTTTGTAAATGTTCCATACGCCAATTCAAATTGTTGACGTTAATGTTTAATGCTTTAATTCTATTCAAGAAAAATTCAGCGCTTCTGTCTCCAGCTGTATGAACGGCTAATTGTAATTCGTGATTGTAAGAAAACAAAATCAAAGAATCTAATTCATTGCTACTATAGTTTATATGACCAGAGCTACCGTCTTTGTATGTAGAGGTGATGGCAGCAGTTTGGGATCCGAAAGTTCCATCTAGAAATAGCTTCAATCCACGTAGTTGTATTTTCTCATTTTTGATAATTCCATCTTTTAAGAGCGTTAGATTTTGTTCAGAAGGTAGGAGATAGGCACTGATGTTAATTTGCCATTCTTTCTTTTTCGCTAATGCTTTGAAAAATCGATAATCCTCATTGCTCCATCCCATTTCATGAACCGCCACAATCCCATATTGTAATAATTCATCTTGAATTTCAAATAATTGGCTTTCTAAATCAGAGGTGGAGAACTTAGGAAATTTTTTGTATAAATTGAAAAATGCTTTTTCTTTGATAATTCCAGTGAATTCTCCTTCTTGAAAAACAAATCTTTTTGTTGCATCAGTAAGTGGAGAGTGAAGTTTTAAATACGCTATTGCTTTTTGATTCAAAATAGCGGAGTGTACGTCTTTTGTTATGATGAAGACAGGTATATTTGGGAATGCGTCCGTTATGTGTTTTGCCAAAATCGACTTCTGTTCATCAGTTGGGAGCTGTAAACCTCTTCCAATAATGAATTTAGGTTTTTTACGGGATTGATATTTTTCCAAAAGCACCAAAGTTTGTTCAATTGACTTAGCTTCATTGAGATTAGCAGATAAGCGTTCTTGAGCGAGTAAAAGTAGATGTGTGTGTGCATCTGTGAACCCAGGATAAACATTTTTTCCTTGTGCATCAATCTCTTGATCAGCACGATAACGATTGAGTATTTGTCGCTCAGGGCCTAATTCAATTACTTTCCCATCTTTTATAGCCATTGCTTGATAGATATTATTTACCGTATTCATAGAGTGAATAGTAGCATTATGAACGATGACATCTACTTTAATGCCTTTAAAACAAGCTGTTAACGTAAATAAAAGAATTCCTATAGTGACTATTTTCTTCATTTCTTATGGAATAAAGTAGCACTTCCTTGTGCTTTTGGCGTGATGACAATGTCGTTAATAGATACATGAGAAGGGCGATTAGCAGCGAAAAGTATCGCTTCTGCAACATCCTCACCTGTTAAGGGTAGATAACCGTCGTAAGTGCTATCAGCTTTTGATTGATTTCCTTTGAAGCGTACTAATGAGAATTCAGTTTCAACTGCTCCAGGCGCTACATTGGTAACTTGGATGTTGTGTCTGAATAAATCCATTCGCATCGCTTTGCTTAAAGCATCGACAGCATGTTTTGTTGCACAATAAACATTACCATTTTCATAGACTTCTTTTCCAGCCGTACTTGCCATGTTAATGATATGACCATCTTGCTTTTCAATGAATAAAGGTGTTACCAGTTTTGTGATATATAATAAGCCTTTGATGTTTGTATCAATCATTTGCTCCCAATCAGTCAGCAGAGCAGTGTTGAAATCTTCTTTTCCAGCTGCTAAACCAGCATTGTTTATGAGTATAGAGAGTCTTTTTTTGAGTTCTACTGGAATGGCGTCAAAAGCTTCTTTTGTTTCCTTTATGTCTCGAATGTCAAATGCTGATATATAAATAGATACGCCACATAACTTTAATTCCTTCTTTAATTCAACTAGCCGTTCTTTTCTTCTTGCGGTTAAGATTAAATCATAGTTGTTTTTTGCAAAAAGTTGAGCGGTTGCTTTTCCTATTCCTGAACTTGCTCCTGTGATGAGGGCGACTTTTCTTTCCATATCGAATCGATTAATATAAATGATAAAATAATTATCGCAATAAATGTTGGAACTCTATATCGAACCATTGCACCAATTACCGGCGTGGTAACACCCACAATAAATGCTGTTGCTAAGATAAAAAATATGAATGAGATGACAAGTGGATGAATCAGCATCTTTCGTTGATAAAACAATGTGTAAATAAATGATAAACAAATTACAATAAAGAAAAGTGTTGTTTCCAATGCTACGGGATATTTTGCACTACTTCCAGGCGAAAGAAAGGTTGGTTGCGATAGCGTGTAAAATATCGAAGAAGGAATGTTCTCTAGCAGTCTAATCTTTTCATAATGAATGAAGTGTGGCTTTACATATGACCCTGAATTTTTAGGAACAATCATTCCATTTATGAAAATCTCTCCTTTGTGAAGTTGAACACTATCTATGAATTCATTTGATGGTAAGCTGTGTTTGGAAGCAACTACATCTTCTCTTAGCTTAAAATTATTTTCATCATAATCCTTTAGTAGGGCTGTGTCCTTTATATTTAGATAATAGTAAAAATCTCTACTTTTACTCTTCCAATCGTGTAAGTAAATACCTTCGGTAGCAACTTTGTCAAAGGCATATTGTTGATTGGAAATCATAACAACAGCTTTAGTCCCAGCAGGAGTAAAGAGGCTAAGAAGTACGATAATACAACCTATAATTAATGCGGCTAATTTCGAGGTGTTTGATTTTAATTGCTTGAAAATTAGATGTATAAAATATGAAAATAGAATAATTCCAAAAATATACTGTTTAACAGTTACAAGAAGAAACAGCCCTATCCAAAAGTAGATTGATTTTAATTTATTGGTACTTAATGCGTAAGCAAAACTAGCCATTCCAAAAAACAAAAGGTGTTCTTTTAACACAAGGCCTCCGTAGAAAAAGAATGTTGGAATACCTAAGCTAAGCACCAAGAAGAGTAATGTTTTTTTCTTAATGTACTTGGAGAAAGCCTTTGTCAATAGTAAGCAAGAAAAGATCGTGAGTAAATTAACAAGTAGTATATGAAAATAGGCATTGCCAAAAGCAATAAAGTCGACTAAGCTATGAATTCGAATAACAGTTCGACAGTCGTTATAGGCTAGATATGGATTGTTCCATAGTTTTGTATGGGATAAGAACTTTTCTTTCGTTATATCGGTATCGTCTAGACCTGTCAATAATTTAAAATAAGTCGTTGGTTCTTGGTAAAATACAGCGTTAAGAACGTATGAATCATTTAAATAGGCTTCATGATCTCCTTTTAAATCAAACGCTGGATGATGGTCCAGATAATTGACAGAAGCGGTAATAGCAAGAAACTTAATAGCAAATACAATAGCAATGGTAGAAGAGGGAATAGGACTGTTTTTAAAGAGCTTTCCTTTAAATATCAAAAATAATGTGATTATAAATAAAAGAGATGTTATAAACGTCAACAATTTCCTATGCTTTGTAATTCATGCGAAAGTAGCTAAAACTTTATAATTTAAAGGAGTTATAGATGGTAATCGAAGTGGATAATTATCAACAAAATAGAAACGTTGATTTTATCGGGAATAAAAAAGGGCAAGTCACTACATCGCACTGCTCAACCTCTTACCCTTGCTACGTTTCCGTCCTGGGGGATTCAGAAGGAGCTAGTCGTATAGGACTTACCCGAGCGCAAAAATAGTTTATTTTCTTTGATTAACAAGTAAGAAGAATAAAAAATAGAATTATTTTATTTTTAATCGCAGCCTATATTTTATGATTTGTAACTGAAATAGGTTGTTTCATCAGCGTTTAAATTAAACTTTTTATCCTATCTTACAATCAATGTCTGAGTCAATCGTAATTCAGGAACCATCAGTAAAAAAAACCTTGGTGAAAATCTTGAATAATCATTTGATAATTATTTTGACTCTCTGAAATAGCAGTAGATGAGATTAAAATTCCTGTTAAATCATACAAGTGAATATTTCCATTTATTGGTGTAGGCAAACTACCGTTACTTCTTCTGTTGCGGTATGGGGATAAATTGACAATTAATCAACTTCCTTTTTACTTTATCTATTCTTGCGTAATAGGCAGTAGCGTTAAATTGGGGCAACATGATATAACAAGGTCGTTGATCGTTTAAGTTGTAAGTGATTTCAGCTTCTTGAGCAACTAATATTTGTCCCAAAGCAACAGATTGGAAGAATAAAATGAAAATGGTTGTTAAAAATAGAGTATATGAGTTTCCTAATTCTACTTGTTTTGAAATTTTTAGAAATTATTGATTTATTTTCTCCACAATAGTGTATTCGCCAAATACGCCGTCCCATTTTTCCTCGTAAGTTGAAAATTCGATATATTCTATACGACCCGCGGTGATGTCGATGACATAGCTTAAGCCTCGTTTTAATTTTTTAATCTGAATGTTTTCCTCGTTGCTAAATAATGCATTAATATCTTCGTTTCCAATTTCAGAATTGACATATTCAAAACTCACAATGAGTCCAGTGCCTGTACTTTTTCTTTCAGAAACTTTCAAATTGTCAATGTGTGATTTTAAGGATGGATATTTTTCCACTAAACCATTTAAGAGTGTTATTTCAAGCGTATTTAATTCATTCATAATTAGTTCGTTTTTTCTATTTAATCAACTCTTGTAAATAATCACCGAGTAAGTCCTCTAAATTCTCCTTTCCATGTAGTTGGTCATATCTAACATCCAGTGAATAAAGAGCCGCTTTTTGTTGTTCTGATAATTGAATATTGAAAACAAACGCTTTGTAAGCCTCATCCAAAAGTCCTATTGGATTGACGATCGGCAAGGAGTTTGCAACAATTGTGGCTGTTGCTTCTGCTTTAATTTCGTTGAGAACATGAATGATTTCTGGAGCAAATATTCCAAGAGAAGATTCGAAGAACTCCGAAAAATCACCATTTGTAACTGTTTGATTCATTTTCACAATCACATACACCATTTTTTCTGGATCAGTCAAATCTTGAACAGCTTGATACCACTGCGACCAGCTTTTAGTATCAAAATGAGTAGATTCCAATCGTTGTTCAGCTGAACTATATAATCGACTAATTAAAGCTCTATTCGTAATTTTCCCCATTAGGGGCAAATTTAAGGCTTTTTATCATTCGTCGTCATTAATTCTTAAAATGCTGATTTTTATAATTTTAAACTCCTTATCATAATAAAATATCCGGTGACGAAATAACTTATTATTCGGAAAAAATACCTTTTCCTCCATTACATTCTTCTTTTTGGAACTAAAAATGTATTTCCTGTCAAGTTGCAAGAAAGTTGAAGCGGGCTACAAACCTTTAATTTACCACTGTTTCGCCTATTTTTTATATACATTGTTGGCAGTTCGGCTTTATATTTTTAATCCTGTTACTCTGTAAGAAAAATATTTATCTATCATTTTCATTGCAATACTTGATGGTATTATTTTGAAAAAAAAGTTTCTCAAACTAATCAAAATCGGATTTGAAATTTGACCTATTTTTCCAAGTTTCAAGCTTTCGTTTACAATTTCTTTTGAACGAGGAAATTGATGTTTTTCATAAGTATCATAAGCTTTAGAGGTTAAACCGTATTTATTTATACATTGAGCTAAAAGATAAGCACCTTCGATAGCCATACAACCACCTTGACCAAGGTTTGGGGTGGTTGGGTGCGCTGCATCTCCAATTAAAGTTATGTTTCCTTTTGTCCAACCTTTCTGTGGATTACGATCTGACAAACTGTTTTTCAATATATTTTCAGTGTTTTCGATAAGTTCGGGAATCGGATGATGCCAATTTCCAAAAAGTCGTTTAAGTTTTTGTTTTGTTCCTTCTGGTTCATCATCTTTCAACAAATCTTCATTATAGGTAGCCCACCAACCATAAACACCATCTTTTATAGGGACAATTCCAACTCGTTGACCTTTTCCATAGGTTTCACTTGCGTAACCAATATCAAAATTGGTTTTCACCACACCACGCCAAATATTGTAGCCTCTAAATATTGGTTTCCCATCATTGATTATGTGCTGACGAACAACAGAGTGTATTCCGTCTGCTCCAATTACTGCGTCAAAAATGGAACTTTGTCCTTTATCAAAAACAATTTTTACCTGTCCATTATCTAGATTGATTAATTCTTTTACGCCACTATCAATATGTAAATTAGCTTTAATGTCGGTAAGTAATATCCGATGAAGGTCAGCTCTGTGAATACAAATCACAGGGTAATCACTTTTCGGTGAAGATTTACTTAATATTTTTCCTTGGTCTGTTTTGAGATACACATTTTCAAACTTTCCGCTTGTATTTAATATACTATCAAGTAATTCGATTTTATCCATTACGCAGAGTGCATTTGGAAATACACTAATTGCTGCTCCTATTTCTCCAAATTCTTGATTTTTTTCGAAAATGTGTATTTCATAGTCATCAGAAATACAACGAGCAAAGGTTAATCCTGCAATTCCTCCTCCAATTATTGCAATTTTTCTTTTCATTTATTTTCTTTTTTAGCTGACTGTAAACGGTTTGAAAATAAGCATAGGCGCCTTCTCAAATATAACACTTTTGGCGTTTGTACTTATTTGCTGTGTGTGCCTTGAATGGTAAATATATATAAATTCTCTCAAATAGTTGAAAGAAAGTCCAGAGAGTGAAAGTCTCTTATGCACTAAGGTAACTCTTGAAAGCATTATTAAGTCGCAAGCTGGTTTGGAGCGATTCATACAGTGAAGGAAGCAAGACTGCAAAGGTCGGTACTGACAGCCTGTTCCGATTTTATTCG
>CAZDAR010000069.1:0-9841 GCA_964503665.1 uncultured Flavobacteriales bacterium
ACACTTCGCCCAAATTTAGGAATTGTACAATATAGAGATTACCGTTCTTTTGTGATGGCAGATATTCCTGGAATTATCGAAGGTGCTCACGAAGGAAAGGGAATTGGTCACCGTTTTTTAAGACACATCGAGCGAAATTCACTTTTGCTTTTTATGATTCCTGCAGATAGCGATGACATACAAAAAGAGTACGACATTCTTCTGAATGAATTGACGCAATACAATCCAGAATTGTTAGATAAGAAAAGAATATTGGCGATTACTAAATCCGACATGTTAGATGATATAATGATCGAACAGATGCGTGAATTTGTACCGACTGGTATTCCGTATCTATTCATCTCTTCAGTTACTCAGAAAGGGTTGGATGAACTAAAGGACCTATTGTGGAATGAATTAAATGATGATGATCGACCTTTTTAAACATCTTGATCAACAACTCCTTCTTTTTATCAATAGCCTTCATACTACATGGTTAGATCCAATCATGTTTCAAGTCACTAAAATAAAGATATTCACCCCCTTATTTCTTATTTGGGGATTTGAACTCTTTCGATGGGTTAAACTAAAAGCCTTTTTGGTATTTGTGGTTTGCTTTGCTTTCTTGATTCTTTTAACTGATCAAACGGCTAACCTTTCCAAAAACAATGTAAAACGTTATCGACCAACACACAATGTTGAAATTGGGCAAGGAGTGCATGTTGTCAATGCATATCGTGGTGGAATGTATGGATTTTATTCTGGGCACGCCGCTAATACCTTTGGCATTGCCACGTTTCTCTTTTTACTTTTTAGAAAAAGGAAAACTTGGATTAAGTATTCCTTTTTTCCATTTGCTATTTTAACATCTTATTCTAGAATGTACTTAGGTGTTCATTACCCTTTTGATATCTTCATAGGGATGCTTACGGGACTTATTTATGGCTATCTCATCTATAAGATATACTCCGCCATTATAGAACGATATTTTAAATTGAACGAAAATCAACTTTAAATTAGGTTTATAAACAGCCGTTTAATCCCCGTCTATGACTTTATTATATCAATTTTTAAAAAATATGCGGAATTTTTTACTTTTTTTATGGTGGATATATTAATTAATTTACTTTTGTCCTTTAATCAATACCAATCAATATGTCAGAAGATACTTTTGAACTAATAGAAAAAGAAGCTGTTTCTTCATTATCATTTCCTCAGGAGGATGTGTTGAAAAAGTCTGTTGATATAAAATTACGAACTGCTGAAATTAATCGTGCTATCTCTTTAGGAAATTTAGAACATCATAAAGTAAGAATTTACTTTCAAGACCAACAAGGAAAAAAATATGTGGACACTACCATTTGGGCAGTCACAGAAGACGCTATAGTTTTGAAGCAAAATGTTGTAATTCCAACCTCTCGAATCATTAAAATAGAAATTTAATACACGTATGGTTAAAAAACGCGCTATTGTCAGCTATGAAAAGCTTGCTCTAGATCAGAAGAAGAAGTTAGAAAAAGCATTTCCTGATGGATACAGAGATGCCATGACTCAAATTAAGACTCCCGCTGGAGAAACTTTGGATGCTATTTTTTGGGAGACAGAGGAAATTATCTATTTGGTCAAGTTGTTAAAGCCTCAGATGAAGGCACTATCGTTAGATGATGACGATGATAGTGACGATGATGAGCTAGATGATGATATTGACGTTAAAGTAGAAGATGATGATGACGCTCCAGTTGACGATGACGATGATGATTCGTATGGAGATACTCCTGAAGATGGAGATGAAGATGAAGATGAATAATAAGGTGATGAATTAAAAAAATGCGGCTTTAGGGCCGCATTTTTTTTGTAGTCTTATTTTTAAGATTAACAAAATTCGTTATAGACTTCTTTTAGGTTATCACTTACTTTTGTGGCAGACGCCCCTTCGATATGATGTCTTTCCATAAAAGAAACTAACTCACCATCTTTAAATAATGCGATGGATGGAGAAGAAGCTGGATACGATAAGAAATGTTTTCTTGCCTGAGCCACAGCCTCATTGTCAAACCCTGCAAAAACAGTGATTAACTTTGTAGGTGTTTTATCATTAGACAAAGAAATTTTAACTCCAGGACGCATATTCCCTGCAGCACATCCACAAACGGAATTTACTACAACTAATACTGTTCCTTTAGTGTTTTTTATAACGTCATCAACTTGCTGAGGAGAAGTTAAATCTTCAAAGCCTACTTCAACAAGTTCTTGTTTCATTGGTAATACTAATGCTTCTGGATACATAATCTAATATTTTTATATGCAAAAATAGTGAATATTTTTGGATATCTTAAATTAAGATAAATATATCTTAAAATATCGATATGCTTTAAAAATTAAGTATGAGCTTTAGATTGTAGCGTCTTTGTGTCAGATAGTTTGGAACAGCATATTGTGTACCGCTGACATCCATCACCCACTGATGTGATAACACATTGTTGATTCCAAGTAGATTGTATACCTCGAAAGATAAGATAGCATCTTTAATCCACTTTACTTTAAGCGTACCTTTCTGACGTTTGTTATAAAGGAAATCATACGCAATACCAAAGTCTACACGAAAATAGGCTTTTTGACGAAGTGTATCCGAATATCTATTATGATCTGGCGGTCCATAAGGAAGCGGCGTATTAAACATCAGAGTGAGCGTTCCTGAAAGTGCTTCTAAACGTGGCATATTATCTTGAAATAGAATAGCAAAATTCATCCATTGATCTGTTGGACGTGGGATAAATCCAGGATTGATCGTGCTACTATCAACCACCACTTGATCTTCACTGTAACCAAAGACAATCTTTTCACCTGCAGCGTTGTAATAAACGTTGTAGGAGTCGTTCAAGATGTTTTCCTTGGTAGACATCCAGCCGACCTTGAGGAAAGACTGTAAATCGTTGATAAATTCTCCGTTGATGTTAAAGTCAATTCCATATGCATATGCTACTGCATCGTTGTTCGCATAGTAACGAGTTCTGACATTATCCACTTCATATGGATTGACGTCCCATAAATATTTGTAATAGGCTTCAGCCATAAATTTGAAAGGCGTTTTACGTCCCCACATGTTAAATGTAAACTCACTTCCCGCCACGAAATGAAAGGATTTTTGAGATTTTACATTCAAGTTTAAATTACCATCGAGTGTTCTAAATTCGCGGTAAAAAGGTGGCTGGTAATACATTCCTGTCGCAATCTTAAACATCGTGTTTCGCCTGTAAATACGATCATTTTTAAACATAAAAGAACGGGGATAAAAATATAAACCAGCTCGTGGTGTGACGTATACTTCGTTATTTACTGCTGTATATCCAGCACGCGTTCCAATTGTAAATTCAAAGCGTCTTAAGGAACTAGGCAAGGTGTCGATAATCATGACACGTTGCTTCTTTCCCATTGAATCTTTAAACGTAGCTTTGATGTTAACTGGATATTCACGTATGTAATTGTTACTGCGAAAAGCATATTGAATATAACTAGAGATACGTTGATCGTTTAAAGCTAGTTTACCCTTAATCACTTCTTGCATTTTGATTTCCTTTCCGTTAGGGTCTTGTGGTAAACTGTATCCTGCTGAATCAATCATGTGCCATTCACTCAAGACATCATGGAAATCATCTATTTGGTAGTTCACACCCCATTTTATGGAAGAACGTTTACTTTTCCAATAGGTGTCAAAATCACTTTCTCTATCGGCAAAACGATATTCCCCATTATGATAAATATTGTAAACCGTAGCTTTCAAATTATTTCTAGCATGATCATAATAAGAACCAACACCAACTGTCGCAATGGAGTCTCCAAATTGTTCTTTACTCGGATCTTTTTCAATAAGGTTAATAAAATACTGTCCTAACACATCAAAATACTCTTGCTCATCGGTATTAAAAATAGATGCATAAAAGTCTAATTGAAGCTTGGATGTTGGTGCATATTTCAAAGCAGTTGCCGCTGTTAAAGTATTGAAGCTTGATTTTTCTTGTCCTTCAAAATAGATATTCAAACGATAGGATTGATTCACTGTTCCAAAATCAGTTTCTGCACTTTTTGGTTGAAATTTATACTGATTGGAAGAATAATGTAATAAAGTACTCCACACTAATTTATCGGTCAGATTCACATTAATTAATGACTGAATATCCCAATAAACAGGATTATAACCACCTTTGGTTGGTAACGCATTTAGCATGTAACCATTATTGCGATAACGCGCGCCAATCAAATAGTCCAAACGGGAATTGACTTTGTGCCCAATATAGGCTTCAGCACCAAGAAATGACGCCATCACCGAACCTTGAATAGAGTCGGGGCGGAGATATGTAATGTCTAAAACAGAGCTTAGCTTATCCCCATAATTAGATTCAAAAGCGCCTCCACTAAAATTGATTTTCTCTACTAAAGAGCTGTAAATAAAGTTCAATCCTTCTTGTTGACCAGAGCGAGTTAGGAAAGGACGATTGATAATAAAGTCATTGACATACACTAAGTTCTCATCAAAATTTCCACCACGAACGTTGTAGTTGGAAGTCAATTCGTTGTTAGAAGTGGCAACAGTAGTCAATACTAATGTTTTGCCAATATCAGATGTAGCAAGCGTTCCTGGTTTTAAATACGGCAGTTGGTTTTTGCTATTTTCTTGTCTACGAATGACGATATCATCAGTGACACTCACATCAAAGATGAGGTCTCCTAATTTCTTATGTTCCTCTTCTTGAAGATGAATTGTTTTTGTTAGTAAAGCACCTTCGTAAACGAAATGAATTTCTAGGTCTTTTAGAGCAGGAACTTTAAATTTAAACTTTCCATTTTGAGTCGTAATAATTTCTTGGATTGAATCAGTCGGTGAAAAAATCCGAACATATTCGAGAGGTTTACCATTTTTACTCATGCAACGACCTTCAAGGGATGCTATCTGGGAATAGATTGTCCCTGTTAAAATGAGTGAAAAAAATAAAAAAAGTAAACGCATATTCTTTGAATGTAGTTCAAACGATAAAATAAGTGCAATAGTATATGAAATTTTTAGATTTCTACCACAATAAAGTCTTTCTCAAATGGATTTATGGCAGAATATACGGATTCTAAAAGACCACTGACATTCCCATCAGGACAATAATTCAAGAATAAATCCACTCGTTCTTGAAGATTTCCCATTGGAAATAATCTATTTTTCACATCTTCCAACTGTTTCATAGAAGTGTCCATCTTCTGTTTTTGAACGCGTAAAACTTTCGATTGAATGGCTTCTAATTGCTTGTCCAGCTTCGTTCCTTCGACTTCCGTAAAACTTACTAATTGTGAGTCAAGAGGACTAATTTGCTCTTTTAATAGTGTTTTCAATTCCTGCACTTTTTGTGCTAGTGCGTCGAAGGAAACCTCGTCTTCGGAGTTCTTCAATACAAACTCTTTTTTTAGTTGTTCGATATCGGTTAAGAAATCAGTGAAATTCAACTCTAATTTTGCTAATTTTTTCGATACGACTGAATCTATCAACTGAAGAGAATTGCGCACTTGGATTAATGGAAATGGAATATTAACTTCATCGAAAACACCTTTTAATTGCAACCAATATGCCATTTCACCTCCACCGCCAACATAGCAGAGATTTGGTAAAATAACTTCTTGATAAACGGGACGAAATATGACGTTTGGTGAAAATCGCTCTGGATGTTCCTGTAACATTTTCTGGATTTCATCTTTCGAGAAAATCCCTTTTCCATCGATAGAAAATTGGTTGTTTTCCCATTGAATCCGTTCGCGTATTCCTTTTTCGATGTAGAAGAAATTAATGGGTCTTGGAAAAACTTGTCCTTTGTAACCTAATTGTTCTAATTTCTCAGTAGTTGACGTTACTTTTTCTTCGGCAAAACGGTCAAAGAGTTCTTTTTCGATGATAGGTATGAAAAGTCGTTTTAATACTTTGGCGTCTGGCTCAATAACGATAAGTCCATAATTTTTGAATAGCGCGTGTAATAATCGAAAATGTGCTTCTCCCAATGTTTTCCCTTCGTAAGATTCAATAATGGAATGAATCTCGCTTTCTGGGTGATTTTGGAAAAATGTATGTAATTCTTCTCTGATTGTTTGTAAACTTTCGGTATCAAACTGTCCAACAGGTCCTTTTTGATCAGATTCCCAACTGTGTGTTTTGCCAAAAAGATGAAAATGATTGATTTCCTCAAAGTCATGATCTTCGGAAGCCATCCAGAAAACAGGAACAAAATCGTTATTTGGATAAGTTATTTTCAGCTCACGACATAACTTAATGATGTGAAGTGTTTTATAAATAAAATAAAGCGGTCCTGTGAACAATGATAATTGATGACCTGTTGTAATGGTAAATGTCGTGTCTTTTTTGAGTAATGCGAGATTGTTGTGAACTGCTTCACTAGCATCAACAGTCGTGTATTGTTGTGTGAGTGCTTCGACCAAAATCATTCGGTTTTCTGATGAATAACTTGCTGATTTTAAATCTATTTGGTCGGCAAACGCTGCTTTTTCAAAAGGAACCTGAATGAATTGTTGTAGTTTGTCCTGTTCGTAGGTTAATTGGTTGGAAAGACTTGAAAAAAGTCCTGTTTTCGCTCTGTTTATCGTTGAAATCTCCATGACGACAAAGTTAAACAATATTCTTGGTGTGCTTTTAATTCTTTGGAAGAGTTTTGAGGTTTTTTCGGTTATGTTCAGCAGCTTTTATTAAAAGAGTTTTAGAATATGAATCACGATTATTTTTTTTTAAATACTATCTAATAACTGAGATAATACTTCTTTTTTCTTGTTCTTTTTTCTCATTAACTGTAATTTAGTCGCCCCGCAATTATTTAATTCTAACTAAAAAATTAAATGAAAGACAAGTTATACACCATTCTTCAAAATTTGAATCAATGGCAAAAAACGCGGATTTCAAAATCGAATTTCTTAATTATTTTAGCTGTTGGTGTCGGATTTTTTGGTGGAATTGCTGCTTCTGTTTTGAAAAAGATGACTCATTTTGTAGCGAATTTTCTACAGAATGATTTTCATTGGCAGTACAAATTTTATTTGTATTTATTTTTCCCACTAATTGGTTTGACCTTAACGATTCTCTACATTAAAACATTCATTAGAAAACATAAATTTGAACACGGCGTCACATCGATTTTATTCAACATTTCTAAAAACGGAAGTAAATTAGATTTTCATAACATTTATAGTCAAATTATTTCCAGTGCTTTAACCGTAGGTTGGGGTGGATCAGCAGGTTTGGAAGCTCCAGCGGTAGCGAGTGGTGCTAGCATTGGTTCTGCTATCGGACGATTTTTTAATTTAAATTATCGAGAAGTCACCTTGTTATTAGCGTGTGGTGGCGCAGCTGGAATCTCAGGTGCTTTTAATAGTCCAATTGCAGGAATGATTTTCGCCATCGAAGTATTATTGCCTGAATTCTCCATTCCAGCGTTTATTCCTTTGCTTATTTCGTCCGCTGTTGCTTCTGTGATTTCAAATATCATTTACAATCAACCGCTATTTATTTTAGTCACAAGAGATTGGGTGCTAGAATCGTTTTGGCTGTACGTTGCTTTGGGGATTTTATTAGGTGCTTACACTGTCTTTTATAGCCGTTTAAACAGCTTTTTAATGCAAACCTTCCATCGAATTAAAAATGCTTATTTCAAAGTCTGGATTGGTGGAATTGTACTTGGGGTAATGATTGCTTTAATGCCAGCACTTTATGGTGAAGGTTATATTACGATTCAACAATTATTGAATGGTAATTATTCATCGCTTCTCCAAAATAGTTTGTTTCCCGCTTATCAAAGTATTGCGTGGGCATTGGTGCTTTTTGGTCTAGTAACGATGGTTGGAAAAACAGTTGCTTCTATTGTCACCATGAGTTGTGGTGGGAATGGTGGAATGTTTGGACCAAGTGTTGTGGTCGGTGGACTTTTCGGTTTTGTCTTTTCGTTTGGCTTAAATACTTTAGGTGTTGCCGATTTAAATGTCACCAATTTCATTATTGCTGGAATGGCAGGCTCTATCAGTGGAATGATGCATGCGCCGTTGACCGGAATTTTCTTAAGTGCTGAAATAACAGGTGGTTATACCTTAATTGTTCCATTAATGTTGGTGGCAGCGATTTCGTATTTTATCAATAAAGGAGTGCTTAAATACTCAATTTACACCAAATCTTTAGCGTTACAAGGAAGTTTGTTAGCGCAGGAAAATAAAGATCATCGTATTATCCGACGGTTGAAATTAAAATACTTGCTAGAAACAGATTTTGTGGTGTTAAATGAAAATGAAACTCCTATGAGTCGAAGTAAAGATATCATCCATACGACTAGAAATACGTTTCCAGTTGTCAATAACGACGGCTTTTTGATGGGTATTATGGTGAGTGACCACCTTTTGGAATATTTAGTTGATTCCAACTCCGAAAATAAAAATAAAACGATTAAAGAATTAGTGCAAGCTCCTAACAAAGTTATTTCCATTGATACAGACATGTTTGAAGTAATGCAGATTATGGAACGGATGGACTTGCGAACCATTCCAGTAGTTGATGAAGTAGGTAAGTACCTTGGTTTTGTGACACACGTAGCGATTTTCAATAAGTATAGAACCTTGCTGATGCGCGATGGCGAATTTATGTAGTTTTCCTACAATTGTTTCTTCTGATATTGATAATGACCTATGATTTTAAAGTCAAACAAACAGTCTCCCAACACTTGTCCAGCACCGATATTGTGTACCATCAGTTTAGCATATAGCATTAACTTGGTTCGCCCGAAATTAGCTTCACAAAACGTAGAGGCGACATTTTGGGAACATGATATGCATGGAATAATGAAGATGAATTGATTAATTGTCATTTTACTCTTTCTACATTAATGCAGAGAACAAATGCAACACCTTTTCGAATAATTTGATGTAGAGAGGTCTTTTGCTCCATCTTTCCAAAGTGATTTCCTCTGAGCTTTCGAGATCTACTGCGAACTGATGAACTAATTGACTAGCGATTTTTGTGTCGTAAATAACGGCATTCACTTCAAAGTTCAGGTCGAAGCTTCTGATGTCTAAATTTGCACTTCCAATGGAAGATACTACACCGTCACAGACCAATGTTTTAGCATGAATAAAACCTTTGTTGTATTTGTAGATTTTTACTCCTGCCTCGAGTAACTCTTGGTAAAAAGATTGCGAAGTGGTATTGACAATGATCGAATCAGATACGCCAGGAATGAGTAATTTCACATCTACACCACTTAAGGCAGCAATTTTGATCGCATTTAGAAAAGAACTGGTGGGAATGAAATACGGAGTGGTAATGAGTAATTCTTTTTTTGCCAATAAGATGGTCTGAATAAGCGAGTACATGATTCTAGGGTAATCGGAATCGGGGCCACTTGCCACGATTTGAACGAATTGATTACCATATTCTATTGTCATATTGTTTACTGGAAAGTAATCGTTTGAAAAACGAATATTTTCTTTTGCACAGAAATTCCAATCGGTTAAAAAGGTAAACTGTAAGTTCAAAACTGCGGAACCAACAATCTTCAAGTGAGTGTCTCTCCAAAACAGCTTACTTTTGGTGGAATTGATATATCTATCAGACACATTAATACCGCCAATATAACCTACCATTCCATCGATAACAATAATCTTTCGATGGTTGCGATAATTAAGTCGGTTCGCTAGTCGTACAAAATTTATTTTATAGAAAGGAACCGCTTCTATCCCTGCCTCTCGCAATTGTTTAGCAATATTGGAACGAATGCCCTTGCTGCCAAAATCATCGTATATAAAACGGACTTTAACACCTTCTTTTGCTTTGGCAATGAGT
>CAZDAR010000069.1:9941-11816 GCA_964503665.1 uncultured Flavobacteriales bacterium
TTCTCTTCTATTTCAAGAAATACTTTTAGGTCAATATCAATCTTTCTGCGATATAATTTACTTTTTCGATAATTTAGCCCAACACTTAGATAGATAATAATACCACCTACTGGAAACATCACTACTAATAGGAGGTAAGCGAGTCCTTTACTGGGTGTATTCGTGTTATAAATGATTCTTACACATACAACGAGTAGAACCAAGACATACAATATGATAAGATAGATAGGCATTCTTCTTCAACTCTTTACAGTAATGTAAAAATAGTATTTATTATTAATTAGTGTTGATTGTTTTACCTCTGCTTACTCAATGCTAGTCCGATATTGAAATAGCCAAAAATTTTATACTTATTTGTTCTTACGTTCAAAAGACGTTTACCTTGAACAAATAAAAAAATCGCAAATTCGAAAGAACTTGCGATTTTCATTAAAGCTAGTGCATCAAAAGGATACGTAGGTCAAGGATATTTCATGTGAAATAATTTATTTTATAAATTTCTCTGTTGTAATTTTACCTGATTCGGTGCGTACAACAACCGTATAAATCCCTTTTGCTAAAGATGTAACGTTCATGTTATTAGTTAATGTATTGAAATCTATTTGAACTTCTCTACCTTGCGCATCCAATACTTTTAATGTTGTAATCGCCTCAGCACATTCAATGGTCATCATCTCTTCTGCAGGAACTGGATAAATACTTAATTTAACGGTATTTAACTCTGAAGTAGATAAAGTGGTGTCAGTAGTAATAAGTACATCATCTATTACAAGAAAATATTGATTTGTACAATCATGATGACGAAACATGATATACACATTATTCTTTCCGCATATATGAGAAATATCTACGGTGCGAGTCAACATTTGTTGTCCCGCTGCAATTGTTTCCGTATAAACAATATCCAATGGATTTATTGGAATCATGTTATCTGAAGTGACTGAATCATACACGACATAAACAGAATAGTTTTCCGCAAAGTCAACATCCGAACCAGCACCTCTACTCCAACTTAGTTGAGCGTTCGAGTAACTTGAAAGATCAATAGCTGGTGATGCTGCAAAATCATTGGGTGTAATAGGTTGAATCGGATTCAACGAATTACTTTGAAGTGCATACCCTTGACTAGTCATACCATTAATAGGAGATACATCGGCCAAATGCCAATTGAAACCGTCCCCACCTTGTGTAACTTCAAAAAATGTCCAACTTGAAAAGCTTAAGGAGTCAGAAGCAGAAAAAATAACTTCTTGTGCGTTTAGATTAAATCCTAAAAAAAGGAAAACGAAAACTTTTGTAAATGTTTTCATAGTAATGTGTTTTAATTAAAAAATAAGCTTTTTTATGAGCTTAACGTAAATCTAAATATATGAAATTATAAAAATAAATACAATTTTAATACTTAAAATGTAAAAATGATTGACTGAATGGGATAGAATGATACTCAACTTCTGAAATGCAGTATTGGCTTATTTCGAAAAGTTATGGCAAGGTTAATTTTGGATATCATTATCATTAATACCGAAGATCAACCAATGATTTATCGATAAATTTCGTACATTTAGAAGGAATCTATTTTTGTAAATTTAACTTATTAAGGTAAACTCATTTTGTAAATACATCTTATTTTTTTATTTATATTCCTTTGATTATAAGTTTATTATTTGTTTTTAATAGTTGTTTTTTTTCGGAAATAATAATTCATATCTCTTTTAAAATAGTATGCAGAGCATTTTATTACCAATTTTGACTTTTAAAAATACTTTTATTTTTAAAAATAATTAGTTAGGTTTGATAAGCTTAACACAGTACATTATGAGAAAATTACATAGTAATTACCTAATTATTGCAATTTTAGCTTGCTCATTTGGAACT
>CAZDAR010000070.1:0-11615 GCA_964503665.1 uncultured Flavobacteriales bacterium
GAATACATGCCTGTCACGCATGGGGTCGCGGGTTCGAGTCCCGTCCAGACCGCTAGAAACCCTTATTTATAAGTGTTTCAGCAAAATTAAGCCTCCTTTTAGGGGGCTTTTTTTATGGGGTAAAGTTTGGGGAAACCTTAGTATTTATATGGATTTTAGAAACAAGTATATCTCATTTCAGGTCATAAACTTAGAAATCCCTAAAACCTCCAAATCCGTTGAATCCGTGATATTATCAACCCGAAAATAACCCCTGTGGGTTTTACGGGGGTGAAAATTGATTAAAGAAACAGTTACTTTTTCTTCGGGTTGGTACTCTTAGAAGGTTTTAGAGATGGAGTATTGCCAGGAGTACTTTTGTTATCTCGTTGTCTTCGGTCTGGCTTTCCTGTGGAATCAGCAATTCTTTTTGGACCTGGTTTTAATGGCATAGTAATTTGATTATTAATTAATAAATTTATTTTATTGGATACAAGTTAATTATATTTTTTGATAATGATTGTCCAAAACCTGCCAAACATTTGAACTGTAGAAAGGTTTTTCTTGTGATTTACTCGATTTTGGGTCAAGTTTTCTAATGTAACATAGTTTATCGTTCTCCTTTATCAACTTCATTTTTGCATGAAATTCTTTGTTTAGTTTGTAGTCTGAATATCTCTTTTTTGCGTTGTCCAAAACATCTTTATATTCTAAAGGAAACTTCTTTCTAATGTCCTCCTCTGACAAGGCTATCGCTACTCCGTTTGCATCGTATTTTATTGGTAATCCATCTTCGAAAGTGTTTGACTTCTTAAATTGAATATCAATTGCGATCGCTACATCGTACTCAACATCATTGTTGTCCGATTCGTTTACTTTTGACTTGACGAAATCCAAGTATTTAGCGATTTCATCGGTTATTACGGATTCTGCCGACACTTTACTATCTACATAGGCTAATGGCATTAAATAAAAATTGTATTTCGTTAAATCTATTTCTAACTCCCAATTCTTCACGATGCTCATGTAATTCTTTATACAGGCAAACCCTAACTCTTGTAATTCCTTGGAAATGCTCTTTTCGTTGTGAAAATGAATTGCATTATCTCGTAGCTCAATAATTGATTCAATGCTTTTAAGTAGGTTAGAATTGACTTTCTTTCCGACTTTATCCAATCTATTAACTGCCTCGAAAAGACCAATTGTCATTGGGTTCCCTGCTCTGTTCGTCTTGGGTTTAGTCCTCGTTGAATTCTCCCCGTTCTTTTTCTTCACAAATTCCATCTCATACAATGCATTCATGTTGTACTTAGATAGCTTCAAAAGTTGAGCCTTAAAAAGTAATTCCCAAGAATTTACTGCAAGAATTGCAAAGGTTTCTTCCCGATAGTTAAAATCGGGTTTATTGTAAATCTCTATGGCTGAAAGCATCGAGTTTATAGACTTATCCAGTAGACTGCGGTAGGTTTTGTTTGTTTTCATGAAAAAATAATGTGAGAAGTTTTTTACTTTAATGAATAAATAATATCAATGCCAGCAAATAGACATAGACCAATTTCAAAAGAGTGCTTTTGAGGGGCTAGGGTATGACTTTCTTCATTCCGAATTTCCTTCAATTTCATTCCATTTTCATATTGTCGATTTGTTATCCATTTACATTCTTTCGCGTGTTCCAATAAATTATGCAACATCTTCGGTTTTTTGAAATTGAAATCGTCTGCCACCTTTTCCTTTAGTTTGCATTCCACAATTTTTGCTAAATCCTTAACGGCTTTTGTTCCTTCACCATCATTCACTCTCTTAATGACGGATTCTAATTCCAAATGCAAATCTGTTTCCCAATTATCTATTCTTGATTTTAAAGTTTGAAGTTCATCAATTATATCAGGAGTTACTTTTCCTTCTTCTTTTAGAAATTTTTCAAGGAGTTCAAAATAACCTCTTCTAATATTTTCATTTTCTTTCCTATACTTTCTAATCAATTCACTCTTATAATTAGACTTTTTTCTTTCATCCCAGAGAAGAATTAATGCCAAAATCGAAATAATGGATAGATGTATAATAATTATATTTTTTGTTTTCATGTTACGCTACTTTTTTTTCAAAATCATGTTCTGTTCCACCCCCAAACCAATTTCCTGTAATTAGCCATATTTCGTAAAAATAAAGCCATTCACTTGCCCAAGGAATAATTGTATCTACTAATAATTTACCTTTATTCCACTCCTTCCCATCTGGAAAATACAGACATAATTTTTGTTTTGGAGTTGAATATACATGAGGTAGGAGAGTCTTCCCTGGATATCTTTCTAATTTTACTGGTTCAATTACAAATACCTCCACTTTTCCTTTTTCTAGTTTTATTTTAATGGAATATAATTTACTTAATGGGGTAGGTCTTAATTGACCCACCCAAATAAGTGACTTATTGGCACTCCGTTTAATTGTACTATCAGGAAATAAATGCTTTATAGTTAACTCCTGAACGACTAAAGAAATCTCCTTTATACTTCTGTTATCTCTCATTGCCGTGAAAAGTGTGATTTGTAACTTTTTTACTATTTTCCAATGTTAACGAGCTTCCAAGCAGTCCTGTTCCTATTTCCATTCTTATATTTCCATTCTCACGATTTAATCTCGAATCGTTACCAATTGCAGAAAAAGTTTTTCTTACTATTTCTTCCCCGAAACCTTTGCTAAGTGATTCATTTATCCAAGATATTTCTTTGTTGCTTTCGAATAATTCTCTGAAATAAGATCTTGCATCATTTAACCATTTGAAAAACTCTGCTTCGCGATTTGGGAATGTTTC
Organism: uncultured Flavobacteriales bacterium; assembly: GCA_964503665.1. Taxonomy (GTDB): domain Bacteria; phylum Bacteroidota; class Bacteroidia; order Flavobacteriales_D; family Crocinitomicaceae; genus 40-80. The sequence continues at coordinate 2,792 of CAZDAR010000070.1, forward strand.
CCATTTATCGGCAAAATTCTCTCTCAAATCGACAGGATTTTCAATTATTGCCACTCGTTTTCCATTTTTATTTTCGTATTTAATATGACTAGCCATGCCATTTAATATACTAACTATAGCTTCATGTAAATTATCTTCATTGTTATATGACTTTGCAGCTAAGGTGGTCAATATTATAGAAATTGGTTTGTCATCACTGTTTTTACAGGTTTCATCACGATGTCTTTTTAGAAGTTGAATTGCTCGTTGCAAAGGTGTTTTAACCTTATAATCAGGAACATCATCAATTTTGACTTTAGACTCAAGTGAAAAGAGTTTTCTACTTTCATTAAGTCTAACCAGCATCTGTTCCTTGAACCATGCTTGATAACCTTTAGGGTTAGATTTTACCCAATCATCTGAAATTTCATTAAAACTTTCAAGTTCTTTATCGGTTATGCTAATCGCTGTTTTACCTAGATCAAGACCTTTTCTTTCAAAAAACATTCTACTATTGTCGTCGGGAATTGCTGGAAGAATATCAAGATGGAGTTGTGTTTTTTCTGCATATTCAATTGTCCAACATCTTCTACCTCCTTCCATATCCTTCAACATCGATTTATAGATTCCTGATTTCAACCGATTCCCAATTAAATTCTTAAGATGTTCTTGTGAAAATATTTTGGTGTTACCCAATTTTAATTCACAAACTAAATCAATGTCAAATTCATCCTTATCAGTAATTGGTTTTACCATTGTCCCCAAGCCAAAAGAACCTTGTGGATAAAGTTCTGGGCTGTAAATTCCAATGTTAGGGTCTTGCCCCAAATAGTTAGCCATTGCCTGATATTTAGAAACGGCATCTTCATACTGAGTTGTCGAAATGTCAAGTATTTCTGCCATTTTAGTGAGTATTTTGTTAATCTCTCCTTGTCTCATATTTTGTACGTATTTGTTCATCCTTTTAATCTCTTTTTATTGTTAATGCTTTTTTGTATCCATCCCTTTCATCATAAATTTCCATTGCTAAGTCAGCTTTTGGCATCCAAACTCTACCGAATTCAACACTTGCAGAATTTGGCATACATGGAAATAATTTAAGCATAGCATCATGCCCATGTACTTCTTTAATTCGATTCAGAGTTTTCCTTACGACAACTCTAAATTCTTGAAGAATTTCAGGGGAGGTTAAAAAATTATTGTGAGGATTCTTGATTGTTAGTTCCCAGATTGAAACTTCCTCCTCGCAAGTCTTTTCGATTCTGTTATTATCAATATTTGCACTAAGACTTATTTTTAGTACAGGTGCTTTATTTAAGCTTTTTGGCTCATTAACAATAAAACCACTAAATTGATTGATTTTCTTCTGCCATTCCCATGTGTCGGGTTCTCTATGTTTTTGATAGACATCAACCGCATAAAGATCAGGTATTAAAGTACCTAATTTGATTAATAACGGTTGAGGAGCAAGGGCAAATAGTGAAAAGTGATTATTCCCATTTCCCCCAAAGTGTTTAACTAATAATTTTTCGAAATTGTCAACTAAGCTTTTCTCTTCATACATCCAATATAATTCTTCATTGTCTTGTATCGAGCCATTCTTAATCCCTAAATCAATCGGATTTGTAATTGGATATAGGCTACAATCTGCAAGCATTTTGCGAACTAATTGCAAATCTATGGTTGGTTCGAACTTTCCAATTCTTGAGCTGTAAAGAACTATATGTGTTTTTACATTGTCTTTAATCTCAGTTAAATTTAGAATCCGATTTTCATGATCTTTTTTCATTTTTATTAAAAGATCGGCAGGATGACCATGTATATCTTCTTTATCAATGCGTCTGTGACATTCATCACACATTAACATTAGATTGGAGAAATCCTTTTCAAGTTTTGGTGAAAGAACTGAGTCAAATCGTGCTCCCCCCTCTGCAAAAGCATATATGTGTGCTATGTAAGATTTATTTAAATCTTTGCTAGTAAGCTCATCTATATTTAACTTTTTGTTACATCCGTTGTATTGACAACGCCCCCCGGCATTTGTCCATAATTTTAATCTCAATTTAAAATCTAGGCTTGGTCTAGGTCTTTTTTTTGTTTTTGTAATAGTAGTCATTTTGATAAATAATCATTTTTTATTGCTCCTTACTGAGGCTTCAGGATTCCAGTATAATTAGGTTGTGCTAATTCATTTTTTTTATCTAAGTTTGCCCAACAAAAAAAGGAATACAGAACAGGGTGCATTAGCCCCGTTTTTAAATTGTCTCGAAACAAGAAAATATTCCAAATAATGAACGAGTAATGTTACCAGCATTACTCGTTTCGTTTTTCATGCCTATTCTGTTTTAATATCGGTTAGTAAATTCATATATTTCTTAAAAATGTATTCTCTATTTCTTTGATTTCCTGTTTTTTCAACCAAAATTCCAACTTTGACAAAGTTGCTTAATAGTGAATTCGCAGTTGCAGGAGTCACTTCTAATTCTTCTACTACCATTTTCGATTTCAATCTCGGTCGTGCAAAAATTAAACGCACTAATTCGTGTGCATTATTAGCTTTGCCTCCATACAATTCATCAATCTTTTCCATGCTTTCCTTCATTAAATCATGGACTTTTTCAATTATGTTAATAGTGCTTTTAGCAGATTCTTTAATTGCTACTAGAAAAAACTTAACCCAATGTTTCAAATCATTGTTTGTTCTCACTAAATCAAGATTATTATAATACAAACTTCGTTGGTCTGCAAGAAAAGTCGAGACATAGAGAGGATATTCTAAAATTTGCTTATTTAATAGATACATCGGAATCAACAATCGCCCAACTCGCCCATTACCATCATCGAAAGGGTGTATTGTTTCAAACTGATAATGTGCAATTGCAATTTTTATCAAATCAGGAACTTCAGAGGATTCATTATTCAAAAAGTCAAAAAGATCGGACATGAGACTTTTAACTTCTTTTACAGGTGCAGGGATAAATCTAGCATCATATTTTGAAGCACCTCCAATCCAATTTTGTACTGTTTTGTACTTAGACTTCTGACCTTTCTCCTTGCCAATTATTTTCGCGTGAGTTTCAAGCAGAAGCTTTTCATTTAATCCATTTTTTTTTCCTATGTCTTTAAACGCTAGATGCGCAGCTTGAACATAATTCATTACAGCCTCTGTCTTTGGGTCATCAAAATCATCAACGCCTCCCATTACATCTTCCAATTCGGTCATCGTGCCTTCTATTTCGTTCGATTTTACCGCCTCACGAAAAATTGCGCTCGAATAAAATAACATTGAATCAGGTAGGAATTTAGTCATGGAATTCAAAACACCAAGATGATAACTTGCTTTAGAAAGAAGTAAATTTATTGTCGTATCTTGCCATGTCCAATCAATATTGATTTTTGAAGGGACTAGACATTTTGCATTGTCTACTAAGATATATTCGCCTGATTTATATTCGTTAAAATCCATATTGTAAAGTTATCATTTTTATTTCAATAATAGCCATTAAATTAAAATAAAGATATCAACAAGACGTAATTGTTTAAAATAGGTTGCTTCATTATATTATTTTTATATGATTTATTTCTTGTTTTATCATTGTTATTAATTCTATGCCATCGATATTCGTCCTATAAAACGAATAACATGAAAAAGAACATAGAAAACGAATTACCGAAAATTCGGGTAAAACTAAGGGACGATAAACCCTTAAATGCAGAAGGAAAATATACGCTGAACTACCTCATCCGTTTTGAAGGAAAAACAATCAAAAAGCCAACAGGATTGTATATTGAAGAAATGAACTGGAACAAGAAGAGAGAAACGATTTTAGGATCGACAAACGAATTATTGAGGATTCAAGGGATTTTGGACGGAAAGAAATCCGACTTTAACCAGTACTTTCTGAACTTCGATGCAACAGGCGGACAAATCAACCGTAAAATAATTGATGATTATTTCGAGAACAAACGCTTTGATGATTTCTTTAGCTATTACAAAGGGGTTGTAGATAAGCGCAAGGAACTTTCGAATGTTACTCTGAATAAGTATAAGCTTTGCTCGGAAATTCTAAAGAAGTATTGCAAGAAGAACAAGATCCAACCTCTTCGATTTTATGACTTACGTTTAGGGTTTCTGCAAGATTTCGATACACATTTAGTTTTCTTCTTGAAGCTTTCCAGCGATACCGCCAATAATTACCACAAATGCCTTAAATACGTGCTGAATCAGGCAGTTCTCGACGGAATAATTAACCGTTCACCTTATCTTGGGTTTAAACCACATAAAACGAATAGTCGTAAAAAGGTGATTCCGCTATCTGCCGATGAAATCGACAAAGTGCTAAAAGTAGAAATCCCTGAAAACCGCCAACACCTTGAAAGGATAAAAGACTATTTCGAATTCATTTTAAATACAGGATTACGCTACTCCGATTTGTTTAATGTTCAGGTTGAAAACATCATTAAATCTGGAAATGAAAATCACAGAAGTTTGAAAATTATCCAAGAGAAAACGAAGAATCCTTTGATGATTCCGCTAAATGTAAAAGCGAATGAGATTTTAAACAAATACATTGACTTTTATGAAATAGAATCTGGCTTTGTTTTCCCAAGGTTGACGAACCAAGTATTCAATAGACAATTAAAGGATTTAGCGGAATTGGCGGAAATAGATAAAAGTTTAAACTGCCATTTAGGGAGACATACCTTTGCTACTCGTTTAAGAAAATTAAATGTATCGTTGGAAGATGTTTCCGAATTGCTGGGACATACCGATGTTAAAATGACGAAATTGTACGCTAAGACAGATTTTTCGAAACTTTCCGAAGCGGTGAATTTGCTCTAAAATCTATAAATCCTCGAAAAACTCTCCTAGACTTATCTTGTGAATATCCAAGATTTTCAGGAGGGTTTTCAACGTTACATTCGTTCCGCTTTCTACTCTCCAGTACTGTACACGATTTAAATCATGGTCATAGGCAAAGCTTTCCGCAGATGTATAATTCGCCTTAATCCTAAGTTCTTTTAACTTCTTAGAAATCAAGATGATTCTTTTATCGGTTATTTCCGTATCCTTTACCATAAAAACACGGCAAGTTGGCATGAAATTTCATCAATTGTAACCGCATAAAAGCGAATTTATTTCTAACTTAGCTCCAAAATGAAAGATATGTATTATAAAATTTTAGCGACAATTATATACGCCATCTTAGGTTTTAATGCGTTTAACCAAGAAATAAACAATTTGAAATTGAATAACAAAGATTATCCGTTCCTAAATGAAAAGGAGATTCAATTTGCCACTAAAAAAGATGATTTTAAAATTGGCTCTTCTAATTACTCATGGAAAGAATGGGTAATTAGTCAAGAAAATGGAACAGACCTAGAAATTGTTTACAGGGAATCAGACGAACCAAACAAACTTGAAGGTACGTTAATTTTCGATAAAGATACTTTTCAGATTTATGGTTCTAATGGAACGGCTAGTTTATGGTCGGACAAATTGAAAGGCATATTGTATATATATCCCAAAACAGAACCTGACGAACTTGATTATTATTTTTATACTCATATTGCAAGTATAAATCTTGAAGGAAAAAAATACAAAATTGAGATTGTAAAAGGAAGATCATCAAATTATGAGGAAGGAGAATCTGAACTTATTTCCGAGGTTGATGACTTTAAATTCGATAAAAATAGAGGACAACTCATTGAATATCGTAGAGATAGTATCACGTTAAAATATTACAGTATTCAAGCAGTAAATAAAGAAACAGGGGATGCTTATGATAAAGTAAATGGAACTTTATTTGTTGGGAATTCGAGTTTTGAAATTTATGGTTCTGTTTCAGAAAGTGAAGGCGTTTGGGGATTTGCTTCTATTTGGCAAAATGGAGAAAATAAAGGGGTTATTTCATGGGAAGCTTATGAAGATGCAGATTCATCAATAGTTAACATAAAATACTGTAAGCAAGAGAAAGTTCAGTTCTGTGATTATACTAGGTTTGTTTTGAAGAGACAAATAATATCAAACAAAAACAATCCGTTCGGAAGTGGAGGAAATGGCACTAATGGAGGTTTTGTAACTGGAAAAAATGAGGGTGTTGGAATTGGTCAAGAACCTAGAAAACGAATTACCAAATTAAATTTAGAGCATATTAACGTTTCAGAAAGTGTTCTAATTGATTTTAAAGTTAATATAAACAGAAATGGAGATGTAACTTCTGTTTATCATCTACCTAGTGGAATGAAAGTAATTGACCCCTTAATTATTGAAGAATTGAAGAATGCAATATTAACGCAATTGAAATATGAAAAGTCTAATGAAATATCTAGCGATAGAATCAAAATTGAACTGAGAAAAAAATAAGATTCAATCATGAGAGAGAATGTCATGTTACTAATTGAAGATGCTATCATCAACGCCAAATTGATAAACACTTTAGATTCCATCGGAATTGATGCTAGTTTATATGCGACCAGTTCCGTTACCATAATTTATAATCTTCTTGGGCTAGATGCTAAAATTTCAAAAGATGACTTCTACGCTTTGTTTTTTGGCTTGTTAAAAGAAGGGGAAGTAATTGATGTTTCACGTTCAAGAACGCTTGTAAGAAGATTCGCAGAAAAGATAATGTTTGATATTTACAAGCGGTTTGAGTTGCTGTAAAAAAGTAAGCCCCTGACAAAAATGTAGGGGCATAACCAAAACCGAGAAAAAGCTGGAATTCTTAAATTAGCTTTCGGTATTTTCCATGAGCATACCTAACAAGCATTTTTTTATCAATGTAATTGTCCAAGTGATTTTCAGCCGTTTTATGTTTCAAACCGATAGAATCAGCAATCTTTTTTGATGTAGCTTTACTAAATTCGTTCGGCAAAGATTCATAATAATTGACCTGTTCAAGATTACTAAGGCGATCGGTTTTATCTCTTGAAACCAAGCGAGAGTAAACACTTATCATGTGGCTTTTACACGAGTTGGCAATATTAATCGCTGTTTCGAAATCATCATCTAAGCATTCAATTTCATGCGGTAATTCATCTTCAACGTCTCTCATCAACCTACTAGTGCTTAAAATCATTGCGATTTTAAACGTGATTAATCCTAATCGCTTAATTGATGCAAGAATTTCTTCACCAAATAAATTATGAGAATTATTGAACCATTCTTCGAAATGTAAATGAAACATTTCCCATTGTTCGTCAGTAAATGAAAAATTGATATTGTAATCTAAATTTTCAAGCTTTAAGAACAACTCAAATACATCCTCTCCGAGAGTGGAAAAATATCTCCCTAAATCCAACTTCTTCTGTGCTAAATGAAGCTTATTATTCCATTGGTTTTTACCTTTAAAATCCATAAACATCATTCGGCTGAATAAACCATTTTCGGCTGAACTAATCAAACCTTTGACCTGATTTGGTGTTCCACTTAAAACAAGACCGAGACTAGGATATGTAATTTCTACAAATTCATTATTTGTTCTTCGTTGGTAGCTGATATGTTCGTGATGAAAAGCTTTACGAAGCGCATCGCTAAAATTCCCCCAATCTTTGGATAATGTTTCGTTCAATGTATCAGCTTCTGTTTCCCAAAGCATTCCGTAACCTTCATTGTTGGATAATTGAGCTAAAATGGACGAAGAACTACTGTTTGCAGGGATAAAGAACAGTTGTAGTTTCTTTTCCTCATTACTTGACAAATCATTTATCTTCTCCTTTAGGTATTGGTGAACTTGATGTCCAAGCATTTTTGGATATTTCATCATTCCTTTTCCCGAAGAAGCTGGTGCTACTACAAAAAGATACAAATTCGTTCCTGCTGTATAATAATCATAAAAGCCAACTATGTTTCGAAATACACCGCCCAGTAAGGCTAAAGAACTCAAAAGTATTAACGATTTGTCTTGTTGGCTATCAACAGAATTACAGCATTTCTTGAAAAAATCGGGAAGTTGTTCAAAAACCTCCATCGGAATCAATTCGGTTTCATGAACAGTATTTAAGAATTCATTTTTTAAGTTATCCTGTTGCTCTTTTATGCTTTTAAGCTTTTGAACCGCATTATTAAAACATTTGTCGAACTGATCTTTAGTTAACCCAAGTTTAACATAATCGGAAATATCTTTACCGCCCTTATCAATGAATTCGGCTGGAATTTCAAGTCTTGGGATATTGTATTTATCAAGCAGTAATTGAGATTGTTTGATACCAGTTTCATCTTGGTCATAAAGTGAGATTACTTTAATTCCTTTATCGTAGAGATATTCAATAAAACCTTTAGGAGGAGGAGTTGTCTCACTGTTAAAACAAACTGCTTTATATCCTAAACCACGAATTGTTAAAGTGTCTTTTTCTCCTCCTGTAATAAAAATATACTTTTCATTGTCAATTTGCTCAAATCCAAAAACATAGTCCTTTGGCTTGTTGCCAATGTATCTGAAAAACTTAGGGTCAGGTGAATAAATTTTAGCATACAATTCACTAGAATAAGCAATTAAAATATTCCCCTTGGATCTTCTTTTTGGAATGCTTTTCCCGTTTTTAATCTTTATGGTGTAGCCTTCAATTGGTACAACATTATATTCTCTTAGAATGGATTTTGTAATTCCATATTGAGAGAAGTAGTTAAGTTCGGACTTTTTATAATTGTCATTTTCACGACGAAAGAGTTCGAAAGTTGATTCAATTGTATGAAAGTCATCTCCACCGTAAACATTTTTTTCATAATCGATTTCGTTTAAGGCATTTAAAATTTCTGGAAATTCCTCCTCTTGGCATTTATCAAAATGATAAGCTGCTAAACTGAACATATCACCTGAAAAATCGGGATTACCATGGTCTT
>CAZDAR010000071.1:0-11472 GCA_964503665.1 uncultured Flavobacteriales bacterium
TGTTGCTCTGCTTGTACTTTCTGCATCGCTTCTAAACGCTCTTGGAATTTAGATTTTTTCTTCGCTCCTGTTGCTGCTTCAGCTTTCTTCGCCATCATTTTAGCTTTTAATTTTTCCTCATCTACGAAGAAGTGCTTAATGGCTAACATGGTTAAAATCGAAATTAACGTAGATATAAAGTAATAGTAAGATAGACCTGCAGAATAGTTGTTAAAGAAGAATATCATCGTGAATGGGAAGATATACATTATCACTTTCATATTCGGCATACCTGGTTGTTGCGGCTGCGTCATATTACTACTATTGTACCAAGTATAAATCAAGGTTGTTACCGCCATCAACAATGTAAATAATGAGATATGATCTCCATATAATGGAATGTACGTCTTGAAATTATAAATAGTATCATACGTTGATAAATCCGTTGCCCATAAGAAGGGCTGTTGACGTAAGTCAAACGATGCTGGAAAATAACGGAAGACGGCAAATAATATCGGCATCTGAATTAACATCGGTAGACAGCCCGAGAAGGGTGATGCGCCACTCTCTCGATACAAGGTCATCATCTCAGTTTGCTTTTTCATAGAATCCTCTTTGTTCGGATACTTTGCGTTCAATTCATCGATTTCTGGTTTTAGAATTCGCATTTTAGCGGAGGAAACAAACATTTTCCACTGAATCGGTGTCAGAACTAGCTTAATGATTAATGTTAAAAACAAAATCACCAAACCATAGCTCATACCTGTAGAAGCTAAAACATTGAAAATAGGATGGAAAAGATAAATATTAATCCAACGGAAAAGTCCCCAACCAAAGTTCAAGATATCTTCATATCCGCTATTATACGATTCTAATAATTCTAATTTGTTTGGTCCAAAAAACCAGCTCATATGAACACTTGCGTCGGCTGTATTGGATATTCCTAAATTCGTCAGTGATTTGTAATGCTTAATGTGTGAGAATTCCTTTTTATGACCTTCAGAATAATTCTTAATCTCAAACTTTGTTCCTTCTTTCGCAAATACTGTAGATGGTTTTAAAATAGCACTAAAGAAACTTTGTTTAAAAGCTACCCAATTGATATCTTGCTCTAAGTTCGCTTCTGCGTCATTGCTACCTTCAGAAAGGTAATCGTGCTTTTTGTCAGCTGTTTGAAAAGACACTGTCGACACCATTCGCTCATTTCGCAACAATTGCTCCGTCTTGTACATATCAGTCACCCAACTTAGCATCACACTATTCGGAGCCACTTCACCACCAAATCCTTTGAAATTAACATCAAATTCTAAGTCGTACACATCATCTTTAGCAGTATAAATGAATTGGATATACTTCCCTTCTTCTACCGTATTTTGCAGTACAAGACGCTTATCTGATTGTTCAACAATTTGAAAAATTTTATTACCTGTGCGGTATTCTTTTCCTTTTAGGTTGAAAACTAATTCATTTTTGTTGTCGCCATTCCCGAAAAGTTTCAATGGTAAATCTACTTTATTTTGGAAGTTTCTAAATGACTTATATTCTTTTAAATAGACTGCATTAAGATTACCACCTTTTGTAGAAACTTCGTAGATTGATTTATTTGTTTTAAGCTTAACGATCTCTTCTTTTACTTTTTTTACTTGCTCCGTTTCTGTATTTTCTACTGGAGCTTTATAAGTAGCCGTCTCAGATGTACTCGATTTTCCCTCCTCTTTTCGATCGATTTTTTCGCTTTTTGGAGTAGTTGTTGCTCTTGTATTTTCAACCTCTTTCTTGTTTAAAATACCAATTGCAACTAATATAAATCCTATTAAACCTAATCCAATCAGTTTATTTTTATCCATACCTTATTTTTTATTTTCTATTGATGCTTTTATAAATGCTACAAACAACGGATGTGGGTTTGCAACAGTACTTTTATACTCTGGGTGAAATTGAGTTCCTACAAACCAAGGGTGAGAAGGGATTTCAACAATTTCGACCAATCCTGTATCTGGATTCACGCCAGTAGCGATCATTCCATTTTTCTCAAATTGCTCTAAATAGCTATTATTAAACTCGTATCTATGACGGTGTCTTTCTGTTATTATATCCGAGTTGTAGGCCTGAAACACGTTAGAATTTGGCTTTAATTTACATTTAAAGGATCCTAATCGCATGGTACCTCCAAAATTGGCGATATCTTTCTGCTCTTCCATCAAACTGATAACGGGATTTTTACAATCCTCTGATATTTCAGTCGTATGTGCATCGTCTAATCCCAAAACATTCCTTGCGAACTCGATAACAGCACATTGCATTCCTAGACAAATACCGAAGAAGGGAATATTATTTTCTCTGGCAAAACGAACAGCTTCCATTTTTCCATTAGTTCCTCTCGACCCAAAACCTGGTGCTACTAGAATACCATCTAATCCTCCCAATTCAGTGGCGATATTTTCATTATTTAATTTCTCTGAATGAATCCATTTTACATTAACTCTACATTCATTTTTTGCTCCAGCATGAATGAATGATTCAGAAATAGACTTATAGGCATCTTTTAATTCAACGTATTTACCTACTAATCCAATATTTACTTCATGAATGGGATTATTAACTCGATCTAAAAAGGTTTTCCATGACTCTAAATCAGGAACTGTCTTTGTAGATAATCCTAATTTTTCCAATACCACTTTATCCAATTCCTCTGCTAACATAAGCATTGGAACATCATAAATCGTTTTTGCATCACGTGCTTCTATTACAGCATTCACAGATACATTACAGAATTTAGCAATCTTTTTACGTAGAGTGAAATCCAACTCATGCTCTGTACGGCAAACTAAGATGTCTGGTTGAACGCCTAGCTCCAGAAATTGTTTTACAGAGTGTTGGGTAGGCTTCGTCTTCAATTCACCTGCAGCAGCCAAATAAGGCACTAATGTAAGATGGATAGAACAACAGTCATTATCAAATTCCCACATCATCTGACGGATGGCTTCTACGAAAGGAAGTGATTCAATATCACCTACTGTTCCACCAATTTCAGTAATGACAATGTCATATTTTTTATCCTTTCCTAAAAATTGGATTCGCTCTTTTATTTCGTCTGTAATATGAGGAATAATCTGTACCGTTTTCCCTAAATAATCTCCTCGTCGCTCTTTATTGATAACCGATTGATACACTCTTCCTGTAGTGACACTGTTCGCTTGAGAAGTGGGTACATTTAAAAAGCGTTCGTAATGTCCCAAGTCTAAATCGGTCTCGGCACCATCTTCTGTAACATAGCATTCGCCGTGCTCATAAGGGTTTAATGTTCCTGGATCGATATTGATGTAAGGATCTAATTTTTGAATGGTTGTTGAATAACCGCGAGCCTGTAACAATTTAGCTAATGAGGCTGAAATGATACCTTTTCCCAAAGAAGAAGCGACTCCCCCGGTTACAAATACATATTTGGTAGAATTTGACATAATTTTATATTGTAACTACGGGAGGCAAAAATACAATAATTAGTGGGTTCATCGGCTAATAATTAAAATTTAATTTCATTATTGTGTTAAATTTCATACCCCTTCTTTTTTTGTCACAGCAGTAATCATTCGTAAAGGATGGATAGCTCACATTATAAGTAGAATCATTTAATCTTTTTCAAAAACAATTATACTCCTTATCTTTGTAATATGCTTAAGCGTTTTAAAATCAATACATTTGTAATTGCCATTGCCCTAACAATACTCATAGCCTATTTCTTCCCACAAGCAGGAACACATGATAGCTTTATTCCTATTGATCTAATTGGAAGCATGGGAATAGCACTTATTTTCTTCTTTTATGGCTTAAGTTTAAGTACTGAAGCGACAAAAAGTGGATTGAGTAATTGGAAATTGCATTTAGTGGTGCAAGCAAGTTCATTTTTATTATTTCCTTCTATTATCCTCCTCTTCTACCCTTTTTTCAAAGATTCACCACATGAAATTTTATGGCTCGCCTTTTTATTTCTAGCGGCACTCCCATCTGCCGTTTCCTCTTCTGTTGTAATGGTTTCTTTGGCAAAAGGTAATCTTCCTGCGGCAATATTTAACGCTAGTATTTCAGGAATAATCGGTATTTTATTTACGCCACTTTGGATGAAATTTTTCACACAACAAGCAGATGTAGAATATAACTTTTCCGACATATATTGGCAACTGTTTTCAGAAATCGTAATTCCGTTAACCTTAGGCTTATTGTTACGTAAATATTTTGGTGAATTTGCTCGAAAGAACAAGCGTAGTCAAGATATATTTGATAAATTAATCGTCCTTCTGATTATCTATAAGAGTTTTGTTCATTCTTTTGAAGACAAAGTTTTCGCCAGTGTATCCGCAAAGAATTTAATGATTATTTTCATCGTTGTCGCTGGATTGTTTTTTACAATGTATGCTATCACTGGTTGGATCTCAAAACGAATGAAATTTAATCATGCGGATAGTATAACGGTCAAATATTGCGGTACTAAAAAATCACTCATTCATGGAACTGTCTTTTCCGAAGCCTTATTTGGTCATACGAGTATTGTTGGGATTATATTGTTACCACTGATGTTGTACCATGCTTTTCAGATTTTAGTGGTGAGTATATTTGCCACAAAAGAAGCGGAGAATTTCAAAAAGATAGAATAACGAATCATTCTTGCCACAAAAAAAGGTGAACAAAAATTGCTCACCTTTCCACTAAGAGAATGAATTATTGTTTTGAAACATATTCCATTAAGCTATTGTAATTTGATTCAAAGCTAAATGAACTTTTCAAAATAAAGTAATTTCCTTTGTCATAACAATTACTGTACGCTGCTTTTGTCCATTCTAAGCGATTGTTATCAAAACTAAATAGTACTGCAATTTGTTTAACTTGTTCAGCATATAACTTGTTTTGAAGTAGATAGCTCTTCGCTGTTTTCAATCTATTACTATCAAAACTCTCGTCTTTTAATTGTTGTAAGAATTGTTCGAAATACTTATTGTTGTTATTGTAATTATTTTGTGTGTGATTTCCGTTATTTTGATAACCGCCGTTGTTCTGATAGCCACCATTGCCGTTACCATTTCCATAACCATTATTATTGCCGTGATTATCATTACAGTTTCCTCCATAATTGACATTTCCAACCGTGTTTTGATTTCCATATAGTGGTTGACTAGACAAAATATTCATATTCCCAAAATTATCCAGTTCAGCGGTAACCAAATAATTAACAGGAATGTATACCGTATTCTGAAAAAGTGTCATGCCTGTCCATTTATCATAGATTTTCACAAAGGTATTGCCTCCTGATAAATTGTAAAATTTAAAGCTATTTTGCTTATTTGACTGTTTTTGATTGTTGACTTCAACAACTACTTGCTGACTTCTATTTACTACAAGAAATAAATCAGAAGCGAAAGTGAAAGTACTGCTTATGAGTACTAAAACCATCATGTAAAATAACTTTTTCATAATATTGAATTAATTGATTAATTGGTCAAAGCCAAAAACCATACCATGAAAAATAATAATGTTATACTGTCAATTCAACACCGCTGGGAAATACAAATCAAATTGTGGAATTAACGCTGGAAACTCTGTTTTAGTTTCGATGTTTAAAAAGGTGTAATGTCCTGTCATATAACCTATCTCAGAATTAATTTCACAACCGCTACTGTAGGTGTAGGATTCTCCAGGCTTAAGAATAGGTTGTTTACCAATCACCCCTTCGCCAGAAACGATTTTAGGTAAGTTAAGACTATCAAATATATACCAATCACGTCGCAAAAGTTGCACTGAAAAACGGCTTTTATTCTCAATCTCAATAGTGTATTTGAAAAAGAATTTGTGGTTGTCGATATTAGAATATTCTTCTACAAAGTTATTCTTTACTCGAATTGAAATACCTTCTGTTATGGCTACACACATACGTTTTTTAGTATTAGTTGACGGTATCAAATTACAAATAAAAAATGAATGAAAAATGAATTATTGGTAAATTATAACATCATAAAATTATAAGATACTCATAATCAATAGCTTATTTATTTGTGTTTTATATAAACATGCTTATATTTTTTTCATTGGAACTCAAAACCTAATTTTTATCTATTCTTTACTTTTTGTCCGTCAAATTCCAACGGTACCGTGATCTTTTTCGATATCCTAATCTGACGTTGAGTACAGGGTTTCAGTTAATTTGAGTGAACGCAATTCTTACCATTTCAATAATATTGCCAAATCATAAATTCATCAATCAATGGTTTCGCTTCTTCTCGTTTCCCAAACTCATTGATCATTCGTTCTCGAAGTGCCGCAAAATTAGTGGCTTTTTTATCGCTGTATTTTGGTGTCACTTTTTCCCACTCAACAGTTTTAGCAACCACTTCTGTTGCAAAATAGGTAACACCTCCATCTTCACTTGCGACACCTAAAATAGCCCCTGGAAGCCCCCAAAAGTTCTCGGGTCCAACTTGTGGAATAATATCGGGCGTAAACCATGCGTATAGTGTAACACTATCATTTAATGTCAACAGCACCTGCGGACATTCATAATCTAATATAGTTCGTGTCTTGCCAGTATATTTCCACATTCGTGGTCGAAGAGAATCTTCCACCACAATCACTTGACCAATTACATTCAATAAGGTTACATTTTGTTTATCCTTCAAATTCTGCATTGCAGAGTGCTGTTGTACTAACCATACCATCATTCCTTCTTTTGGCGCGTCATTTTCGTCGGGAATAAAAACAGATTTATCGGCGTTGAAGTACAACATATAATGGTCGTAACTGTAACGGTTCTTTTCTCCAATCCATTTTTGTGTGTTCTTATCTGGATATTTTTTAAAAAGATTCATACGGCGTTCATAACGAATAGAACCTTCCGTGATTTGTCCGTAAGCATTCCAACTAAAGAATACGGCCAGCAGATAGATAATGTATTTATTATTCATTTTTAGTCGCTTTTTTACCAATAGATTTGAATTGGTACGTTAATTTAAATAAGAAATAGCGGGTGATAATCAACTTCTTAACATCGGTAATAACATTGATAGAGTTGATACGGCTAATGCTTTTGTTTTGATTTAACATGTCATTGGCGATTAAATCAATTCGTAGTTGATCTTGTTTCAGGAATTTCTTTCCGATAGAGGCATTCCAAATAAAGTAATTGTTATTGTAATTCGCTGTTAGACCTTTCATCGAGTAATAATTAAAATCCGTTTCCACAATGAATTTCAACGGCATCTCATAACTGAAGTCAAACGTTAATCGATAAATATCATTTTTCTGATTGGATTGCGCATTAATCTTATTTTTAATGGTATTAT
The DNA here is from genome assembly GCA_964503665.1 of uncultured Flavobacteriales bacterium. Taxonomy (GTDB): domain Bacteria; phylum Bacteroidota; class Bacteroidia; order Flavobacteriales_D; family Crocinitomicaceae; genus 40-80. The sequence continues at coordinate 7,308 of CAZDAR010000071.1, forward strand.
TTTGGTACCCAAAACTGATATCAGTACTAATTTTATCCAACTCCAAACTAAGTTCTAATTCGGCTCCTGGTGTACTTCCCACGTTCTTTATCAACTCATTATTGATAAAACTATAAGAGACATTGTACATGTATTGGAATCTTGGAGAAATGTAGAATACTTTTTTGAAAAGTGGAAATCCAAAAGCACCATAGAAGCTTAAGAAGTTGAACATATCGATGTTCTTATATTGCGAGACACTTCGTCCTAAATTATCATACGTGATGTTCTGAGCAAAATCATTTTTCGTGTAACGTGTTCTTGCTCCTGCATAAATCCAGATACCAGAAATCGGCATATAGTTGTTGTATTGTATCGCAGAATTAACGGTATATGTCGGTAATAATTCATCATTACCTATCTGAATTCTATTTGGGTTTTCATTGTCATAAACTGGCTGTAATTGATTGATACTTGGGAGCGTTGAATAAACTCTCGTATTAAAATCAATCTTAGAAGCTACCGAAAATTTATACACAAACTGCAAATAAGGGAGAAAGCTTGTGATATTTTGATTGATGTGGGCATTCACTAATATATTCTCATTATCCACCAAAACGTTTCTCACTCTGGAACCCATCGTAAACATGATTTTTTTATGATTATAAATTCCTGCCACGCCAACAATATTTTGGAACTTCGTCGATTTAAAGTCATTGGTTGTCAGTGAATCCAATTGGTCATAAGCGCCGTTATTACTGTTATACGAATTATTGGTTCTATCGTTTTTAATATTGAAATTTTCATAGCTAAATTCCAATGCCCATTTCTTCCCTAACGGTTCAGTATAACGTGCCAATAATAGATTGGATAAAATCGTTCTATCTTCATCTTTTCTTTGATCAATAAGATTGGTAGTAATTCCATAAACTGGCAATTCATCTTCGTAGTATAAATCAGTGCCTTTATTGAATTGGTCAAGTGTGAAATTATCGACAAACATCAATTTACGCCCTTTCTTAGCAAAATTCTTGATGTAAGTAACTTTCGTTTTAATGTTGCTACCACTCTGTTCATACGCTTTTCGTGAATCACCATTTCGCATGATGGTATCCTCAGCATTGATATACTGTTGTAATGAAGTCGCTTGTTCTGCTGTTTCAAAATAATTAAATCTTGGAATAATCTCAAGCGATTGAGTGGAGTCAATATCCCATTTTAAATTAACATTCAATTCGTGCTTTTGATGCTGTAAATCAGATGCTTCCTTGTTGCGGTTATAATAGACCGTATCTTCTAAAAAGTACTGAGAAAAGCGCTCCTCTCCTTTTTGAACGCGATAATTCGTGTAGGTATAATTTGCACCAAGTTTGAACTTGTCAGTTATCTTATCTTGAAAAAAGGCACCTGCTTTCCATAGTTGTGGGTAACCATCACTACTCACGACATTTTCATTCACCTCATAACTATCTGTTTCTTCATCATAGGTACGCGTATTGGACAATTCAATCCCGAATTGATTCGCATCTCGCCACGCTAAACTTGTTTTTGTGGTGTTAGTTGCAAGAACGTAGGTAGAAAATTTCAACTTAGGTGTGAAATAATTAAACAATCCTTCACCTTCATAATACCGCTGAAAATCATTGGCAAAGCTAGCCTTACCGAAATACCCTTTCTTCGCATCATCTTTTAGTGTCAAATCGACTACTTGAATTTTTTCATCACCTGCAGCAGCATCCGTAGTTTCTTTTTCATAGACCTTCACATTCTCAATACTATTTGCAGTAAGATTCCGTGTCGCCATTGTGGGGTCGGTACCAAAAAACTCATCACCATCGACTAAGACACGCGACACATCTTTTCCTTGCGCTTTGATTTTACCATCTTTATCGACCTCAATACCAGGTAGTTTCTTTAATAAGTCTTCAACAAGCGCATTTTCTTTCGTTTTGAATGAATCGGCCACATAGATTAACGTGTCACCTTTATAGTAAATTGGTTCTTTGTAAGCGAAAATAGTCACACCATCAATAACCGAACTTTTATCTGGAAGCGAGAATTCACCTAAATCAAAAAAGTGATTATCATCCGAAGCAATGAAGTAAAACTCTCGTTCCGTAAAATCTGGATGTGAAATAAACAGTTGATAATTTCCTAAAGGTTGGATAATGTCAAACATTCCATCTTCGCCCGTTACCTTTCGATCAACGATAAGTGAATCATCCACATTGACTAAATATAAAACGGCGTTTTTTAACCCTTTTTCAGAAACGGTATCGACTAATTTACCTTTAATTTCAAGTTGCTGGCCAAATCCAATACCAAAAATGAACAAGAATACGAAGAATAAGTGTGCTTTCAATTGACGAATTTTTAGGTTCCAAATATCGTTAAAAATATCAGCTACTTTCAACAACAAAAGTATAAACGGTTAATATCTTGCTATTTTTTTGAATATCTCTTGTATAAATGACGAATGAATTTGCTTATTGACGAATAATTCCATCAATAGTAAGAATCAGTGAGACTATTTCAGGACAATACAAGCCTTTCAACAAATACGAAATTTTGCGTAATACAAAATTTGTACGTTTATTTTATCTTTGCCAAAAAAACAAAATGAAATTATTACTAACCAGTACACTTATTCTAGCACTTAATTGTTTAATCGCACAAAACACACAAATACTACCATTCACAGGAATTCAATATCATGAGAATGGTATTTCAGGGAAGGAAATAGAAGTAGAATTAGATGATAATACTTGGACAAGTAATCAATTACCAATAGAATCATCTTTTAAAATAAGATTAGTAAAGCCTAAAGGTTATGCAGTGGACGAGAATGGAAATTACCATCCGAACATCCGTGTAACCATTTTCAATTCAGAGGGAGACACGGTTGGTCATGCAGATAAATTCATGGGAGACGATGCCGTATTTGATCAATTTAGTTTGAAGAATTTGACTTTAACATTGGGCTTCCGTCCTGGGACAGCTCTTGGGCATTACTTAATTAAAGCCGTTTTTTACGACCAATTATCGTCCAATACATTAAACCTTGATTTTAATGTCGAGTTAATGGAAAAAGTGGAACCAAAACCCATTACACAATACGAATCTTCCATTTCTTCTTATAAAAGTTATTTCTTCAAAATGAGTAATTTTAAAGCAGAGGAAGCTTTATTGGGAGCAGTTGATTTTTCTAAATATGATGATAAAGTCATCGTTCCAGTATCTATACTTGGTATCAACATTCCGAAAGAACAATTTTCCAATGTAGCTGCATCCGAATTCACCTTATATTCATCCTCGAAAGTAATGTCCATTCAAGCAAGTTCACAAACTCGAGTGATTACTAATAGCGATGGCACAACACAATTAGACATTCTTTTTATTCTACCTAAAAATGAGTATAAAAAAGATGATATCGTTCGATTTAGATGGGATTCAGAAGACAAAAAATACGTAATGGATTGTATTTTAAAACTACCTTAAAAAGCAGCTTTAACTATTTCAAATACTCTTTTACGACATCTTTCAAACTGCCATACGAATCTTTTAAGTAATTCATCAGCTCTGTCTTATCGACCCATTTCACATCGGTGATTCCTTCTTCATTCTGTGGACGACCTTCTTGAATTGTGTCGGTTTTCAGAACAAACCAAGCTGTCTTTTTGATCGAATCGGGACCGTACGTATTATAGGTGTGAAACGTATTTTCTAATCGACCAATAATTGCTAGATTAGTAACTCCTGTTTCTTCCGTAATTTCACGGATAGCCGCTTCTTCAGTTGATTCACCCGTTTCGATTTTCCCTTTTGGTAAATCCCATTTTCCATGACGATGAATGAGTAAAATTTTACCATCGCATTCTACAATTCCGCCAGCTGCTTGCACTTGCTCGAAATCCCCAAAGAATGCTTCCATTATATGAGCCGGTTGATCGCTAATAACATAAAATTTTAAAGGTTTTGTTTGAATTTTTAAAAGACTCAAAACGTCCTTTTTTCGAGGAATTGCAGACTGTTCGAAAAGAAAAATACCATCCAAATCCATTGCTTGATTTGGGTCTATGAAAGATATTGAATTATTTTGAATAAAAACTTTGTACATTTGCGTCATGATTAAAGATAATACAGCCCTCAAAGTTGCGGAATTTTTATTACAAATAAAAGCAATTAA
>CAZDAR010000072.1:0-11388 GCA_964503665.1 uncultured Flavobacteriales bacterium
TAAAAAATCTCCCGTTAGCTACAAAACTCAACTGTTTTTCTATGGTAGGGGGATTAGATATAACGTTTTCAAAGCTTCTATGTCTTGAATGTTCCACTTGACAAATGTTCTTTAACTCATCATTAATTGTTTCAATAATAGATCTTTTTCGGAGTAAAATTTTATCCTTTAATTCACTGAATGTCGTCAGTATCAAAGTAGGCGTTGTGGTGTTATATTCCCTGAAGCTTTCACATAAATCATATCCTATCTTTCCAAGTAAATTAACATCCATAACAATACAATCGTAGTGATTTTGTTTCAACATTCTTTCAGCAAGTTGAGCATCAAAAACGCTTTCTATATTCCAATTTTCAGCTGTTAATGCCTCGCTAATGTTCTTACTTAACGTAGCATCATCTTCAATCATTAAAATATTCATATAACAAATTTACGATTTCAAATTAACATGGCGTTTTCTATATAATTTGAGTTAAAATAGTAGTAAATTAGCACTATCACTTCTTATCCAAACGTTTCTTCAATGATAGAAAATAATCTTCAAAAAAGTACTTCGACAAGGATGCCATAACGATTGTAAGAGTTGTAACGGATAAATAGAAGATGGCTGTGTTGGAGACTATTCCCATTGTTCCTAGTCGTTCTTTCAAGACCAAGATCACCATGAAAATCGCCAGCATGTGATACATATAAATACCATAAGAGATTTCTCCCAGATAGGAAATAAAGCGATTGTTCATGTGAACGACACTGTGACTGACCGAAGAAATACAGATAATGGTGTACAAGAAAAGTAAATCAACGAGAATGGCTGAAATTATGGGTGTTTTAAAAATTGTATCCCAAAGGAAAAGATGGACATTACTATTGACGGCTAAAAAAGTGACCAAAACAGAGAAAATAGCAACTTGAAAAGCAGGTTTGAAAATTACCGATTGTGTCAACTCTTGGCCTTTTGTAAATATAAAATAAGCACCCAATCCGCCCACAGCCATTGCCTCAATCTTAAAAATCTCCATGAGATAGCTGTAGAATTCATTATGAAAAACCCACATTCCTAAAAGGTTAAGCACTATTTTAATGGCTATCACGCTAATTAATAATCGAAGTATTCTCTTTTGATTGACTTTGAATAAAGGTGCCCAAATTAAATAAAAGACTTCCTCCACTCCTATTGACCAAAGTGGTTCTAATAAATGATGTCCAAAATAAAAGGTCACCAATCCAGGCAAGAAGAAAACGAAATAATACCATGTTTCTCCCAAAGTATAAGGCATTTCATAACCGATTCCAAGTACTTTAAAAACAAATGGCAAGGCTATAACACCAATGAATACCAAAAGAAAATATAAAGGCCAAATTCTTAATATTCGTTTTAAATAGAATCGTTTAACGGAAACCGTATTCGTCTTATTTAGTTCTTTTAAGAGTAAGTAGGTAATAAGAAATCCACTTAAAACAAAGAAGAAAACCACCGCATTTCCTCCATTTCGGAATAAACTAAGCCATTCAAAATTACCAATTCCATTCTTCAATCGAATAGCCTCTGAATGGTGCATCACGACTAAAAAAGCAGCTAAAAAGCGAAGCGCATTTAATCCCTTAAAAAAAGAAATATTTTTAAAATCTGTAATTGGTTGACTTTCTGTTGTCATGTTTGTTTATAAATCCCGTTTTAAGAGACTTATGCACCATTTTTCAAATGGACAGGTCTCATTTTCATGAGGTAATATTTCCCAAATTTAAATTTATTTCACCAACTATCAAATGGCAAAAGGCTTTTCTATGAATTTACGAGGAATATATGGTGAAAACATCAACGATTTAACCTTTCCCATTCTTTTTCAATTAACACATAGATGATATCAGCCCCCACTTTCCATTGGTCCAATAACTCTCTACAAAATGTGCTTCTTTCCGAAAACCTATGCGCTCCACCAGTCGAATTGAATCGTGATTATCTGGATCGATAGAAGTCATAATTCGATGCTTGTTCAGTTCATTAAATAATCGATAACACGTTTGACCGCTTCTGTCGCATACCCCTTATTCTGAAAGCTTTATTTAAGGTACAGCCAATCTCAGCTTTCTTGTTTTCATCTCTGAAAAAATGAATTCCCAAATCGCCTATTATTTTCTGTGTTTTATTTTCTAAAATCACGAATTGAAACCAAGTTTCAGGTTCATCGAGTTGCTTTGCTGTTTTCTCTATAAAGATGACCACATCGTCGATAGTTTCAGGAATCCACCCTTGGTATTTATTCGCTGCTGCATCGGAGCGATAGTCGAATAATTCGTGTGTATCGTTTATATGGATTGGGCGAAGTGTGAGTCGAGCAGTTTGTAGGTGCATGATGTTTTTAATTTCATTCCAAAAAAGTTCGTGAATATGGGGTTTATCAATACTAATTCGATTAAACTAATCACAGTAATAAGTATAATTACGATCGTTTTCTTTTTCACTATCTTTTCAGTGTACTACTATAAAGATTAATCCATTGTTCAACAGACATTTTAGCTATCAATTCGCCAATTAAGTCAAATGGTATATCATTTAATTTTTTAAATCGGATACAACTCTTACCCATATCCAGTTTGGACTTAGCATGATTTGGATATTCATCTTTAAACCAATTTAATAATGTTTCATCAGCATAAATTCCCATATGATAAAGAACAATGAAATTCTTTTGAGCAGCGATATTGATAAAAGGTAGTGGTAATTTGGGGTCACAATGGTAACCTTCTGGAAAAGTTTTAAAGGGTACAACGTAACCTATCATATTGTAAATAATAGTTTCTTCAAAACCTTCAGGAAGGTTTTTCTGAATAGTCTGTTGTAATTGGACAAAAGACTCTTTTTTGTCTTCTGCTACCTCATTTATGTAATCTTGAATTGTCATATTTATTAAGTTTTCAAATTTTACTATTGACAGATGCCACATAAAGATTATCAACGATAAAGTGTTGGTTTTACTAATATGGTTTATTTACCCAAATTTAAATTTATTTCGTTAACTAGCGTAAATACCTACACTCTTATTTCGCTTTCACACTAAAAACGGGACGAAAACCAACTTCAACAGAAGGACTCGTGATATTGAATTTACTTTCATTTCGGACGTCATAACCATCAGATTTCCAACTACCGCCCATGGCAAACCCTTCGGAGATAAACTCAGCCACATTTCCATTTAAATTACACAATCCAAGTGCGGTTAGATAATAGGATTTTACATTAGCTGTGACGTCAGAATAAGCCGATTCATTTTGCTTTGGTAAATAGGATTCTTTTATTTGAAATGATTTAGTTAGGCTATCGTAATAGATATTTTCTGTTCCCATTATTTGTTTTTAAATCATTTATAAAAGCGATGTATTGTCGGTTACTGACTTCTGTTTTACTCCTGTAAAAGTAATTTACATTTACAGGATTTTTGTTTACTGTAATTGTTCTAGATTATGAAAAATATCCCGATTCTCAAGGGCGTCAGTTAGGCAAAACGTATGGTGAAATAGATTTAGCAGGGCACTGGTTAAAGCTCTTGTTACACTATGTTTTATCTACAAGGCAAAGATGAAACCATTTTGGTGGTTAATTCCTGAATAATACCGATTGGTATAAGATGTAAATAACTTGATTTCAAACCTTAAAAAAATATAAAAGAAGTCAACTCAAACAACTAAATTTCAGCGCTTTGTAATAATACATCCAGTGATTCAATTCTTTATGCTTATTTATTTATCCTTAAAAGTATTATGCGTTGTTACGAGCGGACATGGTGGAACGTGAGGGTGAGATGAATAAGATAATTACTTTGCATAGGAAGCGTATAATTTCTAAAAACTAATTAAGCTGCTCGTGCAAAACATCATTCATCTCCTCTGCCCTATTCAATGTCATTAAGTGTCCGCCACTTTTAATGATTTTATCACAGGTTACATAACGCAATGGTAAAATCCAATCTCTCACTCCATGAATATGAAAGATATTTTCAACAATTGTCTGGTTTCTCCAACAGACCACTTTGTCAATCGCCCATTTTATAAATATAGGATTAGTATCGTACAAGATTTGTTTTAAAAGTTTTTTATCAAATTGAGATTTAGCATCAAAAAGCCAATAGGTGAAGAAGTTGGAACGCTTAAAAAGGCGTGTTGGCACTAGTTTATGAATTTTTAAATTTCCTGCAAGGCGATAATAAGGTGGTAATTCTTTTCGCGTTTTAACAGCGGAAATAACTATGACTTTTTCGATATCTATTTGCTTGGCGACTTCAATGGCCATTATTCCACCAAATGAAAGTCCAATTAAAATTGGTTTTAACGTCGAAATTTGTTCTATTAAACGTGTTGCATACTGCTCGATTGTTTCATTTCCTTGTGGTACAATCCATTCGATAAAAGTTACCTTAAAATCAGAGAAATCAAGTCGTTGAAAGATGCGTTCATCTACTCCCAATCCGCTAAATATGTAAATTTCTTTCGTCAAAATGTTGTTTATAATAATGTCATTTTTTCACTCTGTCATTACATCATTCATTAAAAAACAAAAGGTATCAACATCTTCGTTCGCTTTGCGTATTCATCATATTCCTTTCCATACCTCTCTTTTAAATAGTTGTCGAGTTTTGGAGCATTGTAAAAGGCGAAAAAACCAAATAGGAAAATAGGAATTGTTATAGAAATCCAATTTCGGGTTAAGAGTGCATAGGCAATTACCCATAAAATATCCCCAAAATAATTAATATGACGAGCATATTTGAAAAATTCTCCAGTATAAATCTTTCCTTTATTTTCGGGTTCTTTTTTCCACTTGCTTCTTAAAATCTCACCACCGCTATTAATAACACAACCAATAATAAACAATGCAATTCCAAAATAGTCCAATCCATCAATAGGAATAGAAATGGGCATTACAAATAAGGGAAAACCTATAAAATAAAGGGCAAAAGCAAGCGGAACGCTAATACTCTCTTCCCAAGGTATTTTTCTTTTTAATAAGAAAATCATCATATACGCCAAGCGTAAGAAAATAATAACATTAAAAGCGAAAATAATAAACCGTCTATTGAATACGTTTTCTGTGGCATTCTGAATATGGAATTGATTTTCAAACCATTTCCCACCACTTTTAAAAAGTATCCAATAGGATAGTCCTAAAAGGAAAATCCCAATCACATGGATGATTATTTTCTGTGGAATGCTTTTACTTTTCTGTCCATAAAGATCCATAATTTCATTATTTAGATGACTTACGGTTTACAAAAAAAGATAACTAACTTAATAACTATGTTAAAAAAACGTGTCAAATTTTAGATTATTTTATTTTTTAATCTCTTTTTTGTATCTATTATTTTCGTTCTAACTTAATTATCAGAGAATAAATGCAAGAAATAAGTTTTAGGAAATGTAGTTATGTCGTTTTCTAATTAAAGTACGAGAAATGATTAAATTACTTCTGATATAGTCTTCACTACAAAGAATTCAATTTTAACTACATTGAAAGTTTACTATTAATACTATGAGCTTTTTAATGATACTCGAAATATTACTTCTCTTTCTTCAATATTTTAAAATTCAGTCTTAATTTCTTTTTCTGAATCAAGGTGCGCCAGTTGATGAAAAGTAGTGCAAAAAGTAGTGCTAAGCCCAATATAAGACTCGTAAAAGACTTCAAAGAAAATAGATTGTCGATTATGCTTTGGATATTTTCTGTGGCATATTTACCCAAGTGCAACATAATAGAGTCACTTGTGAATTTCCCAATGAGAAACCAAGGTATAACATACCTAGCTTTTATTTTTGAAATACCTGCTCCTAAAAAAAGTGGCGTTGTGGGAAGTGGCAATAGTGAATAGGTAAGGATAACCATCTGACCTTTCCATTTATTCTCATTCATTTTTTCTCCGAGGAACTCAATGTCTTTATTTTTCGAATCTTTTAAATACTTTTTTGATAGCAATGGAGCATATAAAAGCAGAATGTATCTACCTAAGAGCCGAGTACACCAATTACAATAACCAGCCACACATTTAAATGAAAAATTATCTGAAGAAAAGACATGATCGTAAATGCTGGCGGGAAAGGAAAAGGCGCTAAATCAAATAATAATACACCTAAGAAAACTAATAAATACTGCCACCACATGTTTTTTGGATTCTATTATTGATGAAAAAATTACGAAGAAATTATCTTACCTTGTTAGTCAAAACGACTTATATTTTGCTTAGTGCATACAAAAGTAACCATTAAATGATGAATCACTCAAAGTAAAATTGAAACGGTGATTATTTTAATCGAATTTGAATAAATAGTTGACAACGGCAATTCGTCTAAAAACCTAATATTAATTAAAAAATCGATAAAATAAGAACTGAAAGTGAATTGAACAATCAAATCGGAACAAACGAAGTGGCTACTTTGTATCTTAAGGGAAAATGGAATAACCACATCCGTTCGCTGAACACCGAATAGATCGATAAAAGCGGCGGTTATCGAAAAGTGGCGCAATAAAAAAGCGATGAAGGAATTTTGAACTTCATCGCTTTTTTTAAGTGCTTTTGTCGACTACTCGGATAAATGGTATAGGTTTTTTTTCTGTCTTTCGTTTGTTTTGTGTCTGTTCGCATAGTTGTTTTAATTAGCTATGAAACGTTCGTAAAGCCAATAAATCAAATAACCAACAGCAATAAGTCTAACGATAATACTAAATGCAGAATGTTTTACTTGTCCTTCTTCAAGTGTCAAAGGAAGTTGTTGTTGGCTCGTCCATTCAGCATTTAGTTGCATTCCGAATTGATAGTTTTTGTCGTCCGTTGTCCGAACTTTTAAAACTTGTCCGCTACCAAACAAAGAGTTAATTTTTAATAATTGAATAGTCGCAATAGTGTCAAGCGGAATTGTCCACTTTCCGCAAATAATTTTCTTGTCTGTCAATAAAACAACAGCTCTTTGCGAAGTTACCCAGTCAATTCCACGTTGAATGTCTTGATTTGCAGTTGTCACGATACCTTTACTTGCGTCTGCCGCCAATGCTCTTTCATTCGGGTTGTCGCGTTCAAACTTTCGTCTTACTCGTCCTGTCCCATAAATTAGGTCAACTAGTCCTTTTAATATTTGATTTATCATTGTCGTTGTGTCGTGTTAAAGTGCCCATAACGGCAGTTCGTCTAAAAACCTAAAATTAGCTAAAAAAAACGAACTGATTTTGATAAATAGAGGTGATTTAAGCACACTAATTGAGACGATTTAAAAAAAAAGTAAAATTAAATGGATATTTAAAGTACCGTTTAAGTACCTTAAAATAGCTTGTTTAAAGCAAGAGAAGTAAGTTCTCTTAAGAACTTTTTGAGTGTATTTTGGTCTATTAAATTGAATATTCTCCACAAGTTATAACAAGTGAATATTAATCCAACATCTGCTGAAGCATTTTTGATTGATTTTTTGGATGATAGAGTATTAAAAGATGAAATAATCCTTGTAGATGTTAAAGAAAATGGGAAGTTTTTAAAAAAGGCTAAAATATTTTTACTATGCTACTCTACTTTATTCTCCTCTTAAAGAATGAAACTGTTTATTGAGACATTCATCAACCCTCTTTAGGTCTTCTTCATTATCTGCTAAAACAACCAACACATCATGTGCCTTAATCACTGTTGAACCTCCTGGTCGTATGTATTCATTACCTCGCTTAATCATCACAATGAAAGCCGATGTAGGAAATTGTAAGTCAACAATTCTCTTGTTAACAGCATAATCTGTTAGTATTTCAAATTCCTTCATGTTAGATTTAGGAATATCAGCTAAAAACTGCTCTACTTCGGATAGCGATTTTGTTTCTTCGGGTAATGCCACGTTTAACCATTTAGCAACAATAGAGAGTGTGGTTCCTTGTACTAATACTGAGGTAACAGATATGAAAAATACGATATTGAAAATCATATCTGCTTTGTCTATTCCTGCCAGTAGTGGATAAGTTGCAAATACAATTGGAACAGCACCTCTTAAACCAACCCATGAAATGTAGACACGTCTTCTCAATTTCATTTTGAAAAACATGAGACTAATAAAAACACTCACAGGTCGAGCGACAACAATCAAAAATGCGGAAATAAGTAAGCCAATTCCAATTACTGGGAAAATATGTGAAGGAAAAACAAGTAAACCTAAGGTAAGAAACAAGACGATTTGCATTAACCATGCTAAACCGTCGAACATTTTCATAATAGTTTTCTTGTGTATTAGATCTTGATTACCCAAAAATACAGCACTAATATATATCGCTAAGAATCCATTTCCTCCAACAAAATCAGTGGCTGAAAAAGTAATAAACATCAGTGCGATAACTAAGACGGGATATAATCCTTGAAAATCTAGTTTGATTCTATTGATGATGATTTTACTGATTTTACCAAATGCAAATCCAGCGATTCCACCTACAATCATTTGTTGTAAAAACAGTGGAATGATAGAAGCAATTCCTTGATCTTGATGAACCACTAAGGTTAAAAATGAAATGGTTAAAACGTAGGCCATTGGGTCGTTACTTCCACTTTCTAACTCTAATGTTGGACGAAGATTTGATTTTAAGGAAAGGCTTTTGGAACGTAATATTGAAAACACTGCAGCAGCATCCGTTGAAGAAACTATCGAGCCCAATAACATACTTTCATAAATGGTAAAGTCTGTCACCCACCAAACAAACGCCCCTAAGGTCAGTGCAGTCAATAAAACACCTAAGGTTGAAAGCATAATTCCCTCGCGAAGAATGGGTTTTACAGATTTCCAATTGGTATCTAATCCTCCAGAAAATAATATGAAATTAAGTGCCACAACACCAATGAATTGAGCTGAAATAGGATTGTCAAAGTGAATTCCTCCTATACCATCTGATCCAGCGAGCATTCCAATGGTTAAGAAGAGTAATAAAGTTGGAACGCCAAATTTATAAGAAGTTTTTCCCACAATAATACTCACGAAAAGTAATATCGACCCAACTAAAAGTATGTTTTCAATGGTTAAATTCATTCTTAACATCTACCCGACAATATGCGATAGAAACCACAAAGCTAAGCATTTTAGCCAAATTCGCGACTTTTGGTTTTGTAAAAAAACATATAAAAATGAATATAAACCGTTTTTTTATCGAAATAAATGAAAATTAGAGTCAACAACATTATATGTATTTAATGTTATTATAACTATCTTCCATGACATAAAAGATCGGTGGAAAAAACGGAGGAAAAAAACCACCATTTAAACAATAGAGTGATTTACAAAAAGTAATTTCAACTATACAATACATTCCATTTAAAATACTTTTATCTGATGACCCCACGCGTTGGAGCGAACAAGTCATCGATAAAACAGATATACCATTGACCCTTTCAGCTCATACGCATGGTATGCAAGTAGCTTTTCAATTTGAAAATTTACGTTGGAGTCCGATTAAATATATTTAAACAGTTGACCGAGTTATACAAACACAACCAGCATTATTTATACGTCATTAGAGGTTTAGGCTGGCATGGTTTTCCCAGCAGAATTGGTATGCGGCCAGAAATCACATTAATTGAATTGATAAAGAAACGAAATGACTAACTTTGTAATCGTATTGGTTTCATTAAAATAGCAACAACAATGAATATTGGTTTGGTTTTATCTGGCGGTGGAATGCGTGGAGTGGCGCATATTGGCGTGTTGAAAGCACTTGAAGAACAAGGCATTGTGCCAACTCATATTGCAGGCAGTAGTGCTGGAGCAATAGTTGGCGCCATGTATGCTGCTGGTATTCCTTGGATGGATATATTAGAATTTTTTAAAACCACCACTATTTTTAGCCTTAGTCGATATGCTTTTAATAAACCTGGCTTAATCGATACCGCTAAGTTTTACAACGATTTCAAAACATACTTTCCAGATGATAATTTCAGCACTTTAGAAAAGAAATTATTTATTACTGCTACAAATGTCTCCGATGGAACTTTGAAAATATTCAGCAAAGGACAAATGATAAAACCTTTAATGAGCTCCGCTTCATTTCCAGGGATTTTTACACCAACAGAAATTAACGGCTCTTATTATATTGATGGTGGTATACTTAATAATTTTCCGATTGAAACGTTAAAAGGAAGCTGTGAAAAGATTATAGGAGTCTTCGTTAACCCACTGGAAAAGATGGACATTAAAGATTTAAATCATTCCTATAAAGTTATTGAAAGAGCATTTAAAATAAAAAACGCCTCTGAATTTAATGCTAAAATCACCGAATGTGATCTCGTTATTTATCCGAAGGAATTGGTCAAGTTTACGATGTTCGGAATGAAAAACTTAGATGCTATTTTTAATTTGGGTTATGCTGCAGCAATAAAGAGTCTGAAAGAAAACGGAACCGTTTTAAGTAGTATATCGTAGTGAACTGTCTTATTTAGTTTTAAATATACTTACATTGGATCCAAATTTACACAGACTAATTGAAGTGATAATTAAAAAACAAATGGACTTATTACTTTTCTTCTTTTGTTTAACTAATCTCAGAGTAACTCAAAGTGATAATAATCAATAAGTATTCTAGCACTACTCAATTTCACAAATAGATGCATTACGTAATTGGATTTGTCAATAGAAAGAATTTCTAAGAATCAATCACCTGTATTTCATATAATTTTGGAATAATAGCATTCCAACCATACGTATCTTTAATTTTTACTTTGAAAGTATCAGCAGCCTGCCTTTCTCCATGAATGATGAAAACTTTTTCTGGTGTATCTTTTATTTCACTCATCCAATTGAGCATATCCTTTTGGTCGCCATGCGCAGATAATCCATCAATCATTTCAATATGCGCTTTTACTTCGTAATACTTTCCGTAAATCTTTATTTCGTGTGCGCCATCTAGTAATTTTCGCCCTCTGGTTCCTTCACCTTGGTACCCCACAAAAAGCACTGTATTCATAAGCGGAATGTACATCTGCCCCTTTAAGTTGGATGGATACTGAATGCGCACCTTGGGAAAGAAATTCAGCGAAATCGCTTCAGAAATGATGGTATAGCTGCCGCTGATCAGCGCCTGGCTGGCAATGATGGCCGCCGCTGTGGAGATCAGAACGCCCGGAGCCACGAACCAGGAAGGCATGATGGCATAAAACGGATTGAGCGAAGGGGTGATTTCACTAGAGTGCTCGAGAATCCAGGCTCCCTGGCCGAAGTAGTTGAGCAGCAACGCCGTCTTGACAAAAATCCAGGAAACCCGGATGTTCTTGATGCCGCAATGGCCCAGGTCGGAATACAGCGCCTCCGCCCCCGTGGTGCAGAGAAACACGGCCCCCAGCAGCATCAACGCATTGGGGTATTCAGCAATAAGCCGAACAGCATACCAGGGATTGA
>CAZDAR010000073.1:0-6688 GCA_964503665.1 uncultured Flavobacteriales bacterium
TCCACTATTTCCTAAAACTAGATTTGTTTCTTTTCTTTTATATCCTTTAATTTGTCCGGGAGACAAGTCACCAGACAAAGTGTAATATCCCCCGTTATCATATATCCTCCAACCGGTAATAGAGATGGTGGATGAAGTGTTATTAGTTATCTCCACAAACTCCTCTTCAGTATCTGAGCCATTGGGATCTGGAAATACTTCGTTAATTATTATCTGGCGATAATAGCTACTGGTAACAAAAACGGTGGTGCTGTTTTCTGTTTCAACAACTTTGGTCTGGGTAGTTCCACCACCCCCGCCTCCACCACCAGAGGTTGGGGCAGGCTTAACGACTTCAGTGACAACATTAGCCGCTCCTTTAGTGATGATGGTGGACACTTTCCACAGACCGGTGTTGTTTTTGGCGTAAGATTGGCCTTTTACTGGTGTTGTTTCAGTATTTGTGCCGTACACCACTTCATCTATTAACGTGCGAAAGGGGTCGAAGAGACGAACGCTGTCGCCCCCGGTGTTATTAAATACAGGAATTTATGTTCTTAAAATATATATAGACGGACAAGAAACAGAAGGTCATACTATTGCTGTGCAATAAATAAAAAATAGTTTAAAGTTAGATTGCTTCGTTCCTTGCAATGACACTCAACCTTAAACTTGACACGAGCGAAGCGACTGAACGAAGTTAAACAAAATAAAAATGGAAATCTTAACTATAAAACAAGAAATAAATATGAGCGAAGAGTTCATGGCAAGTATGAATATTATTGCTGGAGAATTAGACGCTTAATTTAATTACGAATTATGAAAAAAATAGTTGGTTTTGTATTATTTATTTTAATGACTTCGTGTGAAAAAGAGGATATTCATTATAAACGTGAAGATGCTAATGTTGTCAGAAATGTAAAGTTATCTGATTTAACAATTTTGCAAAATACACTACAAAATGGAATGTTGAGAAACAATATGCGATATCGCGATACAATCAATTATTTTGATTTGATAGATGAAAATAATATCACTGTAATTACGCGAAGTAATGGAGATAAGACCTATACATTTTCTCTAAAAATTGCCGAAGTGGATAAACTTACTAATTTAGTTGTGAGAGAATCAGGAAGTGAATATGAGTTTGATTTGATAGAGTATTTGTCAGACGATTTAGAGCAATGGAAAGTAGATATTAGAAATAAAAATAGTTCAAGTATTAAAACAACAATTAAGGTAGTTTCATTAAGTGGAGGAGCTATTTGTATTGATGAAGGATATGTTTGTCCGTCTGGGTTACATAGATATGGACAGGAGAACATATGCGAATATAGTTTTGGAGAATGGAGCTACTTTCTGATGCAGGTTCCTTGTTCTTTAGACGAAGGAGGAAATGGCGGAGGAGGTAACAGTAATGGAGGTGGCACCACCCCTACTATTGAAGAACCTGAACCTTATACTGAACCTGTTTTTCCTGAATTGACTTCTGCGATAGCGGACTTTATTGCCTCTCAACCTGAATGGAATAATTTAGCTCCTCAAATTAAGACTCAAATTGTCAATTATCTTCTACAAAACATCAAAAACAATACAATAAAACCTCAAGCTGAGGAGTTTGCACAATGGGCGGCTGATTGTTTGTCAGAAACTTTTTATGATAATACTTTTGAAGAATTATTAAAAATAAGTAATCTTGAAGAAGGCTATAGAAGTCGTATGTCAACAAGTGAACTGAATATCTTTGATAGTCTCACTTGGAAACAGCAATACTACTATTTATTAAGTGCCAAGAATGCTAGCGATAAAGCAGAAGAATTATTTCCTACAACTTTGCACAATGGTAAAGGAGATGCTTATAGACACGCTTTATGGAATGCTTTATCTACAAAGAGAATAGGAAGTGTATTAACCGAAAACTTAACAGATGCTCACGAAAACAGAGTGTCTGGCTATCCATTTGAATTTAAAGAAATTCAAATGGACTTATATAACAATTTAATAGGAAGACAGATAGCCAACGGCAATCCAAGTGAAAAATTCTGGGAAATTATAAAAAACTCCTTAGAGAATGGAGATTTAATGGAGCTTTCGCCTTTAGGACTTGAAATAAATGGTACTTATTATGTAACATTTGCTAACCCAAACTCTATTCTAATTTCTACGAATTAAAAAAGGCTATGAAAAAAACATATAGAATTTTATTTTGCTTGTTTCTACTAACTTCTTGTAGTTTAGGTAAAAATGGGATAGATGTAGAAATAATAAATTCTTCTAATGAAGTTATTACTGATGTAACATTTGATACATTTGGTAATTCAAAATTAATCTTTGATAAAGTTGAACCGAATCAAAGAGTAATAGAATTTTTTGATATGATTGATACGCCTAAAAGTGATGGGAGCTATACATTGATTTTTACAGATAAAAATGGAGATAAAAAACAAATAACTGGAGGTTATTACACTAATGGTAGTTCATTAAACCGAAAAATTACTTATGAAATAAAGAATGATACTGTTTTAGTAGACTTTAAAGATATTTTTGATTTTTAATATATGAAAAAAATATATGAAAAATGAAAAAAACAGTTTTTATACTTTTAACTTTATTGGTCTTTATTTCTTGCAAAGAGAAAGACCAATGTGGAAATGATATAGATATTTCTGGTATTTATGAGAATAAATTTGAAGAAGGAGCTACAAATTATCTGATTATAAAAAATGATGGAACTTTTGAACAAAAGTATAAAAAAGGAGACACAATAAAAATAAATAAAGGGAAATGGGAATATTTTAATACTAGAAAACATTGTGTGATAAGATTTGACACTTTAAAACAATTACATAATGTTCCTTATCGTGAAACTTTAGAAAATACCGCTCCTCATTTCAGGAGAAATAAAATTCTGTTTTATGAAGATTTGCCTTTTGAATACGATTTTATAAAAACCAACAAAAAGATAGAATAAAAAACCAATATGAAAATTAGGTTTAACAAATATCCATTTTAGATACATAAGAGCCAACAGATTTGCCAATGGCACAACCATCAATGGGAATTAGAATAAAAAAACATTATGAAAAATAAAGTATATTCAATTATAATATTTTGCTTTTTAGCTAATGTATCTTTATCTCAAGAAAAGATTAAAGCCGATTTACAGACCATAAATTTTTTAAGTAAAAGTCCTTACAAGACTGAAAATAATTCTCAAGCTGAAAGTCTTTTGAGGATTCTGTATTTTAAGCCTCAACCTGAAAATAATCCGAAAATCGGATTTATGAACACTAAAGGAAAAGTAATAATTAAACCAAAATATGATATTGCTTCTGATTTTTATGATGATTATGCAAATATCATAAAGGATTCAACTTATGGATATGTTGATAAAAAAGGGACAGAAGTTTTATTTAAACAATATGAAGAAACCTATTTTTGGTATGGAAATACAGGTCTTGCTAAAAAAGAAGGTAAATTTGGTTTAATTGACAGAGAAGGAAAACCTTTGACAGAATTCATATATAATCAGATGATAGTGTATGTTGGTTTTGACCATTTTATTGTAAATACTTCTAAAGATGAACGGTTTCTTTTAGACAATAATGGAAAAATAATAGTATCCGATAAAAATCAGGAGTTTAATATAAAAGATTATTTTAAAAAAGACTCCTTGTTAGTTTATGAAAAAAACACAGATAATAAAAAACTTCTTGGGCTTTTAAAAACTAATAATACATTACTTACTGAACCAATATACAGTCAAATTTTTTATATTGATGATGATGAATTTTTTGTAGTCAAGAAAGATAATAAATATGGGTTTATAAATAAATTAGGCGAAGAAGTTGTTCCTTTGATTTATGAAGAAGTTGCTTTTAATGTTACTGAAAACCTAATTGCTGTTAAAAAAGAAAATAAATGGGGTTTTATCAATAGGAATAATGATGTGATAATTCCTTTTGAGTATGACGAGGCATATCCTTTTTTTGAGAAATTAGCAGTTGTTAAAAAAGGAAATCAATATGGGGCTATAAATACAAAAAATAAAGTTAAAGGAAAATTTAATGGTGAAAATGAAAAAAAATCATTTCCTTTTTATTCAGACGGTTTAAGAGTTTTTGAAAAAGAAGGAAAATTTGGTTATATCAATAAAAAAGGGAAAGTTGTCATTCCTGCAATATATGAATACGCTTATCCTTTTGTTAATGGAATGGCTTATGTAGAATTAAACGGGAAATCAGGATTTATTAACAAAAAAGGAAAAGAAATAATTCCTATAAAGTATAGTCAATTTTGGTTACCAAGTGAAGGAATGATACGATTTGTTGAGTAATAAAAAAGGTTATTAGACAAAATTTTATATATAAAATTAAAACACTTATTTTAGTAAAATAAATGGAAATATCAACAACAAAACAAGAAATAAATATAACCGACGAGTTGATGGAGCGCATCAACGAATTGATCTCACACTATCCTGCTGACAAGAGAAAATCAGCATTATTGCCTGTGCTTCATGTCGTGCAAGATGCACACGACCATTGGTTGAGTGTAGAGCTTATGGATAAGGTGGCAGAAATCATACAAATTGCTCCCATCGAAGTCTATGAAGTGGTGACGTTCTATTCGATGTATCGCCAGAAGCCAAAAGGGAAATACTCTTTTGAATTCTGTAGAACTTCTTGTTGTATGCTTAGAGGTGTAGAGGATTTGATGGATTATACCTGTGAGAAATTAGGCGTAAAAGAAAACGAGCTCACCCCAGACGGATTATTCTCTGTACATGGCGTAGAATGTCTAGGTGCTTGTGGTTATGCACCGATGTTACAACTTGGCGATTTCAATCACGAACATTTGACCAAAGAAAAAATTGACCAACTTATCGAGGATTGTAAGGCAGGTAAAATAAATTTAGTTTAAATCTGAGGTAATGGCAACAAAGATATTATTAGAAAAAATAGGAATTGAAGGCATTCGCTCTTACGAGGTATATCGCAAGAACGGAGGCTATGCGTCGATTGAAAAAGCTCTGAAAATGACCCCAGACGAAATCGTTGAAGAGGTTAAAAAATCAGGAATGAGAGGTCGTGGTGGAGCTGGTTTCCCGATGGGAATGAAATGGAGCTTCATCGATAAAAGATCAGGAAAACCTAGGCACTTGGTATGCAATGCCGATGAATCAGAACCTGGAACGTTCAAGGATCGTTATTTAATGGAGCATATTCCTCACTTACTTATTGAAGGGATGATTGCTTCGAGTTTTGCACTAGAAGCCAATCTTTCTTATATCTATATCAGAGGTGAATATATGTGGATTTATAAAATCCTCGAAAAAGCAATCAAAGAAGCTTATGCTGCGGGTTGGTTAGGTAAGAATATTCAAGGTTCAGGATTCGATCTTGACCTGTATGTGCATTGCGGCGCAGGAGCTTATATCTGTGGAGAAGAAACGGCACTGATCGAGTCACTCGAAGGAAAACGAGGTAATCCAAGAATGAAACCGCCTTTCCCTGCTATTAGCGGACTTTGGGCTGAACCAACCGTTGTAAATAACGTAGAATCAATCGCAAACGTGCCTTGGATTATCCTGAATTCAGGGGATGAATATGCTAAAATCGGAATCGGACGTTCAACTGGAACCAAACTAATCTCAGCTTCAGGACACTGTAGAAAACCAGGAGTATATGAAATTGAACTCGGACTTTCAGTCTATGAGTTTATGAATTCAGATGAATACTTAGGCGGCATGATGGATGATAGACCACTAAAAGGACTAGTTCCTGGAGGTTCTTCTGTACCTATCTTGCCATATGACTTGATTTATAAAACAGCTGCCGGAGAAGATCGATTGATGACTTATGAATCACTTTCTGACGGAGGTTTCCAAACTGGTTCAATGTTGGGTTCAGGAGGATTTATCGTGTATAATGATACTGCTTGTATTGTACGTAATACTTGGAATTTCGCAAGATTCTATGCTCACGAAAGTTGCGGACAATGTTCGCCTTGTCGTGAAGGAACAGGATGGTTAGAGAAAGTTTTACACCGAATCGAACTCGGTCACGGAACAGAAGAAGATATTGATTTGCTGTGGAGCATTCAATCTAAAATAGAAGGAAACACAATTTGTCCGTTAGGAGATGCTGCGGCTTGGCCAGTTGCTGCTGCTATCAGGCACTTTAGAGAAGAATTTGAATACCACGTGCGCTTCCCTGAAAAAATAAAAGACAAAAACCACTTTGTACATGAACCGATGTCTAAAGTGAGGATGTCTGTAAAGTCTTAATGTCGAAAGTCATAAAGTCAAAAGAAAAGAGTAATGGGAAAATTTAATACGTTTGAAGAAATTGTAGCTTGGCAAAAATCAAGAGAATTCAACAAATGTATTTATGAGATAACAAATAAAGAAGATTTCAAAAGAGATTTTGAATTAGTAAAACAAATAAGAAGAGCATCAATTTCGATCTCCTCCAATATATCAGAAGGGTTCGAAAGAAATACAGATAAAGAGTTTATTTACTTTTTATATGTAGCCAAAGGTTCAGCAGCAGAAGTACGTTCTCAATTGTATTTGGCATTAGATTTAAATTATATAACAAATGAAGAATTTGAAGCACTGTTTTTAAGTATAACAGATATATCAAAATTATTGAGTGGACTTATAAAATATTTGAATAAGTCGTAATATTGTAAAGTCATAACGGAC
>CAZDAR010000073.1:6788-11244 GCA_964503665.1 uncultured Flavobacteriales bacterium
ATTAAGACATTCGACATTAAGACATTCGACATTAAGACATTCGACATTAAGACATTCGACATTAAGACATAAAAATGAAAGTAACAATAGACGGACAAACAGTAGAGGTCGAGCCAGGAACAACCATTCTTCAGGCCGCTCGTATGATAGGAGGAGACTTGGTACCACCTGCCATGTGCTATTACTCAAAACTAGAAAATACCGGAGGAAACTGTCGTGCCTGCTTGGTTGAAGTGTCAAAAGGTAGCGAGGCAGATCCACGTCCGATGCCTAAGATGATGCCATCGTGCAAGACCAATGTTATGGATGGTATGGAAGTAAAAAGCCTTTCTTCTGAAAGAGCTTTGGACGCCCGTAAAGCTGTAACAGAGTTCTTGCTTATCAACCACCCGCTAGATTGCCCAGTTTGTGACCAAGCAGGAGAATGTGATTTGCAAAACTTATCGTTTAAACACGGGTTGCAAAAAACACGGTTCAAAGAACAGAAACGTACTTTTCCGCCAGAAGATATCGGAGATAAAATCCAATTGCATATGAACCGTTGTATCGTGTGTTATCGCTGTGTGAAAGTAGCCGAACAACTCACGCCTGAAAGGGTTCACGGAGTAATGAACCGAGGCGATCACGCTCAGATATCTACCTATATTTCCAAAGCCATAGACAATGAGTTTTCAGGGAATATGATAGACGTATGTCCGGTAGGAGCACTGACCGATAAGACGTTCCGATTTAAATCGAGAGTATGGTTTACCAAGCCTTATACAGCTCACAGAAAATGTGACAAGTGTTGTGGTAAGACTACGCTTTGGATGTTCGGAAACGAAATACAAAGGGTAACGGCTCGTAAAGACGAATATCACGAAGTAGAAGAATTTATCTGTAACGAGTGTCGTTATGACCATAAAGATGTCAAAGATTGGGTGGTCGAAGGCCCGCGTAAATTCGAGAAATGGTCAGTAATCAACCAAAATAATTATACTCGTAATATGAAACCAGTCGTGATCAAAACCGAGGATCAAATCCTTAAAGGTAGAGAACAAGACCGCATAAAAATAAGTATGAGTGCCGTTCCTTTTAAAGAAGGTGAAAATAAAAATAAATAAAAAATGACCGAGACATTTATTTTAGATAAAACCATTATTATCCTAATCGTATTTGCGATTACGATGCTAATGGCGATGTATGCTACTTTGGCTGAGCGCAAGATTGCCGCTTGGATGCAAGATCGTGTAGGCCCTAACCGCGCAGGAAAAGGAGGAATCCTTCAACCACTAGCTGATGGACTTAAACTCTTCTCAAAAGAAGAGTTTATCCCAAATACACCAAACAAATTCCTATTTATCTTAGGTCCTGGAATTTCGATGACTATTGCACTTACTACTAGTGCCGTAATTCCTTGGGGAGACAAACTGGTTATCGGAGGTAGAGAAATATTGTTGCAAGCAGCAGACCTAGATGTAGCACTACTCTTTGTTTTCGGAATTCTATCAGTTGGTGTTTACGGAATCATCATCGGAGGTTGGGCGTCTAACAATAAATACTCGCTGATGGGAGCCATGAGGGCAGGTTCTCAGATGATTTCTTATGAACTCGCGATGGGGCTTTCTATCATCTCTGTTATTATGATGTCAGGATCGTTGAGCCTAAAAGAAATTGCAGTTCAACAATCAGGCTTGGATTGGAATATATTTTATCAGCCTTTAGCATTTATTATCTTCTTAGTATGTGCGTTTGCTGAAACTAACCGTGCCCCGTTTGATATGGCAGAAGGAGAACACGAATTAGTAGGAGGATATAACCTTGAGTATTCGTCGATGAAAATGGGATTCTACCTTTTTGCTGAGTACGCTGCAATGTTCGTGTCTTCAGCAATACTTGCCGTTTTATTCTTAGGTGCGTATAATTATCCAGGAATGGAATGGGCTATAGAAAATTGGGGTGTCAATACAGCAAACTTAATTGGAATTGGCGCACTGTTCCTGAAAATATTCTTTTTTATATTCCTATTTATGTGGGTGCGTTGGACGGTTCCGCGCTTTAGATATGACCAGATAATGGACTTAGGATGGAAAGCGCTTATTCCACTTTCTATATTAAACATTATACTCACAGCTTTAGTGATGCTTGTTTTTAGATAATATCTGGAGCAAAGAGCAAAGAACAAAGAACAAAGAGAATAGAAAATAGAACATAGAGGGAAGTATTAACAAATCTATGTTGCGTGAGGGATTGCAGTGGAAATCCTTTTGTGGCTCTTGAAAAAGCCAAACAAAAGATTGAAGCGCAAAGCCCGACCCGAGCAAGGGAGAAGAATGGGCAAGGGTCACGCCCAAAAAGAGAATAGTATTAGAATAATTACGTCAAGAGAAAAAAGACAAATCACATAAAGAGCAAACAAGCAAATCATCGGCTTTGTGGTTTTGCAAAAAATGAAAAAGTTATGTCAATAGAAAATATATCGTTATCGGGGAGTAAAGTTCAGGTCTCTAACAATAAAATGACTTTTGTAGAGCGACTTTACTTGGTGAATATCGTAAGAGGAATGTTTGTGACTTTCAAGCACATGTTCAAGCGTCCTGCAACCATCAAGTATCCTGAACAAAAGAGAATATTCAGCCCAGTATATAGAGGGCGTCATATGCTTATGCGCGATGAAGAAGGAAGAGAACGCTGCGTGGCTTGTGGTATGTGTGCTGTGGCATGTCCAGCTGAGGCAATTTCGATGGTTTCTGCTGAACGAAAACCAGACGAAATGCACCTTTATAGAGAAGAGAAGTATGCAGTGATTTATGAAATCAATATGCTGCGTTGTATCTTCTGTGGATTGTGTGAGGAGGCTTGCCCTAAAGAGGCCATCTATCTTACGAAATCTAAACAACTCGTCTTATCAGAAAATCATAGAGAAGATTTTATTTACGGAAAAGAAAAGCTTTTGATGCCTTTAGACCAAGCAATTAAAAACACTCAAGCCCTTAACTAATTATGCTAACAACACTATTTTATATTTTATCAGCTATTACGCTGGCGAGTGCATTTATGACGGTCCTGACTAGGAACCCCATTCATAGTGCGATTTATTTGGTGGTATGTTTCTTCTCAATCGCAGGACATTACGCCATGTTTAATGCCCAATTCTTGGCAATGGTTCACCTTATCGTGTATTCAGGAGCAATTATGATTCTAATGCTCTTTACGATGATGATGATGAACTTCAACGAAGAACACAAAATCAAAAAGAAAAACCTGATTGTCTTGGCTGCAGTTATATCCCTTTGTTTGATTGGATACGTATTGCTAGCAACTCTGCTGAAAGCTCAGCCAGTAATCCACGAATATTATGTTTCGGGAGAAGATTATCAATCCATAAAAGTATTAGGACAGGTATTGTTGGAAGATTATGTTATCCCTTTTGAAATGGCAGCTGTTCTGTTGCTTGTTTCGATGATTGGAGCGGTTTTACTTTCTAAAAAAGATAAAAAAATTAAGGCATAATAAAACAATGAAAAAAATTAATTTTGCTCTTTTATTTCTGATAACGTTATTTTTTTCAGGGTGCAGTAATGATGATAATTCTTCATTACCTGAATGTTTACAGGAAATGATTGAGATTATTGTATATCAAGAAGACGAGCCGCAAACACCAAGAGCTTCCATTGATAAGTATATTTATAATGGGGAAACGGTTTATTTATTCAACAGAAACACTTGGGATTTTATGTCAGATTCTGTTAAATGGGTAATAGATGAAGAATGTAATAGTTTATGTCACGTAGGTTCGCACTTTGAGGATTTTAATTGCATTGATTGGGAATCTGCACAATTTATAGAAACGATTTGGACAGACCCAAGATAAAAATATAAAGAATAATTATGTTACAAAATATTTTACAGGAAATCGGAATCCAAAACTACATCATCTTATCGACTTTATTGTTTTGTATAGGAGTGTTTGGAGTTTTGTACAGACGAAACGCAATCGTGGTGTTTATGTCTATTGAGATTATGCTCAACGCAGTCAATCTACTTTTGGTGGCTTTTTCGAGTTATCACCAAGATTCGGCAGGACAGATTTTCGTCTTCTTCTCGATGACTGTCGCAGCGGCAGAAGTGGCTATAGGATTGGCTATTTTAGTATCGATATACAGAAATATCAAATCGATAGATGTTGACAATTTAAGAAACTTAAAAGGATAAGCAGAAAATGGATACAAGCTTTGTTTTAATACTATTACTATCGCCTATACTAGGATTCTTGTTTAATACCTTCTTCGGAAAGCAATTAAGCAAAACTACCTCAGGTGTTATCGGAACCCTTGCAGTAGGGATTTCATTTGTAGTTTCGGTTATTCTTTTTAATAAAGTATTGCAGTCAGGAGAGGGAATTACGGTTCACTTTTTTGATTGGATAGAACTATACAACTTCAACGTAGGCTTCAGCTTCTTGCTTGACCAACTC
>CAZDAR010000074.1:0-11179 GCA_964503665.1 uncultured Flavobacteriales bacterium
GTCCATTTATGGATGGGAGAGTAAGTCGATGCCTCTTTTAAGAAAATCCCGTTGTTTTACAGCGGGATTTTTTTTGTTTATAGCCTTTCGTATGACGAAATTTTGTAAATTCGCTTGACTTAAATTTTTAGCTTAAATTGAGATAAAATGATGAATAAAATACTGCCATATCAACCTAAAAATAAAATTAGAATCGTAACAGCTGCTTCGCTATTCGATGGCCATGATGCGTCTATTAATATTATGCGTCGTATTATTCAAGCAACTGGATGTGAAGTGATTCATCTTGGTCACGATCGTTCTGTGGAAGAGGTAGTCGACTGTGCGATTCAAGAAGATGCTCAAGCGATTGCGATGACTTCTTATCAAGGTGGACATACGGAGTATTTTAAATATATGCATGACTTGCTCCAAGAAAAAGGAGCGCCCCAAATTAAAATTTTTGGTGGTGGTGGTGGAACAATTCTTCCTTCTGAAATTAAAGAATTGGAAGAATACGGAATAACTCGTTTATACCATCCAGATGATGGTCGCGCTTTAGGATTACAAGGCATGATTAATGACATGATTGAGCAATGTGATTATCTCGTTGGTGGTGGTTTGACGGATGAAATTTCAAAGATTGAATCAAAATATACACCAGCTATTGCTCGATTAATTTCTGCTGCTGAGAATTTTCCTGAAGAAACAAAAGACTTGTTTGAAACAATTCACCAAATGGCATCCAATAATCATGTGCCCGTTTTAGGAATAACAGGTACGGGTGGAGCTGGTAAATCTTCTTTAGTGGATGAATTAGTACGTCGTTTTCTAGTTGATTTTGAGGATAAACAAATTGCAGTAGTTTCTGTCGATCCATCTAAGCGTAAGACTGGTGGAGCTTTGTTGGGTGATAGAATTCGTATGAATTCCATCAAGGACAAACGCGTTTACATGCGTTCATTAGCAACCAGACAAGCAAATTTATCTCTTTCGAAAAATGTCGCTGAAGCTATTTCTATTTTAAAAGCAGCGAAATACGATTTAATCATTTTGGAAACTTCTGGTATCGGTCAATCAGATACTGAGATAATGGATTATTCAGATATTGCACTTTATGTGATGACGCCCGAATATGGCGCCGCAACACAATTAGAGAAAATTGATATGTTGGATTTTGCCGATGTTATTGCATTGAATAAATTTGACAAGCGAGGTGCTTTAGATGCCTTGAGAGATGTACGCAAACAATTTCAAAGAAATCATTTACGATTTGACGAGCCTCTTGATAACATGCCCGTTTACGGTACGATTGCTTCTCAATTCAATGATCCAGGAATGAATACGTTGTACAAAGTGATTATTGATAAAATCAAAGAAAAAACAGGTGCAGAATTGAATTCTACATTTCATATTACAGATGAGATGTCAGAAAAAATTTATGTTATTCCACCAGATAGAACACGTTATTTAGCAGAAATCGCTGAAAATAATCAAGCGTATGATAAATGGGTCAATCAGCAAGTTGAAGTTGCCGATCAACTTTTCGGACTACAATCTACTCTGGAGACATTAAAGAATTCAACTATCGAAGATAAAGATCGATTGATAAAAGGAATTCAAGAAACATTTGAGAAAGTTAAATTAGAATTTGATCCAAAGAACTGGGAAATAATCAAAAACTGGGAAGACAAAAAACAATTGTATAAGAATCCTATTTTTGAATTCAAAGTTAGAGATAAGGTGATGAAGATGGAAACGCATAAAGAATCGCTTTCTCATACTCAAATCCCCAAAGTGGTTCTTCCTAAGTACAATGGTTGGGGCGATATTTTACGATGGACTTTGCAAGAAAATGTTCCAGGTGAGTTTCCTTATACTGCCGGATTGTTTCCATTCAAGCGTGAAGGTGAAGATCCAACACGTATGTTTGCCGGAGAAGGTGGACCAGAAAGAACCAACAAGCGTTTTCACTATGTGTCTTTAGGAATGCCTGCGAAACGTTTGTCTACTGCATTTGACTCGGTAACACTTTATGGTAACGACCCAGATATCCGACCAGATATTTACGGGAAAATCGGAAATTCAGGTGTTTCAATCTGTTGTTTAGATGATGCCAAAAAATTATATTCAGGATTTGATTTATCCAATCCAGTCACTTCAGTTTCGATGACGATTAATGGTCCTGCTCCTATGTTGTTAGGTTTCTTTATGAATGCAGCGATTGACCAAAACTGTGAACGTTACATCAAAGAAAATGGTTTAGAAGCTGATGTTGAATCTAAATTAAAAGAATTATACGACAATAAAGGCATTACAAGACCTCGTTATAATGGTGATTTACCAGAAGGAAATGACGGATTAGGTTTAATGCTTTTAGGAATAACAGGTGACCAAATTTTACCCAAAAACGTGTATGAACAAATAAAAGCGGACACTTTAAGTAAAGTTCGTGGAACTGTTCAGGCGGATATCTTAAAAGAAGATCAAGCACAGAACACGTGTATCTTTTCAACAGAATTTGCTCTTCGATTAATGGGTGACGTACAACAATATTTTATTGAAAAGAAAGTACGTAATTTTTATTCGGTTTCTATTTCAGGCTATCACATTGCTGAAGCAGGAGCGAACCCGATTACCCAATTAGCATTTACACTTGCGAATGGCTTTACGTATGTAGAGTATTATTTGTCGAGAGGAATGGATATTAATGAATTCGGACCGAATTTATCTTTCTTCTTCTCCAACGGAATTGATGCTGAATATGCTGTGATTGGGCGTGTAGCACGTAGAATTTGGGCAAAAGCTTTGGCGAAAAAATACGGAGCTAATCCACGGGCTCAAATGTTGAAATATCATATTCAAACTTCTGGACGTTCACTTCACGCACAAGAAATTGACTTTAATGATATTCGTACAACTCTTCAAGCGCTATATGCGATTTATGATAATTGTAATTCACTGCATACCAATGCGTATGACGAAGCGATTACGACTCCAACGGAAGAATCTGTTCGTCGTGCAATGGCTATTCAGTTGATTATTAATCATGAATTAGGTTTAGCGAAGAATGAAAATCCATTGCAAGGTTCGTTTATCATCGAAGAGCTTACCGAATTAGTGGAGCAAGCGGTATTGACGGAATTTAATAGAATTACGGAAAGAGGTGGTGTTCTTGGTGCGATGGAGACAATGTATCAACGTTCTAAAATTCAGGAGGAATCGTTGTATTATGAAACATTAAAGCACACCGGTGAATTACCAATTATGGGGGTCAATACGTTCTTAAGCTCAAAGGGTTCACCGACTGTTTTACCGAAAGAAGTAATTAGAGCTTCGGAAGAAGAAAAACAGTACCAAATTGAAATGTTGGAAAGTTTACATAAAGCATATGCAGATTTAACAACCGAAAATATTGAGAAAGTAAAAACGGCTGCTATTCAGAATGAGAATGTGTTTAATATTTTAATGGAAGTTTGTAAAACAGCTTCTTTAGGTCAGATTACAAATGCACTTTTTGAAGTAGGAGGACAGTATAGAAGAAATATGTAATTCGTTTTTGAATAAATTTCTAATAATGAAACCCAAGTAAAGCAATTTATTTGGGTTTTTTATTTCTTGAAACGCGCTAAATGTCTCATAAAAATCGGAATACGCTAAATGGCGTATTGTCCATATAAATAAAAATGTAGACTTTAGCGGTATTAAATTATTAAACAATTAATTATGAAAGCATTATTATCTATTTTATTATTTATTTCAGTATCTGTTTCTTTTGCACAAATGGGAGATATTTGGCCAGTAACGAATCGTCAGGAATTTGAAGTGAATGACGATTTTGAAATCACTAAAACGTATGATCAAACATCAGTTTGTCAATTTTTTATGTTCTTAAATAATAATGAATTTATTCACGTAACCGATGATATAACGAGTTTATATAAAATTATTAAGCGAGAGTATTCTAAAGAAAACGAACCTATTTATACGGTTGTTAGTGAAGCAGGAAATACCTATATGTATCTTTTTAAGAAAGAAGCAAAACAAGTATTTATTTATTCTACAAAAGGATATGCTATTTCTTTTGCGTGCATTACGCCTTACACAACAGAAGTATTTAAGAACTTGAACAAGTAAATAATACGTTAAACGAAAAAAAGCGAGAACTTTAGAATTCTCGCTTTTTTTATATGATGAATTGTGGGTTTTAAAATACTTCTCTAACTATATATTCTTTTTGAATACCAAGACTTTCCAATTGCTTTTCCACAGCATCCATCATCGGGTCAGGACCACATAGATAATAATGATTCAAATGGCTATCACTGTGTTTTTTGATAATCTCTGCTGAAATAAAGCCGTGCTCATATCCTTCTAATTCTTCGTTTGAAAGAATATTGACGAAGTTTTTACCGAGTAAAGTGTTGAATTTTTCTTCCAAAATAATATCTTCCTTCGC
Organism: uncultured Flavobacteriales bacterium; assembly: GCA_964503665.1. Taxonomy (GTDB): domain Bacteria; phylum Bacteroidota; class Bacteroidia; order Flavobacteriales_D; family Crocinitomicaceae; genus 40-80. The sequence continues at coordinate 4,439 of CAZDAR010000074.1, forward strand.
TTTATTGGCGAATAATAGTTTGTTGTTTCCTACTTTTCCTTGCTTTTCTAAGTGATTTAGGATGGCAATAAAAGGAGTAATGCCAGCGCCTCCAGCAATAAATATTCCGTCTCCTTTATAAGAAATGTCGCCAAAAATATCGCCGACAATTAATTCATCTCCCGCTTTTAAGGATAATAATTCGTTTGTTACCCCTTTGTGAGAAGGATACGTTTTGATAACGAATTCAAGATGATTATCTTCTGGTAAAGAAGTGAAAGTAAATGCTCTTAATTCATTTTCCCAACCAGCTTTATTGATAGAGATATCAGCAGCTTGCCCTGGATGATAATCCATGTTGGCAGGTTTCTCTAATTGTATTCTAAGAACATCGTGTGTAAGATGTTCGATCGATTTTATTTTTACGTTCTGTCCCATTTTGATTAGTTTTTAAAATTTAAGTAGGATAAAAATTCTTGCTTAGTTGAGCTTTGTTCAAATTCACCAGCATAATTTGCTGTGAGTGTAATGCTATTTGTGTCTTTTATGCCACGCGAAGCCACACATAAATGATCGGCTTCTATTACTACGGCTACATCATCATGTCCTAAAATTTCTTTGAGAGCAGTTGCAATTTCTACGGTTAATCGCTCTTGAACTTGCGGACGCTTGGCATAATACTGTACGATTCTGTTCAGTTTTGAAAGTCCAATTACTTCTCTATGAGGAATGTAAGCAATGTGCACTTTTCCAATGATTGGAACAAAATGATGCTCGCAATTGGAATAAAGTGTGATGTCTTTCTCTACCAACATTCGGTGATAGGAATAGTTATTGTCAAAAAGACTAATCGAAGGCTTGTTGGCTGGATTTAAACCACTAAACGTTTCTTGGACATACATTTTCGCAACTCTTTTAGGTGTATCTCTCAAGCTGTCGTCTGTCATGTCGAGTCCTAAAGTCTGCATTATTTTATCAAAGTGATAGGCAATTTTTTCAATTTTATCACTTTTACTCATATTCGTATTGTTAAATACCCGTTCTTTTATCAAAACTTCCAAATCAGCTTTATCTAATCCTTTCATAACTTAAATATCTTTAATAGCACGCATAACTCTGTCCACAATCCCATCGCAATAAATCAAGTTGAAATCATATAAATGAGCTGAAGAATAGACGTTTTCGATATGTCCTCTCAACATCGTCTTTGATCTGTTTAAACGAACTTTCACATTATTCTCGCTAATTTTTAGTAAATCAGCAGTATCTGAAACGTTTAATCCGTTCATTTCTCGAAGTGCAAATACCATTCGGTAATCTTCTGGTATTTTTTCAAGTGCCTGCTCAATAACGCTATTTAATTCTTTATTTTCCACCATCTTATCTGTATCATTAATCGAATTAATCGATTGGAACTTTAAATCGCTAATTGCGTCTTCTCCTAATTCACTTTTATAGCTGAGCTTCTTCTTTTTATGATAACAATTGTTCAACATAATGCGAACAATCCACGTTTTGAAACTGGAACGACTTTCAAATTTCGATAAGTTTTTGTATGCGTCTACGTACGTCTCTTGCATCAAGTCTTCCGTATCTTCATGATTATAATTATAAGACCTTCCCACTTTGTATAGATAAGGATTATAACGTCTAACGATTAATTCAAAAAGTGGTTTTTCGCCCGTTATAATTCGTTCAATAATTTCTGTGTCGCTTAGTTGCTTGTTTGATTCCATATTTGTCAATTAGATGTAACAAATGAGTGATTTAATATAGAAAAGGGCACTTTATTCTCCATATCTTCTCGACTTTAAATTGTTCTCTAAATAAATAGAGTGTCCAAGTTCAGATAGGTTACAATAAGTGAAAAATATTTTATGAAAGGTAGAAATAAAAAGGTGGATTTTCAAGAACAAGAAACAGAAAAATGTATTTATCTTTCCTTGAAAGAATGATAATGATCTTTGATAATTGTTTCTACAAATTTCTCATTGGAGATTTTTATTTCATGAATGTCTAACACATTTTTCAATTTAGTAGCCAAAGCATTGATAACAGTCGTATCTCTTTTTGAAACGGCATTCTTGAAGCTCTTCTTAACGATATTAATGTCCTTGTCGCTTAATTTAAGTACTTGCGGAAATTGAATTTCGTAGGAATCTTTCAGTTCTTCGTAAACGGTCTCAATCAATTTTAACTTTGGTTTTAAGCTGATAACTGTAGTTCCAGCCGCTAAATCACCTATGCGTTGTGACTTCTTTGTCGAAATAATAAAAACCAATCCAATCACACCACTAAGCATCCAAATATCGACGATATTCATCACCCAACGAATAAAGTATTCGTAAATGGTGGCACGTGAACCATCAATTTTTACCACTTTTAATTTAATAACCATCATGCCTAACGTTTGACCTTTGAGTAAAGTTTCCAAAATGAAATGATAAAAAAGCACAGGTAAAAGAAACAACATCATAATCCCCATGTAGAGCCACGAATCCATTGTGTGGCTAAATAGTTGGTTGATGATTTGAAAAACAAGAAATGCGTATCCAATCATCACCGCATAATCCAAGGCTATTGCTAATATTCGACTTCCTACTGAAGCAAGCGAATACTCAATGTCAACATTTTGAGGTGTGTTTATTAGTAGCTTTTCCATATATTTGTTACACTCAAAGATAAAAATATTATGCGTGAAGCTTCATTTATCGAACGAAATAAAGAAAAATGGTTAAAAATTGAAGAACATCTCAAAAACAAAAAAGCTATACATCCTGACGAATTAGCTTCTGATTACATTGAGTTAACGAATGACTTGGCGTATTCTCAAACATTTTATCCCAAAAGTAAAACGAAAGATTACTTGAATGAATTAGCTGTTTTTGCGCATCAATCGATTTATAAAGATCAAAAAAATTCGGACAAACAATTTCTACATTTCTTTAAATACGATGTTCCTAAAACTGTTTTTGAAAGTCGTAAGTATTTGCTTTACAGTTTTTTAATTTTCAATTTGGCAACATTGATTGGAATTATTTCCGCACATTTTGACGAAGGTTTTATCCGATTGATTTTAGGTGATGGATATGTTGATACGACCATTGCAAATATTAAACAAGGGAATCCAGCAGCGATTTATGCGAGTGGCGATGCAACGGGAAGTGCTTTAGCGATTACCATTAACAATATACGTGTGGCATTTCTAGCGTTTGCCTTTGGTATCTTTTTTAGCGTGGGTTCAGGATATATTATACTGACAAACGGAATAATGCTAGGCGCTTTTCATTACATATTTTACAAATTTGGTGCTTTAGGAACGGCTATGAGTGCGATATGGATTCATGGAGCATTTGAAATTTCGGTAATCATTATTGCAGGCGGTTGTGGATTAATGGTCGGAAATAGTTTTCTTTTTCCCAAAACCTATACGCGCTTGGAGTCGTTCAAACGTCAAATTAAAAAAGCGGGAATTATCTTGGTAAGCACCGTTCCATTTTTTGTAGTTGCCGGAACTTTAGAAGGCTATGTAACACGTCATTATCAGTTCTCACTTTTATTATCTTTATTCATAATTTTCATTAGTTTGATAATAATTGTGTATTATTATATCATCTATCCAATTCAACTCTCAAAAAAATATTTATGGAAAAACTAGATTTTACCTTTAAGAAAAGTCGAAAATTAGGCGAACTTATTTCTGACTATATCACTTTGTTTAAACTGATTTTCAAACATTTTAATAAAAGCATTCTCACACTTTCTCTGCCATTTATCGCCATCTTCATGTTGTTGATGTTTTATTCGATTAGTTATATTACACCATTGATTTTTAGGTCTACTGAACCAGAACTTTCTACGATGATAGGAATAGCAGCTAGTTTTGGACTTTTAATGATGCTCTTTTTTCTAATTGTCTCTGTCTTTGGGATTGAATATATGCTACTGCTAGAAGAGAAGGGAAATACAGACTTCACAACGGGTGATGTTTTTACTAAAATCAAAGAGAATATTGGCAAATATCTTTTGTTCTTTCTAAGCTCTATCTTGGTGATGCTTATTTTGTTAATTCCATTCGGTATTTTAGTTCTTATTTTGATGTTTATCCCGCTTGTTGGAACGATTGCAGTTGGAATTCTAGCAACGATGTTGATGTTGTTTAATTACAGCGCTTTATTTCTTTATTTACAAGGAAAAGAAAAATTATGGGATAGTTACGGAGCTTCTTTTAAGTTAATTAAATCGAAGATGTTCGAATACGGAACAGCCTCATATTTATTTCAATTTATGGTTCAAATAACATTAGGTTTTGTGATGTTAATTCCCTTAATTATTTTAGGAATTGTCGCTTTCACTACGGTAGGTTTTCATGAAGATTTCTTTTTAACCTTCGGCGGAAAAATCATCGTTTCCTTAGGTATTTCTTTTATCACCTTGTTAGTCGTTTTCTCTTCTATCTATTTGATTAGCTTTTATGTATTACAATATTTCAGTTTATTAGAAGTGAGTTATAGCGAAGAAACATTAGAAGATATCGAACAAATAGGTGCTACCACAGACGAAATATAAATTGAAAAAACGCATATTTTCTTTCTTATTAATTGCAGTTGTCGCATTTTTCACAACGCCGATTTTTGGTTTGGCCGAGAAAGGTGAATTTACGGTTGTGGAAAAGATTCCGTATTGGGAAAAAGGAGCGTACGATACATTTCCTTCGGACTCACTATTCGTGGAGGATAGACAGGTTTCCCGAAAATTTGAATCGGTTCAACAAAAATATGATTCCCACGAATTTAATTATGACGAGCAAAAAGTAGAAGGACTTTCCTTTTTTGAGCGAGTGAAGAATTGGCTGAATCAATTTTTAGAATCATTTTTACCAGATTGGGGAGGCATTTCAGAAACAACTGTCCTATACTTATTAATTGCTCTTGCTGTTTTTGCCATTCTATTTACGTTATATAAGTTATTCTTCTCTCGCAATAAAAGTGTTCAGCGAAAGGTCAAAGAAAGTGAGGAAGCTGATTTTAAATTCGTCGAGCGAAATTTAGAAAATGTCAGCATTGATGAATACCTTCAGGAAGCGATTCAGAAGCAACAATGGGACGTGGCAATTCGTTATTTACACTTGCAAAATCTTCAACTCTTAGCGAAAAAAGGAATAATTGTTTGGGATTATCGAAAGACAAATCAAGAATTTCTACTAGAAATTAAGGACGAGAAAATCAAAGAGAATTTCCGCAAGACAACGACGCTTTTCAATTATGTGTGGTTTGGTAAATTCGATATTGACCAAGCGACTTTTGATACGTTCCAAACCGATTTCATTCGCTTTAAAAATGAATTGATATGAAGTTGAAATTTGGAATCGTTTTAGTCGTCATCGTTTTAATACTGACTGCCATTATGCAAGCTGGTCAAAAACAACCAATTGATTGGCGAAAAAGCTATAGTCCGACTTTAAAAACGCCGTACGGTACGTATGTTACTAAAAACGAATTAAAACAGTTATTTATAAAGCAACCGAAAATTACGGAGATTAACCAATCGCTGTATATGTTCTTGGAAGAAAAAGGGAACTATCAATTCAACGATGCTTTGCTGTTTGTCGGGTACTCATTTGATTTGGGGAAAGCAGGAAGTGAAAAACTGATGAATTTTGTAAAAAAGGGCGGAACAGCTTTCATTGCTGCTAGTAACTTTGACGATGTATTATTGGATAGTTTAAAAATTGGCTATACTACTTACCAAGCGTATAAAACAGGTGATGGTGTTACCGCTTATCCTACCTATTTGACATTGAATAAATACCGAGAAGATGCCATTTTTGACAAATTAGCTGCACCGCAATTATTTGATCAACTGCCATCCAATGGAAAGGGTGTGACGATTTTAGGAACGATGACCGTCAATGAAACTACTGCGCCGAATTTCATACAAGTTCAATATGGAAAAGGAACGTTTTACCTGCATTTAGCGCCAGACATTTATACCAATTATTACCTTTTACAAAAGAGTACCTTTCCGATTGCATATCATTCGCTTCAGTATTTAGATGGAAAAAATATCTTGTGGTACGATGGACAATACAACATCGATCAACAAACCACTCCTATGCGCTTTATTTTGAGTAATGCAGCACTCAGAGTTGCGTGGTATTTGCTACTAATAGCGTTACTCATCTATTTGATTTTCAAAAGTAGACGCGAGCAGCGAGCGATTCCAGTAGTCGAACCCGAAGCAAATAAATCGGTCGAATTCGCCAAAACCATCGGTTCTCTGTATTATGAAAATGGCAGTCCTGGAAATATGGTTCAAAAGAAGATTCACTATTTCCTTTTTGATATACGACGTACCTATCATTTGGATACAAACGACCTTTCCGATCCGAAGTTTATCTATTCACTCAGTCAACGCACTAACATTTCGGAAAGCGAAGTGAAATCATTTTTAGATGAAATTAGTGACGCACAAAACAAGATCGAATTCTCCATGGCGGAGTTGAAGCATTTTTATCACTTGATAGAAGATTTCAAGGAAAAGGCGGGAATGTAGTGAGGTTAAATATCCAATTGGGTTGTTGGATATTTAACGAGATTTTATAAATTTACATCAACAAAGATAATTGCAATGAAATCTTCCACTTTTGAAATATCTGATTTGAATGTTAAACGATTGTAAACGGATTTGTTTTTGATTTTCAACGAATTAACAGAAATAGATATAATGGAAATAGACGCAATTGCTTAAACCCACACGTTG
>CAZDAR010000075.1:0-3742 GCA_964503665.1 uncultured Flavobacteriales bacterium
TCACTTTCCTTATTTAATTCAGGCTTAACATTAGGAGAAAAAACGGCAGGTAACAGCAAGTTAGCGTAATTGCCGAGTTCGTGGTTAATTGAAATTTCTGTTTTCATATAAAGTTTATTTTTAAATTTAACATTTGTTTTTCAAAATCGGCAACTACGCCAACCGCCATAACGTTAGGCGTAATTTTTACCACACCTACTACATTTGGCTACTTTTGGCATACGACCATCACTCGGTACATATCCAAATTCATCTATACAATCTTGCATTTTACAAGTAAATTGATGCCAGCCTAATTTACAAAGTAATCTACCAATAAAACTACGCCTAACATCAGGTTGCTTCAATGGCTTGGTTATGTTTTCTTTTGACATATTTTCGTTTATTTAAAGTTTTTAATTCTAATTAATTTTATCGGTTAAAGTCGCCACTAAAGCAACCTGCGAACCGTTATATGCTATGCAGACAAAATCTTTCCGCATTTCAAACACTTTGCAGGCGACATTTCGCCATCACCAATAATTGAAGCGTAAGGGTGTTCACACTCTTTAGGCTCTTGCTTATCAAAATGTTCATACCTCGCCCCCATTGTATATGACTTGTAATTTATATTTTGCGGACATTCATTAAACATATTAAAATCAACACCATCACTTTGCCAATCTAAAATCAATCCTTTGGGTTGTTTAGTGTTTATGTCTAAAATAATATCTGATAAATTGAAAAAATATTGACAAGCGAATAATGCAATACCGCCAATTTCATCACCTACCCAACCATCAAAATCAATCTGTTGTTTATTGGAAAACTTTTGAACCCATTCATTGCAAACAAATTCATATTGTCTATTAAGTTCTTGTAATTTAACCGTCTTTGCCATCTTTAATTTTACCCTTTCAAAAAGCACAGCATATAACAGGGTATTTATTATATGTGGGCTGACGTTCTAAAATTCAGCCGTAGAACATCTAATCATTAATTATTTTCTTCTAAATATAAATAAAACGAAATAAACCTTTGTTAAACATTTTTTTTATTCTTTTAATCCAATTACACACCATGCCATTAGTATTCCTTTATCTCCAATAAGTTCAAATAAATGCCAACGGTCATATCTATATTTGTAGATTGCGATGTTGAATTTATTAAACTTCGTAGGATCATCTTTCTTTGGTCTTACGCTACCAAGTGGAGTTGAATAACTATCAATTACCCATTCTTGGTTGTCTGCCAATTTTGGAGCGTTCATTATTTCCATTGTCAATCATTTTAAATTCTTTAATAAAAGCGATGGAGGGAATAATTATGTCCTCTATCATGTTATGCTTTCTAATCTTTACTACACAAGTGTTAATGCTATGGTCAAACCAATAATCTAACACTACCGCATTAGTCCCATCAAATAAACTAATCCATCTACTATTCTTTGTAAAAACCATTCGCTACTCTCATCAATTTAAACACAAATGTAAACAATATATTTGTTATTTTGTGTAATAAGTAAAAAAATCGGCTACTTAATTTCACCGATTTTTTCGTAGTTGTAGTTGTTATTTCGTTAATTCTTTAATAAAAGCCTTAGCGTTATCACTAAGTTTATCTTTAAGACACGCTCTGATAATGATTGCTAAATTTGCTTTTTCACTTTTATCTAAAGTGCTTGAAGCTTCAGTTAACTTTTTAATATCACTGTCTGTAATTGTTCCGTTATCAAATATTTTAGTAAGGATTGGAATGTTTACTTCTTTTACATTTGTATCTAAAGTAATAACTTCTCCTTTATTTACATACACTACATCATCAAACTTGAATGTGCTTTCTCCTTTGAAACGTCTGAATACGTTGAAAGTAGCGATTGTGTCCAATGAGCAGTAGTCAGCAATTCGTGAAAGTTCGCCATTGTAATAAGCTTTTCCAACTTCATCGCCTACTAAATCTACCTTACTAACTTCTAATCCCAATGCTAAAGATAATGCAAATAAAGAAGATCCATACCCTCCAGTACCAAAAGATTTCCACAATTCATTTGTGCATAATAAACTTTGTTCCCAGGGCTTCTTGTTAGATTCATCTAAAATGGAAGGTATTTCCATATTATTGATGATATATCTTTTAGCTAAGAAAGGAAAGTCAAAGAACTTTGAGGCATGACCTATTAATCTAAACTTACTAAAGTTAACTAAATCGTTAGCTAATTGTTTGAGAAGAAGAAACTCATGATCTGAAGTGTATTGCTTACATCTAAGTTCGTTTCCTTTCATATAAGCAAGCGAAACTGTTACTACTTTAGAGAACTCGGGGTAGAGAGGGGCTGCTTCAAACCAAAGTTTTTCCAACTCTTCATAATCAGGAACTTTACCTTCATGTTTATTTTTATAAGCCCAAGCTTCTTTCCAGTCATCAGAAAGTTCATCAAATTTATTTACTAATCTTACTGTTTCAATATCAATAGCTACAACGCTACTTGAATCGATATGGCTTACTGCTTTCATTTATTAATTTTTAAAAAGGTTTTATACAATTCAGACACTTCAAATACGGTCGCTTTAGCTTGCATTAGAACACCTTGTATTCTTGCAGGAGATATATCTATTGGGTGATACCACACTTGTTCACCTACGGACAGCAAATCTCTTCTATTCTCCATTCCGAACACATTTCCTTTTCGTTCAATTATACAAACTTCGGCTTCTTTAGGATATTCACCTGTGATTACTTTAACGCCTTCAGCATATAGAGGAAGTTGAATGTAATCAGGTTCATAGTATCGTTTTTTACTATTTTGACTTGCTGTTTTATAATCACGTATCTTTTTGAATCCTGAAGAAGCATCGTCAATATAACCTAATAGATATACATTTTCAAAGAGTGGTATTTTAATTTCTTGCTGAAACACTCCTAATGGTTCTATTTGGTTTAGCGTTGCTTTTTCTTTATCTGTAAGGTTGTATTCTCTATCTATGTGACAGATATAATCTTCTACTTCAGCACCAAACTCAGCCCATCCAGCATCGGGGAACTGTTCACCGAAGAAGTAAGATCTGATATATTCAAGTTTTCCTTCTATTCCGAGATTGAATGATTTAAGCGATTTGAAGCTTGTAAGTTGTGAGTAAGAGATGTAATACTTTCCTTCACTATCTCTTCTTGGCAAAATTATTTCTGTCATTTTTTAATTCTAATTAAGTGAGGTGGAACTCCAACTCCTTTGCCATTTGAAATATCTTCTAATGTTAATTCAACTATTTGTTGTTTTTCAGCATCTTCTACTTCTTTCATTTGATTCCATTCTACAATTTTGATGCTGTCTCTTGCTTCTTCTAATGTCTTGCTGTTAAACCAGCATATATATTTTCCGTTTTTTTTCATGTGAAAAACTCCTTGAAGCCATTCATCATAGTCATTGTCTCTCACTAACACTACTCTGTCAACTGGTTTAAGTTCATATTCGTGATGTGAAAGTAACTGTTTTTCATTTTTTTCATTAGAATAATAGTAAGCTAATGGAAGCGAATCAAATGATACTTTTATAGGAAGCTTAGCGTCTTTAATTATATCGATAACTATTCCCCAACCAAAGCGAATATCAAATACTTTGTCGCTGATTTTAAATTCTCTTTCTTTCATAATTTTTTTATTTAATTCAACAAACTCTTTTACCCATTGTTTTTTTTATTGCTCCCAGCCTTTTATATAAAACTCTTGAAGTGTACCAACAAAACATCCTATAAAGACTCTATCT
>CAZDAR010000075.1:3842-5125 GCA_964503665.1 uncultured Flavobacteriales bacterium
AGCAATATAACACTTCAACATTCCCAACTATCTTATAGCTATTAAAATCTTTTACTCCTTGTTTGATAAGGTCGTAAAATTCTTGTTCTGTGATTTCTTTCATAATATATTAATTAATCTGTATAATAATCCATCTGATGAAAAATATGAAACATTCTATTGTTTAAAGACTTAGCATATTCTCTTGACCACCAATCACTTATGTAGGGGTTACTAGTGGAATACATTGTCGTTATTCTTGGTGCTGTCATAGTAATATGAAAATCAATAGATTTTCCATCATCGCTTTCTTTTATAAATTCAATTGATTGTAAAATCTTTATTCGACTCCAATCTAAATAAAGAACACAATTTAAAATAAATATCTCACCCTTTGTTTTTAAGTTTAGGTGCTTAATATATCTATCTAATTCAGCTTTTTGTTTTTTATTTCTAGGCATTAGCATTGCTTCACATTTATTCATCTTATTTTAAATTGTTAAACATTTTTTCCTCACTTAACTCATCTATCCAATCTTTTATTGTTGATAGGTGTTAAATCAAATATTATAGGTATTTTTACTTTGATTAAATAGTTATAATTAATTATTTAAGAAAAAGTCTTTAAATACCTGCCAATTATACTGACCTTCAGTATAATCAATAGCTTCTTGAATAGTCATTTTATCTTTGATGTCCTTATCATTAAGAAAATATCTAACACCAGTTTCACAAGCTCCAGTTATGCTTCTATAAGCTAAAATTAGTTCTTCTTTACTTTTAACATCATCTAATTTCCAACTCTCAAATTCAGATAAATCTTTTGTTGTTCTTTTGTATATTAAAGATTCTTTTGCTTCTTTAATTGTTGCTCCATGAGCATGGTATTCCCCATCTATTACAATATAGCTTTCTTTTTCTTCACCTTGATTTATTACCTTGAGAACATTACCTTTTTGAGATATTACCTTAGAAACAATGTTGTCTATGATTTCTATTCTATCAGTTTCATTTGGAAAATGATAAAAATCTTCACCTTGTAATTTAGTAATATAACCTTTCTTGCCATAAGGTAATATTTTAATCGTATTATACTCTTTGGTTAGTGTAATCACTTCAAAAATATCTCTTCTAATTACAACACAATCAGACCCTGTATTAAATGTACAATCAGACCCTGTATTAAATGTACAATCATACTCTGTATTAAATGTACAATAATACTCTGTGTTAAATGTACAATTAGACCCTGTATTAAATGTACAATAATACTCTGTGTTAAATGTACAATTAGACCCTGTATT
>CAZDAR010000075.1:5225-10826 GCA_964503665.1 uncultured Flavobacteriales bacterium
ACAATCATACTCTGTGTTAAATGTACAATTAGACCCTGTATTAAATGTACAATCAGACCCTGTATTAAATGTACAATCATACTCTGTATTAAATGTACAATAATACTCTGTGTTAAATGTACAATTAGACCCTGTATTAAATGTACAATCATACTCTGTGTTAAATATACAATTAGACCCTGTATTAAATGTACAATCATACCCTGTATCAAATGTACAATTAGACCCTGTAGTAAATGTACAATCATTAATATCTTTAAAATCAAGAACTAAATAATTTTCATCACTTGAAAATGTTTTAGTTTTTTCACACCAAGAGAATTTGTCTAAATCTAAAGGTTTTCCATTCTGTAAAACTCTTTTTTGAACTTCTTTTTTATTCATAATCACTCATTAATTTATTAAAAATTTCTTTCTCCTCATCGCTCAATTCTTCATGCGTGGGAGCGACATAGCCACGCAGCATCTCATCTTCTGTAATATCTGACCAATCAGGAGAAGATGACATGGCTGGAATAAATTGTGGAGTATTGTTTTCTATTGGAAAACCTGCGTTTTTTATTTTGTATAACTTTGCTTTAACTTGCCGTTCTGATACACCAATAGCTTCGGCTATCTCCAAGTAAGTCATGCTACCATCATTTTCTTTCATAAAGGCTATTTGCCAATCTTGGAATATAAAGAAAGATTTTTTCATTTTGAATTACAAATATAATCTTTTAATTTTAAAAGATAGTTGTTTAACTCATTGTTTTCCATTGAAGCTAACTCTAAAGATAGAGTTGTTGCCGATTGCTTACCTAATTCTATACGGTTATATATACTAATGTCGTAGGATAATTTGACTTTATCTCTTCTCGAACCCTCGCTGAGAACTATACTAATTATCTCAGCTAAATCATTAGTTACAAACACAAGTTCTCCATCCTCTGTGAAACCATAACCTTGATCGTTAACGGTTGTTTCATCAAATTCAGTATAGTGAAAATCATCAACTGAATCACTGAAGCAATCATCATCTTCATCACTATCTGTGTTGTATTCTTCATGCAGTTCAAAAAAAGATTTGCCAAACTTTTCTTGACAATACTTATTAGCGTCAATTTGGTTCTCAATGAATAAATCATTAATAACAAAACCAGTTGAACATCCTCGTCTTGTGATTGCACATCTTCGAGGTAATAGATATTCAGTATTCATAATTAATTTCGTTCGTAAAAACACCCCTTATACTCTACAATTCCTTCCACCTCCTGAATTAAACCTAATTTAACTAAGTCATCAAAAGAATGTTTTTCAGCCATAGAATTTGCTATTGTTTTTTTATCAAAGTCTAACTCTTTTAAAGCGTAATAAACAGCCTTTTGCTCATCTTCAAGAAGATACTCATATTCATAGCTAACTTCACTTTTAAGTATTGCTAAAACTTCTTCTTCATTTAATTCTGAAATAGGTATCCAATATAATGTATCGTTATCATTATCGAAATTCAAGGTGCAAGTGTCGCTTTGATATTCTTCAAGCGTACACCCTAAGCTATTACCAACTTCATTGTATATGTAAATATCTCCTAATTGTTCAAAAGAAAAATCAATATCACGCTCTTTGCACCAATCATTAAAAATGATTTTTTCTTCTTCTTTGCCTTGAAAATCTGCAGCCCAATCAAGAATATAATCATATTCAATTTCATCATCTTCTAATAAAGATATGAAATACTCCCAATTCTCAAATTTTTGATACACATTGTAACCAAAGTATTCTGCTGATGGACCATCTACGATTTCATTAAACTTTAAATGTCCAGGATTGTTAAACATACCTCCTCTCCCAATTTTAAATACTGCTACTTTCATAATTACTTGATTTTAATTAATAATTCTTTTACTTTATTTTCCAATTCTTCTAATGTTCCATCGTTTACAATAGTGTAATCAACTTTAATTAGGTCTGTTTCTTTTTCAGAGTTCAGAGAAACTTTATTTAAGTCGCCATCTGTTACTCTGATTAATGTTCCGTACATCTTTTTAATCTCTTCAGCTTCATTTAAGAAGCGAACATCTGTAAAACATAGATGTTTAGATACATCAACTTCAGACATAGTTCTATTAATCCACATATATGGATTTAAACTTCGACCCATATCGCCAATCATTTCTAATAAATCTCTTATAGTCAATCCGTATTTAACCTTCTCGTCTGTTCTTTTGAGATTTTCTAACTCTTCTAAGCTACACTCAAGCATTTTACACACATGCTTTTTAACGTGCTTTGCGAACTTGATATTTTCAAATTCTATTTTAGAGTTTTTCTGAATTAAATCGTAAACTGTATCTTTTCCAGATCCATGTTTACCTACTAAACCTATTATCATTCTATGTTAAGTTCTACTTCAAATTCAAAGTCTGGCAAAGGTTCTTTTGTAACTAAATACCCCAATCTATTAACAAGGTGGTATCCACTAGTATAAAACAAATTCCCATTATCTCCGTCCACAATGGTAATAACTCTGTTTTCTTTTGCTTTTTCACGGACAAATTCTAATTCTTCTCCGTAAGTTTCAAACATACAACCATCAAATGAAGCATTGTCGTCTAAATGGTTTTCAATAAGTTCAAACATTTCATCAAACTCATCTTCTGTTAAATTTCTAAATTCTGCCATAATTATTAATTTTAAATTGTTATTGATATTACGAAAATAATATATAGAAACACAATTATCTATCAATCGTTTTCTTCATTATGTATATATCCATTGACATACACAAAGAATCTAAGTGCTTTAATACAAGTGCTACATTTGTACATCTCATTGAGTTCAGTGAAAAAAAACAAAAAGAATTTTCCCACCGCACAAAAAAGAAAAGAAAAGGTTCAGTTCTTCGATTGAGTGTTAGTGGTTTAAATCCGTACTACTGCTAACACCAAATAAACGCAATAACTGTGCTTTTGCTTCATTTGATGTGATGTGTCCTTCCCTAAGGTCTGATGCTATTTGTAAAATTTCTTCTTTCATATCGTTACTGCGTTTATTTGTATTCCGTTATATGCAATGTTATGTGCCATTTTAATACACTCTCGGACAAATTCTATCAAAATAGGAATCTATCTTCCAAACAACGTTTTCACATGTTAATAACCAATATGGCATATAAATCACTACGCCAAAAACAATTCCTATTATTCGATAGATTGCCCATCCAACAAACAAAAAACGGTACATAACAGCGTATATAAGAAATGGCACATTGGCGTTATTGTTTAATTCCAACTTTTTATAAGTACCACTTCTCATATACGCAAAACGTAAAAACACCCCCCCCAATCGTAACTCCTTGAAGAAAGTTTTCTGGAACGGTTTCTAAAGAGTTTAAATCCAAATATCCCCCAATCGTAGCTCCTTGAAGAAAGTTTTCTGGAACGGTTTCTAAAGAGTTTAAATCCAAATATCCCCCAATCGTAGCTCCTTGAAGAAAGTTTTTGGGAACGGTTTTTAAAGAGTATAAATCCAAACTCCTCCCAATCGTAGTTTCTTTCAAAAAGTTTTCGGGAATGGTTTCACTGTATAATTTCTTCTTTGTGTTCTATGCCTACCTCCATTTCAAAGAATAACATATTAATTTCCTCTACTGTTTTTTCGTATGACTTGTCTTTTATTTTTGTTAAAATATCGTGCATTTTCAACCCATGAATTACAGTATCATGTTTTCGATTAAAAGCATCACCAATTTCATGTAGCTTAAAATTTTCCTCCCTCAATAGATGAAACAAGAAAAAACGTCTTTCATTTTGCTTTCTTACACGTCTTTTCGTGTCTAAATCAAATTTCATTATAACTTTTTTTACTTTCTCAAAAAGATTGCTTCTTCTGCTGGCTTCTGTGTTTATTAATTCGTTAATGTTTCTAAAATCTTCATCTGTAATTGCAACTCCATATTTTTCAATAATGTATTCTTTTACGAAGTCAAAGTAACTTTTTTCTGGATTCATCTTTTTTTAAATTATTTTTTTTTTTGTTATATATGCGCTATAAAGTAGCGCCAATAAATGAGTTATAAGCAAATTAAATTTTTGCCAACGAACCGTTAAGCTCATCCATTAATTTAATTCGTTCAGGCGTTTCATCCTCTCTATAACAATATACTCTATTGTAACCACTTCTGTATTTACCACCCAAACCGAGTTTTCCTGAAAAACACCATTCACTACATCCGTCTTTACTTTCGGTATGGTGGTAAATAAAACTATCTCTGTTAGATTCGTATGCGCCACCAATACTTACAAGCAGGTCATATACTTTATTTGCTTTTTCTTTTGTCATTGTTGCCATCGCTCAATAAAAATTTAATCAGCTTATAACAGCGTATATGCGCAATACGCTAATAAGCATTTGTTGTTAATTTTAAAATTTAGTTCCTGCGTACTGCACATATACGCAAAACGTTAGGTGCAAGTTAACGCAACCCATTAACTTTGGTGCTTGTAATTAAAACTACGCCTCCGTGCGGCTCGGCAGAAGACATTACAATTACATCATCCCAATCCCTTACCATTAATGCAAATCCTTCTGTTTTTGGTTTGATGAACTTTTTATCTTCTAACCACTTCATAATCCCTTTTCGTTTCAATTTTACGTTGAAACAAACCTCGCAAGATGAATAACCTGCACCTAACAAGGTATTGGCAAAATTGCTGTTCTGTTTTTCAATTAAACTTTCGTCCATAATTTAAACTTTTGTTTTTTAATTTATCTTTCGGTTCGGCAACTTCGCCAATACCCATTCCGTTATAAGCAAGCTGCTACGTTCCTGCTCCGAATGAAAGTCCCCCATTGTTCAGCCATAGCTTTTGCCACTCCGCTAAAAGTTTTTGAGCTTTCCTTTTGGCTTATGTTTACAAATTGGTATTTCTGTCCTCGTTTCTTACCTCCAGTATTGCTCGGTAAATATGGCTTATAGTTGCTCTTAACATCAGTCGGCTTTAATAGTGGTAAATTTTTCAACCACAATAATGTTCGCTTACTAAATTCGTGTCCATATTCGTAGGGCTGTATCGCTTGGCTATGTTTTGGCAATTCAACTACTTTTAATGGTGTTGGATTTTCAACTGCAATAAATTCAATAGGTGCATTAAGTAGTTCTAAAAACATAGCCTTCGCTTCCATTGCCTTTGCATATCTATCTTGGCACAAATTACCTGCTGTCGGATACATCCATCTTGCCCCAGCTCTACTCATATAAGTACAAGGTGGGTGTGCAATCATCATATCATATTTGCCACTATAAGCCTCTTTTACCGCATCTCCAACAATATGCCATTCGGGTTTTCCACCGCTACATTCTTGTAGGTCGCAACTATAAGCCTCAAACCCTAATTCTCGGAAAGCTTTGCAAACTTCTTGGCTCTCCTCACAAGCTATTAATATTTTCATTTCAATTTAAGTTTATCGTTAATAATCCGCAGCCAGCTTATAACACGTGTTTGGCGAAATAGCCTGCCAACGCACAAATCCAACACTCAACGGCTACTGTCGCCAAGCACCTTAACGTTGTGGTGTGCAAATTCAGTATCAGTTTCTTTTATGTTTTTTTACTGTTAT
>CAZDAR010000076.1:0-6724 GCA_964503665.1 uncultured Flavobacteriales bacterium
AAGCGCCATTCGTGAATAGGTTAACGACGTTCTAGGGTCGGTAATTACCAATTGCTCTGCTTTCCTTGCTCGTTGGAACAATTCGGGCCACTCTTGTTGTAAAAACTGAAAGTTTGTAGTCATAATATTGTTATTCGTTCCATCTTAATGCTGTTTATTTGAGCATTTTATTTTCACAATTATCACTTTCAAATTTAGAAAATAACTATGCAACACATCTGCATAGGTAACTTAATTCACTAAATATCAATAATCAAGTCCGTTAATTTAGTAAAATCATCTTGAACAGTATCAATTCATGAAGTTTTATCACCATTTATTCTATTAGTGCATGCATGCATGCATTCATTATTTCTTCTTCCACCAAGTTTATTTATACCAACTCCCCTTTAAACGCCTTCTGCAACAAACAATTAAACAAATCCTCACTTTCTTTTAGCTCTTGCTTTGCCAATTCTTTTTGTTGCTCGATTAAAGCGACTTTTTCAGCGAATTGGTTTTGGAGATTAATTGGTGGATTTATAAATATCATCTTTTCAAATTTACCTTTAGTAATAATGCCTTTCATTCCGTTCGTTGAATTATTTTGAACATATGATTTAGCTAGAATAAAATGATAATACCAAAATAAATAACAATCATTAAAAGCCTCAAAAGCATTAATTTGCTGATTAAAGGAAACTGTTCTATCTGCAATAGCAACATTACCAATTACTTTTCTACTACCCGCTATGCAAGTTACTAAAATTGCACCTTTATCAACGGAACGTGCTCTATTTAAGCCCATTTTAGATAAGAACTCTTCTGCTTTAGTTAAATGCATATTAGGTGTATTTATATTATCCGTTTTAATCCACTCAATATAATCACCGTAATACTCTAACACCGCTCTTGAAGGTGTGTTTCCAGTTGTAGTTTTCCCTAATAGTTTTATAGCTTTCACTTCCCACCCTTTTGGATTTGTCACCGGATCCCCAAACATATCCAAGAAAATAGATTGCGCCAAGGCATCGTATTCTTTTAAGAGTTGCTCCGTTTTTTGCTTGAGCGCTTGAGCATCATCTAAAATTTGGGCAATGCGCTTTTGGGTTTCGAGCGGAGGAAGAGGGATTTTTATTTGAGAAAACCTTGAAATCCAATATCGTTTATGAAGACCTGTATCAATTGTCAGACCATGCATTCGATAAAATACATATTTCAAATCAATGGTTTCATTACGAGGAACCAAAATTTTCATTGCAGAAGATTTTACCTTGAATGGAAAGTCAACAAAATGAAATGAAGTTGTGAAATCATCAAAAATAATTGCCGGTAAATCGTTGAACATACCTTCTTTTTCATCTGTATAACCAAGTATGAAACTTTTTCCAGCAGTTAAAACAGGTGTCTTAAAATTATCAGCATAATCATCTTTATTGACAATAAAGTTGGTAGGTTGGTAATATTTTAAAATTTGATCTAGTTTAAACATTTTTAGAGATTTTCAAGCTTAGTTATTAACTTATTTCTCTCCGAGTTTAACCTTTTTATTCGCTCCAAAATCACCTTCGGCTCATCATATTTCACTTCCTCATAAACAATTTCCTTATACCGATTAATGCTCAAATCCCAATCATTCGCTTTAATTTCTTTAAAAGGCACTAAGAAACTTTGATCTGTTCGGCTACGTTTTTCGGTGTAACGATTGGGGTAACGTGTAATAATATCGGGTAAGTTAAACTTATCGTGTAGTGTTTTAATTTGCTCTTCCGTCAATTCGCTTATGCCATCGCCAAAAGAAAAGGCATCAAAAACTTCGGCTTCCACCAATAAGTTACGTTTGTCGTCCAAGGATTTTCCATCGGCTTGCATGTCGTAAAACCAAACTTTGTCGGTGCCTCCCGTTCCTGTTTTGGTAAATATCATAATGGCAGTGCTTACTCCAGCATACGGCTTAAACACACCACTTGGCATCGAAATAATGGCTTCCAATTTATTGTTGGCTACTATTTCTTCACGTAGGCTTTTGTGTGCATTTCCGCTACCAAACAAAACACCATCGGGTACAATTACCGCACAACGTCCACCTGTTTTTAATTGTCTCAGCATTAAGGCTAAGAACAACAATTCTGTTTTGGTGGTATTGGTCACATTCTTTAAACCAGAAGCAATACTTTCTTTGTCAATCGTTCCTTTAAAGGGTGGGTTGGCTAAAATTAAGGTATATTCGTTGGCAATGGTATTGTCCTTACTCACCGCATCGACATCCATAATTTGTGGTTCTTCCACGCCGTGTAAGTATAAATTCATCGAAGCAATCCGCAACATGGTCGCATCGAATTCCATTCCGTTGAACATCTCTTTGTTAATGTGTTTAGAAGCTTTGTCGAGTTCTGTCACATCATACCGCTTATCAATATATTCTTTAGTTGCTACCAAAAAACCAGCTGTTCCGCAAGAAGGGTCACAGACTTTATCTTCTAAAGTAGGTTTCATTAATTCCACCATCATTTTAATTATATGACGTGGTGTTCTAAATTGTCCTGCTGTTCCGCCACCTTCTAACTTAGAAAGCAAGTATTCATAAATATCGCCTTTGGTATCTTGCATCGTCATATCGATATTTTCCAACTTATCGATGACTTGGTCTAAGACCATTGGTTTCGAAATACCGAATGTCGCACCACGCATGTGAACGCTAAACAAACTCTTCTCTTTTCCCAGTGAACGAATAAAAGGAAAGATACCATCCACACTATTTGTAAAGATGCTATGGCGTGCATCTACATCCATTTCTTTCAGGTTTTTCCAACGGAAATCTTGTTGCTCTTTACCAAAAATTGGCGTGTATTTGAGATTTCGTTTTGCTTTTAATTCATTGCGTGTTTCGGTCTCATCCAAATCTTTTATAAAAATGAGATAGGTCAACTGTTCCACAATGGTAATCGTATTGGTAATTCCACCTGTCCAGAAGGTATTCCAGATTTGGTCTATTTGTGATTTTAATTCTCCTGTAATCATGGGTTAAATTGCTACTTGTTTTATAGAAATATGGGTTAAAGATAGTTATTCGAAGGGTGAATAGTTATCTAAAATTATTTTTCTTGCTTCTTCTACGAGAATTGTTTTTAGGTTTTCAGGTGCTATCACTTTTACATCTGCCCCAAAAGACATGAGATAACTTGTGAATTCTCGATTGATTTTTAAATTCAAATGTATCAGCCCATCTTTCAGCTTTTGAGAACCATGAATGGGTTTAGAAATTATGTAAGGCAGTCGATGACTCGTAAATTCGAGGACGATATCTTCTAACTCCTGTTCTTCGGGATTGGATACGCCTAAAATATCATCAAAATATTCTTCAAAATCAATGGTGCATTCTTTGAAGGGTTTATGGTATAGTTCAATTACTTGGATTCGGTCTAATGGAAGATTTTGAATTTTTTCCAGTTCATCATTCAGACCGAATAAAAACCAACGGTTGTTGAATTGTTTTAAATAGTAGGGATGAATAATGAAGTCATTAGGTGTTTCCATTTTGAAGCTTTGATAGCTAATTTTCAGAACAGTGGTTTGTTTGATGTAATTGTAAAGGTCTTGCAGGAAATCAATTCCTTTTAAGTAAGGATTATGTTCAAAACTGATAATTTCCATTTTTTCAGTTTCTAATGAATCTCTTAACTTGGTTTCCAATTCCGCCATCCATTCAAAATTTGGTAATCCTTTTATTCGACTGAAAATTTCGAGCGCATCTGTAATTTGGTTTAACTCTTCTTGATTTATAGGACTTTTGTCAATGCTAAAATTGTCATCTTCGTATTGATAATAAACTTGTTTACCATCTTTAATCGATTCAATCGGTGCAACATATCCAGCATCACTTTTCATAAAGTTGATATCGTCAAAAATCTGTCTTCTAGAAACCGTTATTTCTTCTCCGATATGATTCGACAAGGCTTCGCTACACTTCTCAATTAAATCATTGATATAGTAACGCTTATACTTATTTCTGAAACAAGAGTCAAGAACGCGATATCGAATGATTGCTCGTTTATTAGTTGCCATTATCTTCTTTTGAAGGATGAATTTATAAAAATAGAAAAAAAGGGGAATAATTTCCCCTTTTTTCAATGCTCAAGCATATTGGGTTAATTTCCAAGTTACTGCTTTGCCATTATAGGGAGGCATAGTATTCCCTAAAGCAATAGGTGCGGTAGTTGAAACTAAACCAACCACTTTCCATATTCCACTTTCAGGACATTTACTTCCTGTACTAGCGGTTGTTCCAATTGGTGATTTCATAAGTAATCGTATTAAATTCCTATCAAAGGGATAGTACCTCGAGTGATTAATAGCTATTGCAGAATGCTCACTCTTTACTTTCTGCGAATTGCAATGACAGCTGTTAGATGACTATTTGAATGAAAAATAGACCTTCTTTTTTTTACAGTTCGTTTAAGAAATCAAAGCAAAGTTTGTCTTCTTTTTCTTTTATTTCGTTTGCTTTTTTCATTCGATATTCCCATTTTTCTAGGTAATCTTTGTTGACTAATTCTTTAATGATTTTTTCCTTATAATAATCACGCATCAACTCATCATTTTCTCCATGTGCGAAATAATCAGTAATTTCTTCAGGCACCTTAAAGTCATCTGTGCTTATGTTTACACCATCTTTACGAATTTTTGTAATTTCAATTTGTACATCGTAGTCACGTAAAAATGTTCCTATTGATATATTTGCAAAATCATCTCTTTCGGAATAATCTACTTCCCAATATTTAATGGTTGGTGATGAGAAAGGAGTTGTTAAGATGCAATTATGACTTTCGCTATACGCATCGCCGTAAATTTTCGCTTTATAACTATAGTTGAATCGAATTTGTTCAATTGGCCCTTGTAGTGGTGTAAGTTTAAATCCTAAATACACCTCTTTTAGATCTCCGATATAGGTGTAGTAATATTTGTCAATTTTAGCTAATTCTACTTTTACATATTTATCCAATGAGTTTTGCGCTAAGAATGTTTTCCAATAGTCTATAGTAGAGTCCGCTTTTTTTGAATAAATACCGTACTCTTTTTTCCATTCTTTTTCCCATTTTTCATTCAATGGTTTCCAGTAAATCGTATCTTTTAGAAATTTCACATACTTGAAGAGCCTTCGATAATTAACCTCATTAAATGTAGCTTTTTTAATATCATCCATTTCGTCAACTTCTCTTCTAAGATGTTCATAAAAGCTATTAAACGATGTGTCACTTTTAATTACTTTAGCCAATTCATCCACACTTAATTTTTCAGAAACTGGCTTGTTGGGTATGTTACTACAACTGCTTAACGTTAAGACAAATCCAATTGTGAGGAATAAAAATATTTTCATAAGTTCATTTATTTTTCACGTTTAAATACAAAATTGATTTCTGCGGTTCTTACATTTGGTTGAATTCCATTCACATAATCCTCATTTCCAAAATTAGGATGTACCGTTTCTGTTGTTTCATAAGTGTCTACTAATTCCCATCCATCTTTTCCGAATAAGTTTAAGGATTCATCCGAAATTTCAAATTTGTTCGGATCCATTTTTGATAACTCTTTATCCGCACCTTTAACAGTAACGACTTTATATTCCCACTTGGATGCACAAGAAGAAATACTGAGTCCTAGAATTGCAATAAATACTAATTTTTTCATCATATTAAATTTTAAGTTTTCCTACTCGTATGGCTTTTCGGTATCGCCCCGTTTTTTAAGTGGTTGCTAGACTCCAACTTATTATGACAAATGTAAATAACATGTGTGCGGTGGAACTGCATAGGAAAAATGATAAAGTTGATTTGATTGATTTTAACAAACAATGGCGAAAAATTAAATGAGAAGTTATTCATTCATTCATTAAACTTTTTCCAAAAAAAACTACCCAAATCTGCCATAATCCTGCTATATTTATCTTTTCATCTGAATACCGTATGCAAACATTCATTTCTCAATTATCTCAATTTCTTTTAGCCCAAAGCAAACCCGTTCATGAATGGGTGATTGTCGTTCCATCTCAACGGTCTATTTTATACATTCAAAAGGAGTTATTTGAAAAAGCAGGAAAGTCGATGCTTTCACCTAAAATTATTACCATCAGTCGTTTTTTTGAATCGGTTTCGCCTTTGCAAATTTTAGATAAAACACGGTTGTTATTTCAACTGTATGAAGTGCATCAAAAGGTGTCAACGTTGGACAATAAATCGTTCGATGAGTTTTACAATTGGGGTGCTACGTTGATGAGTGATTTTGATGAAATTGATCGCTACCAAATTGATGCTAAAAACCTCTTTAAAAATTTACGTGATATCAAGGAAATTGAAAATTGGAGTTTCAATTCTGAAGAGCTGACCGAAGCGCAAATAAAGTTCATTAAATTTTGGGAAGAATTAGGCATCTATTATGCTGAATATCAAAAAAAGTTAGCGGCGAATAATACCAGTTTTATGGGACATGCTGTTCGTGAGATTTCGGAAAATATCGATTTGATTTTTAAACAATATCCGAATGAGAAATTTCTCTTCGCTGGATTCAATGCGCACTCCCCCGTTGAACTAAGTGTCATGAAACAATTAATGGTTTTGGGCAAGGCAGAAGTGCTTTTTGATGGTGATGAGTATTACATGAAAAATGGACTTCACGAAGCAGGAGCATTCATTCGTAGAAATATAGAAACATTAGGTATTCCGCAAAAATTAATTGAATTTAAAGATAA
>CAZDAR010000076.1:6824-10788 GCA_964503665.1 uncultured Flavobacteriales bacterium
TAGAAGAGATTTTAGACGAAAAAGAAAAGCAAGGATTGATTGAATTGGAAGCAATATTTAAGAAAAACAACCTCATTTACGCATCCGTTTCGCAATTGACGGCACCGCCAAAAGTGAAAGAAATTTTAGCGTTAATCTATACGAATTGGTCGAGTAATTGGCTGTTTGGCATCCGTCAAATTCGCGCCAATAATACCGCTATTTATTCGAATTTGAAAGCCGAAAATGAGTATGAAAAAGCACTTTTAGAAACCTTCGACAAAGGTATTATTGACTTACAAAACTGTATCAATGAAGGTACGCCAGAAATGAGTTTGGCAACGTTTAAAAATATTTTTACGCGACATTATACAAGTTTAACCATCTCCTATTATGGAAATCCGATTGATGGATTACAAATTATGGGATTGCTAGAAACACGAATGCTCGATTTCAAACGGATTATTTGTATCGGTATGAACGAGAAAAATATGCCACCGAGCAATCAAGTGAATTCGTTAATTCCGATGGATTTGAGACGTTATTTCAAGTTACCAACAATACGCGATAAACAAGGAATTTTTGCGCATCACTTTTACCGTTTGTTACATGAGGTCGAGGAATTGTATATCACGTATTCTACCAATACGCAAGATTTCAATTCTTCTGAAAAATCGCGGTATGTGATGCAAATGGAATTAGAATTGTCCAAAATCAACCCGAAAGTTAAATTCAATTATCAAGATTATACGATTGGTAGTTCGGGCGCCATCGTTAGCGATACGGTTATTCCAAAAAATGAATTTAATAAGAGCTTGATAAAAGGCTATTTGCAAAAAGGTGTTTCCGCTTCGGCATTGGGTAGTTTTTATGCTTGTTCACTCGATTTTTTCTATAAATATCTTTTAAAATTCACTGACGAAATTAAAGTAGAAGAAGACATTGAAGCTTCAACGTTCGGTAGTTTGATTCACGAAACTTTGGAACGACTTTATACGCCATTTGCCAATCATACGTTGCAAGAGAAAAAAGATACCTTAAAGCGATTCGATCAACAGCATTTGGATACATTCAAAAAGCACGTTGATTATGAATTAAATCAAAGTTTCAAAGACCATTTTAAGAGCGAAGAAGCCTTTTCATCAGGAAGAAATAGGTTGAGTTTTGAGATGGCTAAAAAGTTAACGCATGGTTTCTTACGCTACGAAGAGAAACATTTACAAGCGATTGAAAGTGTGCTTTATGTGGAAGCGTTGGAGCTTAAACTAGAAGCGGAAATTCCGAATATTACGCTTTGGAATAGCGATGAAAGGATTACTGTTAAACTGAAAGGAATTATTGACCGCATCGATTATCACAATGAAGGTTATCACATTGTAGATTATAAATCTGGAAAAGTAGATTACAAAGCGTTGAAATTGAAAGAAATTTCTGAAGAATCGGTTTATAAAATATGCATAAAAGATCGAAAATTCTTACAGTTTTATTTTTATCTCTACTTGTTTTATAAAAACTACAATACATATCCACAGTCGATTACATTTGTTTCATTTGTGAATATCAATGACGTTGAAAGCATTGACAACGAAGGCGGGAATTTTGAAACGTTGGTGGAGCTTTTTCCACTGATTTTCCAACGGATAGTCGATGAAATTTGTGACGAGAATGTACCATTTGAACATCCTAAAAAGTCTTTTTTCAGTTATTGTGAATATTGCTGATTTTTTGGCTCACAGATAGCACGGATGACACAGATAAAATTAGAGTGGGAATGAGAGAGGAGAGCGAAGAAGTAGCTCACAGATAAAATTAGAGTGAGAATGAGAGAACAGAATGAAGACTGCTCCGCGACCATTGCGCCTTCACTTCGGCTAACTCAGTGCATCGCTTTGCGACATAGCGGTTAAAAAAAATCTGAGTATCGAACTTTGTGGTTAAAAGTTCAACATACCTCTAAAAATTATACCTTTGTTTGCGATGACAGAAATAGGGAAAGTATTAAAATCTACCGGTAAATGGTATATCGTTGAATTAGAAGACGGTAGAATCATCAATTGCCGTATTCGTGGTAAATTCAAAATGAGTGGATTTAGTACGACCAATCCTATTGCTGCAGGCGATGTGGTGGATGTCGATACGGAAGAAGACAACGAAGGGAATAGAGTGATTACAACTATTCACGATCGTCAGAATTATATTGTTCGAAAATCGACTAATTTGAGTAAACAAATGCAGATTTTAGCGGCAAACCTAGACCGTGCTTATTTGCTGATTACGATTCATTCGCCTGTTACTCAAATGGCTTTCATCGACCGTTTTTTAGTCGCCGCAGAATCATTTCGCATTCCAACAACACTTTTAATCAACAAAGTTGATACTTTTTCTTCCGACCACATGGAATATGCCGATGCTATTTGTGATTTATACGAAACGATCGGTTATCCATGTTACAAAATTTCGGCTTTAGACCAAAAATCAATCGATTTCTTAAAGGCAGAAATTGTCGACAAACAAGTGATGATTTCAGGTCATAGTGGTGCGGGGAAAAGCACTTTGATCAATGCATTAGACAGCCGACTAAATATTAAGACAGGAGAAATATCCAAGGCACACGCACAAGGTCAACATACGACGACTTTTGCCGAAATGCACAAATTAACTTCTGGTGGATACTTTATAGACACGCCTGGAATTAGAGGATTTGGTGTGGTGAATTTGGAAAAAGAGCACATCGCACATTACTTTCCTGAGATGCGAGAATTGCTTGGAGAGTGTCGTTTTCATAACTGTAAACACATTAACGAACCGCATTGCGCCGTGAAAGATGCTGTTGAAAGTGGCAAAATTAGCGAGTCACGTTATCAGACCTATATTCAATTAATGGAAGAAGATACGGACGATGTGTATCGGAAGAACATCTATGGTTAATCATTGATGGTTAATTGTTATCTTTCAATACATTAAACTCATTTTTGAATTCTTTTTCCAGCCTGCTTGGTTTTCGTACTGTACAAAATAAATTTTTAAATCTGCTTGATTTTCATATTTGACTTTGTACACATTTAAGTCCGCCTGATTTTCATATTGTACGACGAATACTTTTACATCCGCTTGGTTTTCGTAATCAACTGAATAAACTTTTTGTGCTTTTGCAATGGCAACTGATAGTAGTAGAATAGCGATTAAAATAAATTGTTTCATGGTTTTTAGTATTGGTGTATCTTCTTTAGTGTTATTGTAAATGTACGAATTAGTTAAATATTTTGTTGTAGATTAATAAACGTTCAATTTATGTTTTCTCTTTATCTCTTCCTCCAAATTGGGATAAGCAATTGCATTTGTCAATTTCCGTAATGAATTGATAGTGATTGAATGTTGACTTCGGGTATAGTTATTTAATTCTACTGTTGCTAAAACATAAAATTCCCATTGATTTAGATTTAATGGATTGACTGTTAGTTTATCTTTATGATTTAGTAGACAAAACACATAGACATTAGCACTTCTAACAGGAATGTCAGAACGTTTATCAATTTCTGAATTCCAGGGTCTTGAAGGTTTGGTACTAAAAGAAATGGAAGATAGTTTATTTTGTTCCCAAGTTTGTAAGTAAGCAGCTGACTTAACTTCAATTTTAATTCCATCAGGTGTTTCTAAATCAAATGCATCCCATTCTTTTCTAATTTTCTTGGTGTCAATATTTACAGCAGTTGCTACAAGAAATTCAGCTAATATTCCACGAGTTGTATTGTTTAAAATATCAGAGACGCTCCAACGCCAAAAATCAAGTAAGGAAAAATGTAATAATTTATTATTAAAGAAGAGTTTTTCATCTCCACTTTTTAATTCGACTTTTATATTCTCGATATTAATCACTTATATTTATCTAAAAGTTCTGAACTACTTTTAAATCTCCCTGCTTGAAAGTCAGCTTCTGATTGGTCAATGCGCTTATTCAATTCATACTGAGTCATTGGTTCAAAAA
>CAZDAR010000077.1:0-10615 GCA_964503665.1 uncultured Flavobacteriales bacterium
ACTTTTTTCTTTCATTTTTACACTTTTTAGTGTAAACCTATTTTAGGACAAGTCACTCTTTCATTAGTTTGGAACCTAGTCTCAAAATTAATTTAATCGTTAAGTCTTGTTGGCTTGAGAATATATCTATATCTTTGAATGAAAGTTAAAATTATTCATGAAAAAGGACATTACTACAATGGACGACGTTAAATTGCTCGTCAATTCTTTTTACGATAAAATTCAAATAGACGGTATGCTCGGCGGTATTTTTCATGGGCATATCAAAGACTGGCCAGTACATTTGGAAAAGATGTATCGCTTTTGGCAAACGCTTTTATTGGATGAAATTACCTACATGAGTAATTCATTTGAACCACACAAGAATTTTCCGATTGACCAAAAACATTTTGACCGTTGGATGGAATTGTGGAAAGGAACAATTGACGAACATTTCGAAGGCGAAAAAGCAGAAGAAGCGAAGATGAGAGCCGAGAGAATTGCGATGGTATTCTTGTCGAAGATTATTTATATTAGAGAGCAAAAGACGGCCCAATAAAGATTTATCTATGGAAAGTTTAAGCGTAACATTAATTCAAACTTCGCAATTTTGGGAAGATAAAGAAGCTAATTTACGCCATTTCGACTCGTATTTCGATACGATTGGAAAAACCGATATAGTATTACTTCCCGAAATGTTTCATACGGGGTTTAGTATGAATGTCGAAAATCTTGGAGAAGATTTTTCCGATAGTTTAGCTCTATCGTGGTTGAAAAATAAAGCCATCAAGCATCAAACAGCTATTTTCACTTCGTTTATTTGTAAGGAAAATAATCACTACTTCAACCGTGGTGCGTTTGTTTTTCCAAATGGAGAAACGGTTATTTACGACAAACGAAAACTATTCACTTTAGCGAAAGAAGAACTTTCTTTTACCGCTGGAACAAAAGAAGTCATTGCCGATTACAAAGGATTTAAGCTTTTTCTTTCCATTTGCTACGATTTGCGTTTCCCCGAGATTCAACGCAATGAGATGATTTCTCCGACAGAAGCAAAATATGATGTTTTGTTGAATGTCGCTAATTGGCCTGAACGTCGTTCATTGCACTGGAAGAGTTTATTGATTGCGAGAGCTATCGAAAATCAATGCTTCTTAGTGGGTGTCAATCGTGTAGGGACAGATAAAAATCAATTAGAATATTCAGGCGATTGTGTTGCGTATAGTCCGCTGGGAGAGACACTTTCTTCTATTGTGCCGAATAAAGAACAAGTCCAAACGGTGGTTTTAAAGAAATCAGTGTTATATGAAGTACGCGAAAAGCTAAATTTTTTGAAGGATAGAGGATAAGACGATTTATTTTATTGAAGTTCTCTTGATAACTTTGATGCTATTTATTTCCTCAAAAATCATTTCCCTAAGTGATATTCTATTCCTCCTATGGGAGGATCAGGGGTAAGAACTCTCGTTCTCTTCACTCACTCTCACTCTGCTTTTCTTTCCTTTCCCTGATAAACGCCCGAATCGCATTCGCTATTTCATTTGTGTCTTGTTTCATCATGCAATTAAAATGACCTTTCGGGCATTCATGAAATCCTATTTTTGAACACGGACGACAATCTAATCCTTTCACTTCGTGGATAGAAAAATGTTCTGGATGTTGTGGCATATACGGATACATACCAAATTCAGGAACGGTATTTCCCCAAACACTAACAATTCGAGCATTTTCAAAACAAGAGCCAATGTGCATTAATCCAGTATCGTTGGTGAGTAAAACAGCCGCCTTTTTCACTAGATAAGCCGAACCATTGAGGTTTAATTTCCCCGTTAAATCCAAGCACGGAATAGATTGAGCAATTTCCGCCGCTCGTGCTTCGTCTTGTTTTCCGCCTAAAATAACGATCGGTAATTCTTGGTCTTTCAGTACTTCAATTAACTTTGAAACAGGTAATTGCTTGGTTTCAAACTGTGCCCCAATCGCAACGGCAATATAATTTTCGGGTTCTAATCCATAAACACGAAGTCCTATTTCATCATCTTCAGGAATAAAATAGTCACACGGTAAATTATCGTTTTTGACCCCTAGCGCTTTCACCGTTTCCATGTAGCGATCGACAAGATGACCTAGGTACTTCATCGGTGTTTGAAATTTCACCAATTTCCATTTTTGAATGTTCAACTTGTCAAAAGAATACGATTTCACGCCCAGTTTCAATTTTAAGCTGAGTGTACGGACGTTATGATGCAAATCAATCACGTAGTCAAATTTTTCTTTTTTGAGCTCAGAAACCACCTCATCAATCGATTTATTGATGGTCCACAAACAATCGATGTGTCGGTTGTTTTCAAGAATAATCTTAAACGACGATTTTGTCAGGTAATGAATCTCCACATCAGTGACCTGATTTTTCAGACAACGAATAACAGGCGTCGTCAAAACAATATCACCAATGGAACTAAATCGAACGATTAAAACTTTCATGAAGTCTTTTTAAAAAGGAAATTTATTCCAATCCTCCCAAATAGGTATGCAGCCATTTGTAAAACTCGGAATGCCAAATAACCGCATTTTGAGGTTTAGAAACCCAGTGACCTTCATTTTCAAACAAGAGTAATTTAGCATCTAATCCTTTTAACTTCGCCGCTTGAAAAGCTTGCAAACCTTGTTCAACAGGAACTCTAAAGTCTTGTTCACCGTGAATCACCATGATAGGCGTATCCCAATTCTGCACTAATTTATGCGGACTTGTTTTCTCGTAGTAGTCTTTATTTTCAGGAATCCAGTAAGGACCATAATTATCCCAATTCGCAAAGAATAACTCTTCGGTAGTTAAATACCAACTTTCTAAATTGAAGAGACCACAATGAGAAATGAATGTTTTAAAGCGTTTTTCGTGAACACCAGCAAGGTAGTAAACAGAATAACCACCGTAAGAAGCACCAACTGCGCCCATTTTGTCTTTGTCCACATAGGACTTAGTCATTGCATCGTCTGTTGCAGTTAAGTAATCTTGAATAGCCATGCCGCCCCAATCTTTCGAAATAGCTTCGTTCCATTTTTGTCCAAAACCAGGTAAACCACGTCTGTTTGGTGCAACAATTACATACCCTTTACTCGCCATTAGCATAAAATTCCAACGGTAGGAAAAGAATTGACTCACCATACTTTGTGGTCCTCCTTGAGCGTATAAAAGCGTCGGGTATTTTTGAGTGCTATCAAAGTTTGGAGGAAGAATGTGCCATACTAACATGTCGTGTCCGTCGGCAGTTTTAATCCACGTTTCTTTTACTGTTGGTTTATCAATTGTCTTTAAATAGGCTTCGTTTACAGCGGTTAATTGATCTACTTTCTTTGTTTTTAAATCTACTTGAAACAAATCTGTCGGTTCAATCATCGATTGACGAGTGGCAATCAACGCGTTATTTCCTAAAGCGATTCCTGTATAGTCAGCCGTTGTAAATGTCAACTGCGTCAGTTTCTTTGTCGCGATTTCTAATTCGAAAATTTGGTCACTTCCTTTAAATGGAGCTATGAAATACACTTTTTTATCAGTAAGAACGAAACTATTTACTGTTAAATCATGTGTTTCAGTAAGGTTGTTGAATTGCTTCGTTTTTAAATCATACAAAACGATATCATTTTTGTCGGCTTCATAACCGTCTCGTTTCATTTGTGTAAAAGCAAGATACTTTCCGTCCTTTGAAACAATAGGTCCATTATCGTATCCTTTGTTATCTGCTGTTAAATTGACCGTCGTTTTAGAAGCAATCGTGTACGCGTAAATGTCAGTGTTGGTTGATGTTGCAAACGCTGTTCCAGTCTTGTTTTTAAAGCTATAAAAAATAGTTTGATTATCTGGAGAAATAGCAATCGCTTCACTTCCACCAAATGGCGGGTTTACTTTATCCACCGGAGTAATGGGAGCTACTGCTGTTTTCTCGCCTGATATTTTCTTGTTATCTAAACGACAGAAATAAAGTTGTTTAAATTTATCATCTTTCCAAGTCGTCCAATGGCGATACATCAAATCATCGTACATTCTCACCTTATTTTCCTTCAAGTTTGGATACATGTCGTTGATGGATTGCTCTATTTTTTGGTCAATAATTAACACCATCAATGAACCGTCTTTGGAAATTTTAAACCCTTCAACACCTTCTTTCTCGGTAGTGATTTGTTTTTTGTTATTGCCGCTTTGATCCATGTTCCAAACTTGAAAAACATCTTTGTCACTTTCATTGGAAACATACCAAATAGTATTGTCGTTTGTCCACTGGAAGTCAGAACACGAAATTTTTTCATCCGTTGTGATGGCTTTATACTCCTTTGTTTTGACATCTAAAAGATAAGTCGTGTTGTAGATTTTGTTCTCTTCAATATTTGCTTTACCTAAGTCAAATATTACTTTAGAACCATCCAGAGAAACAATTCCTCCACCTAATCGGTTTAACGTTAACATTTTGTCAATCGTTAAAACATTCTGTGACATACTAATTTGAGCCATTAAAAGCGAAATGATAAATATAATTTTTTTCATTCGATAAGATTAAAAGTAAAAAAGCTGGATATTTCCAGCTTAATTTTATTCAACAGTTACTGATTTTGCCAAGTTTCTTGGTTGATCCACATTACATCCTCTCATTACCGCAATATGGTAAGAAAGTAATTGAAGTGGGATAGTTGCCAACAACGGTACTAAGTGCTCGTCCGTTTCAGGGATTTCTATGTAATGATCAGATAGCGCTTTTACTTGCGTGTCTCCCTCTGTAATGATAGAAATAATTTTTCCTTTACGTGCTTTCACCTCTTGGATGTTGCTTACTACCTTCTCATAAGACGTCCCTTTTGTGGCGATAACAAATACCGGCATTGCTTCGTCAATTAAGGCGATAGGTCCGTGCTTCATCTCAGCAGCAGGGTATCCTTCTGCGTGGATGTAAGAAATCTCTTTTAATTTCAATGCTCCTTCCAGTGCTACAGGGAAAGAAGAACCTCTTCCTAAGTAGAGCGCATTGGGAGCAGTATGATAGATTTGTGCTATTTCTTTTACTTTTTCATTCGATTCATCTAAGATGCGTTGAACTTTAGATGGAATCTGGTCTAGCTCGGAAATTAAGCGTTGTAATTCAGATTGTGTAATCGTCCCTCTAATGAAAGCTAATCGAAGTGCCATTAATGTTAAAACAGTTACTTGAGCCGTAAATGCTTTTGTAGAGGCCACACCGATTTCTGGTCCAGCATGTGTGTAAGAACCCGCATCTGTTACACGAGAAATGGAAGATCCAACCACATTTGTTATTCCTAATGCCTTTGCCCCTTTCTGCTTCGCTAAATCAATTGCCGCTAATGTGTCAGCGGTTTCACCGGATTGCGAAAGAGCAATGATGATATCGTTTTCATTAATGATTGGATTTCTGTAACGAAATTCAGAAGCATATTCTACTTCCACATTAATACGTGCTAAATCTTCAATTAAATATTCTCCAACTTGACAAGCGTGCCATGACGTTCCACAAGCAACCATTACCAAACGATTGGCATGAATAAGACGTTGTTCGTAATCTTTTAATCCTCCCAACTGCACCCATCCTTTTTCGCTGTTCAAACGACCTCTAAAACAATCTTGAATGGAGCGAGGTTGTTCGAAAATTTCTTTCAACATGAAATGCTCGTAACCATTTTTCTCTAAAGATTCAATTTGCATCTCGAGTTCCTGAACATAAGGTGGCTTTTCTTGATTACTGATATTGATGATTTTCAATCCGCCTTTCTGACTAACAGTAGCGATTTCTTCGTCATTTAAATAAACAACTTGTTTGGTATATTCTACAATTGGTGTTGCATCAGAAGCTAGGTAGAAGTCATTTTCTTGACCAATACCAACGACTAATGGGCTACTTTTACGTGCACAAACGATTTCATCTGGAAAATCCGAGGAAATAACAGCAATTGCATAGGCGCCAGTGACACTCATTAATGCCAATCTAACCGCTTCGACTAAATTTACTTTTTCTTTCTTTAGAATATCGTCAATAAGATGTACTAATACCTCGGTATCTGTTTGAGATTTAAACTCATACCCTCTTGCGATTAGTTGTCCTTTGATTAATTCATAATTTTCAATAATCCCATTATGAATCAATGCTATTTTTCCATCCATCGAAGAATGTGGGTGCGAATTGATATCGTTTGGAAGACCGTGAGTTGCCCAACGTGTGTGTGCTATTCCGATATTTCCTGAAGTATCCATCTTTGAGGCATATTCCTCTAATTCAGCTACTTTTCCTTGTTTTTTAAAGAGTTTTACAGTATTGTCATGATTGATCAATGCAACTCCAGCACTATCATAACCTCTATACTCCAATCTTTTTAATCCTTTGATTAAAATGGGATATGCTTCTTTATTTC
Source organism: uncultured Flavobacteriales bacterium (assembly GCA_964503665.1). Lineage (GTDB taxonomy): Bacteria > Bacteroidota > Bacteroidia > Flavobacteriales_D > Crocinitomicaceae > 40-80. Next base: position 6,391 of record CAZDAR010000077.1, read on the forward strand.
CTATATATGCTACAATTCCACACATATCAATTATTCATTTAATGTATATATAACCGTTAACTTCGGTTTCTTCTTATAATCTGAGTTTTTCCCGTTAAAGATAATTCTTTCAGCACTAATAGCATAATTATCAGGAACAATAAAAAATGTTTGCGTATTGATAAGTCCTCTTATGATATCTTGTGCCACTAAAATATTTTCAGGATAGCTATTTAAGTCAATGACAAATGCTCTAAGTGCTTGATTGTAAAGATTACCTCGTTTAATGGTGATTGGTTTATTCTTATTATTATCCTTATAGTACCCAATAGCGACTGATGCGCTTGGGTAGGTTTTGTCTAAATAATAAGACGAGAATGGAAGTTGTAATTGAGCCGAGTGAATGATGGCGTCTTTTGGGATATTCTTCAGCCCTGGTATTTCCACTATCGCTCTAACGCCATATGCTTGTGCATAAAATTCTTTACTCCCAAGTGATGCGTCATTTAAAAGTTTTTCCACTTTCGTATTCGTACGGTCAATATCTACGTGATTGAAATAAACCCCTTTTTCATTGATGAGGTATTTAAACGATTTCGCTACGTTTTCTTCGTCTTTGTAATAAACTGTTAATCCTGAATTTACGGCTCTCATGTTGAAATAGTAAACGGCTCCTTTTCCAGTTGCTGGATTGTAATTCGTCACTTTCACATACAAGCCTTTAAAAAATTCTTTGAAAGCTTCTTGTGTTGCATAATGCCCTTGAGCAACACCATTAATTAGGTGCTGGCCAAAGCTGGGATTTAATCGTATTCTTAATTGAGGTGATACAGTATCCGTGCCTACAATTGATTTTGACAATGGTTTCGGCAGGTAATTTTCATATCCTGCTTCCACCAAGTTCGTTGTCGAATGATTAACCGTAGAAAATTGATACATTGTATCTCCAACAACCATCAATTCATCTAATTCATATACTTCTACTTGTATATTCTCAGGATTACCATAATAACCACTATACTGCATAGAGAAGACGAGAGAGTCAACTGTTTGAGAGTTGGTGAAATTAGTGGTCCCTGGGTTTTCCAATAAGACATTCGTGTAAATAGAAGCATTTACCTTTCCGAAAACTGGATCGTTGTACAGACCTAATAATGTGTGAGAATTATTGGTGCAACGGATAGAATCTTCCAATACGGAATAAGTAACGAGGTCAAACGTATCTATCTTGACCGAATTGATGCCGTATTGATCTGCTAAAAAATCTTTTCCGTTTTTCAGTTCTTGCTTTTTACAACTACTGCTAACAGTAAGCGCTAAAAGAAATGATAAAAAGAAAAAAGAAGCGGAATATTTATCAAATTTCCGCTTCAGTAAAATGTATTTAATATGGTTTAACTTCATGAAACAAGTGTTTCTTCTATAATTTTATCAAAAAACTCAGATAATTGCTTTGTTTGATGTTCCTCAGCCACATAGTCCAACTTTAAACAGGTAGCATCGTCATAAACTTTTTGGCAAACATCGCTAATTTTCTCTGAAAGAACGGTAATTCCGTCAGAATATTTTGCAGCACATGATAAAACTTCTTCAAATGAACCGTCACCAATTTCTGCTGCAATATCATCATTTATTCCATCAAACTTCAAAATGTCTGCTAAACGTGTATTAAATTTCTCATTGAAAGGCGTATCGTACATCGTCAAAACAACCTTTGTTTTCTCAAAATGAGGGTCTTTGTTGTACACTTTCTTGATATATAAAGGCATCATCATACCTAACCAACCATTACAGTGAATGATGTCGGGCTGCCAACCTAGTTTTTTTACTGTTTCTAAAATCCCTCTACAGAAAAAGATAGAGCGCTTGTCGTTATCGTCAAAAAACTCATCGTTTTCGTCTGTTACTGTATGTTTTCTTTTGAAGAATTCGTCATTGTCGATAAAGTAAACTTGCATTTTAGCGTTGGGAACCGAAGCAACCTTGATAATCAATGGATGATCATGGTCGTCAATTACAATGTTCATACCCGAAAGGCGAATCACTTCATGAAGTTGATGTCTTCTTTCATTGATATTGCCATAACGTGGGGTAAAAATACGGATTTCCTTACCTAAATCTTGTATTCCTTGCGGAAGTCTCTTTGATGAGGATGAAAGATCATTTTTAGGTAGAAAAGGAGTAATCTCTTGTGAAATAAATAAAATACGTTTTTTCTCCATGTCTAATAGCTGAGTTTGTAAAATTTTACTGCAAAAATATAACAAAAAAAGAGAATAATCTAAAAAAAGATTTAGATTTGTCAGTTAATCAAAATTTTAAAGCGTTTAATTTGCTGATAATCAATACAGTTCGTGACTTAGTAGCCAAAATCGAAGAGTTGAAAGGATTCGGCAAAAAAATTGGATTCACTCCAACTATGGGTGCTTTGCATCTGGGACATGCTTCTTTGATGAAGCGTTCAATGGATGAAAATACCATTTCTATCGTCAGTGTTTTTGTCAATCCAAAGCAATTTAACAGCTCTTCTGACCTAGAAAAATACCCTAGAACGATTGAAAAAGATATTGCATTCTTAGAAAAATTAGGCGTTGATTTAGTGTTTATTCCTACTGTCGATGACTTATATTCAGCTGATTTTACTGCGCCAACTATCGATTTAGGAAGATTAGAACTGCTGATGGAAGGAAAGATGCGCCCAGGACATTTTGATGGCGTTGTTCATGTGTTAACACGTCTTTTTCAATTAATTCAGCCGGACAATGCTTATTTCGGGTTAAAAGATTTTCAGCAAGTGGCGGTGGTAAAGAAAATGGTGAACTTCCTTTCTTCTCCTGTAACAATAGTGGATTGTCCTATTTATCGCGAATTGGAAGGCTTGGCGTATAGTTCAAGAAACCAACGCTTGACAAAAGAACAAAGAGAAGAAGCATTATTCATTTATCATTCACTATTAAAGGCAAAAGAATTAGCGAAAATTAAGACACCTTCTGAAGTGATTGAAATTATGAAAGACGATTATGAACAGAGCTCTTTGGCTTTAGAGTATTTTGAAATCGTGCATCCATTGACGCTAGAATCCTTAACTGACGAATGGGTAGATGACGCTGTAGCATGTGTTGTTGCACATGTTGGAGACGTTCGTCTGATAGACAATATGAAGTTACGATAATCTGCTAATCTTCTCGAATTATACCGCTACAACTGCTTTAATGTGTGGATGTGGATCGTATCCAACTAATTCAAAATCTTCGTACGTAAAATCGAAAATATCTTTCACAGCTGGATTGATTTTCATTGTTGGTAACGGACGAATATCTCTCGATAATTGCAATTTTGCTTGCTCGATATGATTGGTGTATAAATGCGTGTCGCCGAAAGTATGCACAAAATCACCGTACTCTAATCCACAAACTTGTGCAATCATCATGGTTAGAAGCGCATAAGAGGCAATGTTAAAGGGAACACCTAAGAACGTGTCGGCACTTCGTTGGTACAATTGACAACTTAGTTTATTGTCCGCTACGTAAAATTGAAAGAGTGTATGGCAAGGCGGTAATGCCATGTTATCGACATCGGCCACATTCCATGCAGAAACAATCAATCGACGGGAATTAGGATTCTTTTTAATCTGATCAATAACATTTGAAATCTGATCGATAACACGTCCATCTGCCGTTTCCCAACGTCTCCATTGTTTTCCGTAAACAGGACCTAAATCACCATTTTCATCTGCCCATTCATTCCAAATAGAAACGTTGTTGTCTTTTAAGTACTGAATGTTAGTATCACCTTGTAAAAACCACAGTAACTCAATGATGATAGAACGAAGGTGTAATTTTTTCGTCGTCACCACTGGAAATCCTTTATTTAGGTCAAAACGCATTTGATGTCCAAAAATAGAAATCGTTCCCGTTCCCGTTCTGTCCTCTTTTCGTGTGCCTTCGTCTAAGATTTTTTGAAGTAATTGGTGGTACTCTTGCATAATGTCAGATTTTGGAACAAATTTATTGATTATTTTTGTTTAAAAATTAAAAAGAATGATAATCGTAACGGGTGCCGCAGGTTTTATTGCTAGCTGTCTAGTCACAAAGCTGAATAATGAAGGAAAAACAAATTTAATTTTAGTGGATAAATTTGATGTTCCGTCCAAACAAAAAAACCTGGAAGGAAAAAAATATTCCGCTTTAGTGGAACGTGATCAGTTTGAAGTATGGTTGAAAAACAATACGTCACCGATTGAAGC
>CAZDAR010000078.1:0-10487 GCA_964503665.1 uncultured Flavobacteriales bacterium
ATTTTTATGATAGCTTACACAAGCGTGTGCTTCTGCTCATGCAGAGCACACACAGCAAATAAACAAAAGCGCCAAAAACACTATATTTGTTAGGCGCCTTTGCCTATTTGCAAACCGTTATAGGGCATTTTAAAGACCAACAATGCATAAAAGAATTCAATTTTTAATTTCGTTGACAGTGATATTAATATCCTGTTCATCAAACAACAAAGAAAACATAATGATAGGACAGGATAAATTCACTTGGAACATACAGTTAGCAGGTTATAACCACGACCAAGCTGACCAAAAAGGAGAAACAAATTATACCGATTTTTTAAACGAGTTTGACTCGTTCCCTTGGCTTGACCAAATTGAAAAAGCAAATCAGTTTCCAGACAAATCTGCACCAACTCTTTCAATTAAAGACTTGAAAACGGGTAAAGACTTTTGGATATCAATGTCGGGTGACAGAAATAATCACGGATACATAATTGGTTATGTATATCCAAAAGAGAAAAAAGGGTTTCTTGGATTTGGCAAGCCGAAACAAATCAGATGGCTTGAAATGCGACTGACTGAAGACACACAGATTGTCAAAGAATTAATCAAGAACTTTTTTGACAGAAATTACAACGACTTTGAACCAAAAATAAGAAAATTAGAAGACTTCGGACAAATGCAAGCAGCAGACTTAGCAGACTGATAATATGGACTATAAAGAAAAACGCCCTATAATCGAGTAGACGGCTCCGCCAGATAAACTGACGGAGTGCGCCTCTCAACTAGCGAAGCGATTTCATGGACTCCATTAAAATATAAACAACTTATCCATACACCACCGTACGTACGCTAGCTACGCTCTCAGGCGTTACCCCAGCACATGAGAGACTTACACTCTCTGGACTTTCTCTCAACTAATTGAGAGAATTTATATATATTTACTATTCAAGGCACACACATACGGTATAGGTAATGCTAAAAAACGACAAAGAAAATCTAAACTTTAAAACAATGTATAAACTAATTACAATTTTGGCTAATAGCCAAAAACATTTCATCAATCTAATAAGAATATCAATATTTATAGTAATGGCTTGGATTGGCGGACTTAAAGCATATCAATATGAAGCAGACGGAATTGTTCCATTTGTAGCAAACAGTCCTTTTATGTCTTTCTTTTATGCCAAAAATGCACCTGAATACAATGACTATAAAAATCCAGAAGGAAAAACTGTTCAGAAAAATATTGAATGGCACAAGGGAAATAGAACTTATATTTTTGCTTACGGTTTAGGTACTGTGATTGTCATAATAGGAATTTTAACTTTATTGGGAATTTGGTATTCTAAGATTGGACTAATAGGTGGACTGCTAACATTTGGAATGTCATTAGTCACGCTGTCATTTTTACTAACTACACCCGAAGTATATGTACCAAACCTTGGCGGAGATTTTCCAAGTCCACATTTTGGATTTCCATATTTATCAGGTGCGGGACGACTAGTCTTGAAAGACGTTATAATGATGGCCTCCGGACTTGTTTGCGCATCAGACAGTGCTAGGAATCTTTTAGGAAAACCAAAATAAGCACTACGCCCAACATTTATCCGAGTAGTCGACAAAAGCACTTAAAAAAAGCGATGAAGTTCAAAATTCTTTCATCGCTTTTTTATTGCACCACTTTTCGATAACCGCCGCTTTTGTCGATCTATTCGGTATTCAGCGAACGGATGTGGTTATTCCATTTTCCCTTAAGGTACAAAGTAGCTACTTTGTTTGTTCCGATTTGATTTTTTAATTACTTTCAGTTTTTATTTTATCGTTTTTAACGGTTAGTGTTTGTTTTTAATAAAGGCATTAAATTAAAAAAACGTTTGCTAAACTTACAAGTTGAAAAGTGATTTAATGAAGTGTAAGTCAGCTGATTAGACGTTAGGAGAATTTCGCTTGAACATCTGTTAAAAAAAGCTAGCATCCACCAATCTACTTATTTTGCTCCATCCAATAGTTAGACAACACTTTCTCAATCAATTCATCTTTCGTTAAATGATGAAAGACCGTTTTTACTTGCTGTTTTAATTCTTCTGGAATCTGACGATTGGGTTTTGTTTTGAAAACTTTCTTCGCCCAAACCAAGGTATTATTTTCTTCAATAGCAGCTGCATTTGCTTTGTTTACAGGTTTAAAGTGAATACCAAATTCTTGTTCAAAACTAGCGATTTCATGCACTTCCTCTGCTTGAATAATGGTCATCGAAAGTCCCTTTGTTCCTGCTCTACCCGTTCTTCCACTACGATGCACATATGCTTCGTGGGTGTCAGGTAAATGATAATTCACCACAAAGGATAATTCTTTGACATCAATTCCTCTAGCTACTAAATCTGTAGCGACAAGAATCGAAATGTATCCTTTACGGAATTGATCCATAATACGATCGCGAATTCCTTGTGTCAAACTACCGTGTAATGCTCCGGATGAAATTTTACGAATGGCTAGATTCTTCGCCAATTTATTCACTGCAGCCTTCGTTTTACAGAAGATAATTCCTCTTTCTCCTTCTTGCGTACTTAAAAAGTGTAACAACACATCTAATTTCTCAATTGGTTCAACTACCATATAGTGATGGTCAATACCTTCGTGACCTAACGTTTCCATTTGCGTTTGAACAGAAATCACCTTTTTCGCCATGTAATTATGAACAATGTCTTTCAACTCACCTGGCATAGTCGCGCTAAACATGAATGTACGACGATTTTTAGGCATAGCTTTCAATATCGGCAGCAAATCGTCCTTTAGTACTTGAAACATCTCATCAGCTTCGTCTAAAACCAAATATTTCAAAGTCGAAATATCCAATGCGCCTTTCTGTAATAAATCTAAAAAACGACCTGGTGTTGCTACAACGATGTGTGCCGTTGCTTTCAATTCTTCGACTTGTGATTTAATCGAACTTCCACCTGTTACCAATGTGATAGATACTTCAGGTAAATAATTCGAATATGAAAGTAGATTATTGTAAATCTGTTGTCCTAACTCACGTGTAGGTGCTAAAACAACTGTCTGAACGCTCTTATTTTCAATAGCAACCAATTGTAATAACGGCAATCCAAAAGCAGCTGTTTTCCCCGTTCCCGTCTTGGCAAGCGCCACAACATCTTCAGTTTGATTCAGAATAATTGGAATAACGTGTTCTTGAATAGCTGTCGCTACTGTTATTTCTAAATCGTTTAAAGTTTTTAATAGTAATGGATTAATTCCTAAATCGGAGATGCGTTTGGACATGATTTATTTTTTCACAAAGATAGACACAGTTTTTCAGGGAATGGTTGGTTGACGAATTATAATTAGAATATTTTTCTGTCAATGAGTGAATTGAAGAAAAAGAACAATAATAAATTAAAACTGCCCCATTAGTCATTCCACTATAAGGGGCAGTTTTGTAAAGTATTTAATGCTTATTTCTGAAACATAATTCCGTTAATAAGATTAACTTTTTCTTTTCAGTGGTTTAGCAGTGGTATATTTTTAGCACTTATTTCTAGAGAATCCATTCTGTACGAATTACTATGTTCACTATCACTATTTTTTTGCACAATACAAAAGTCGAAAAATTTATTCGTAAGAGTGTCTCATCTTGTAAAGTCGGATGTAATATAACGGTTAAATAGATGATTAATGAAGCATATCAAGTTACTTATTATTATTTAATAACTTGTAAAGCAATATATTAATTTGTAAAGCAATAAATCGAAATTAATTATGTGAAAATATTGAGTAGAAATGAATTTTGTGCAAGAACAGATTTATCAACAGTATAAAAGAGAATCATTTCACAACTAAAAATGGATTTATTGGTATTCTTCTAAGTGTTTTTTCGAACTTTCTATAAACTGTTTGGGAGTTTTACCTACATGTTTTCTAAATGCTCTATAGAAAGATGATCTGCTATTAAATCCCACTTCATATCCTGCTCCTTCAATAGTTTCAGTGGGTGACATTTGGAGCAGTCTATTTTTGACGTCATTGATACGACTTTCATTAATGAGATCAAAAAATGATTTTTGTCCATAATGATTTATTGCTTGAGAAACAATGTATTCCGGCGCTCCTATTTTACTGGAAATGCTTCTTATCGATAAATCAGGATCGCTATAGATGACCTCTTTTTCAATTAATTTTTCTAAAATGTTATAGACTTCTTGATGTTTTTCTGTAGGTACAAATCCATTTTTTTGGTGAATTAAAAATGTAACATCTTCGACTAATTCTTCATTTACAATGTTTAGTTTTTCAAATGTGACGGATGTAAATAGTGCATTGTGATGATAACTAAAGAATAAAACAAAAAAGTACAAACAGTTGACAACGATAGGAAGGAAAATATAATCCACTAAAAATAATGGAAGAAAAAGGTAGAATCCAACCAAAATGGCATTGAATATCCATAGAATAACGATAAATCGAACTAGATATGTATATTGAGATTGCTCTCGATTGAAAAGGTGTTCATCCAATTGTTTTCTGTAGCGAATAACTTTCCGCGTTATAACTGTAAAATAAACCAATTGCCATGAGTAATACATTATAGTATAAAGCATGAGATCTATTGGATAATTCTCATCACTCGACAAGTTTTGGATATAGGCAGTTTGATCGGTGTCTGAAAGTAAGATAAATCGTACTGCCAATGCCAATATGTAAATAAGCAATAAAGTTGACCCTGTATATAGTATTTTATTTCTTTGAAAACCCTTGTCTATCAATAGATTAAAATAGGAATAGAGCAATATTGGGAAAAACAATGCTATTGTCTGGACAAAAAATAAAGAATACGAAACATATTTTTCAAGATCAACCAAAATAAAAATAGTATTAATAAAGTAAAGTCCTGGAATCAGAAAAGCAATCGCTAGAATTTTATTGGGCAACACATTCTCTCTCCTAAAAAAAAGTAGTGTGAATATAATAAAGACGTTTAATATAGCTATTATATTTACTATCAGTGATATAGACATTTTAATTTAATTAATTATAATCTCAATTTGAAAACTTCAACTCGGAAATATTTTGATTATAAAATACTTAACACCCTAATGAAAAAGAGTACTAATCTCAATGCCTCTTTAACTTAGACGTTGTAAAAATTACCCATTCACTTGTGACAAATATAACATTATTATTTCAAATAATCTTCTAAATAGATTGGCTTTAGTAGATTGAAATTATGTTCTAATAGCGCTCAGTAACTGATTTATATTATATGAAATAAATTTTACATAATTACCATATTTCTTTGTAGAAATGAAATGTAAAAAGTAGATTCACCTAACAGAATCAAATGAGTATTCATGCTACCAAAAACAATTACTCATGAAAAACTTAAGCAAATTGACTTTATTAGTATAATAACGTATGAAACCATTCGAATTGGTAAGGGACAAGGAAACGGACTTGGCGCATGGTTTCTTCCATTAACATTAGGACTTATTTATATTCCCATAATTTATTTTGTAGTGAAATCATACAGAAGAAAATAATGAATAATAACAATACATTTTATTTATTTTTTTTCTACTTTTAGAGAACAATAAATGACGGACAAGTATCGATACGTCTTAACTCATTATTTAATAACTACTAAAAATATAATACTAAATTTAAAAATATGAAAACAATTATTATATCACTTCTGCTGATAACTACTTCATTAGGAGTCTACTCTCAAGAATTTCAAGTTCCTGAAAACTATGTTCTAGATAAAGCGGAAGACTATGCAACCTACGAACAAGATGTTCTTGATGGGATAAATTGGATTATGAATATACCAATAAATAAGCAAACCAATAAACGAAAAAATGTCAACTCCTTCTTATTAAAATGGTTGGCAGGTAGTCCGAATATGAGTCTTGAAATCAAAACTGAGATTGTCACTTTCATTAAGCCTAATCCAGACTTATTGATGCTATTTATGGGAGGATGGACAAAATATGCACTGGAATCAAAAGATTATGATAATAAAGTTGCAGGAACAACAGCTGGAATAGAAGCTGTCATTGATTTCTACACTGCCAATAAAGCATTTATGTCAAAGGATAAGAATGTGGAGAAATACATTAAAATGAAAGCCAACGGAACGTTAAAGGGATATATTGAGAAGAATGCATAGTAAAAAAATGAAACACATAAAAAATAGTATTCTTCCACTCCTACTCTTTTGTTTTGGAACGACATTTTCTCAAACGACAGATAGTTTAAGTGTTTCGCCCAATCCATTTAGTAGTTCGGCAGTTATTCATTTTGATATTGCTCAAACAGATACTATTACATTGCGAGTTTTTACCATGACTGCACAAGTAGTAGAGACTTATTTTCAATCGACCATTCTACCAAGTGGCTCCTACAATATCCACTTAATCGGTGATAGTTTAGCCGACGGAATGTATCTCATTCGACTTGAAATTGGAACCACAAAATCTTTGAATGCAAAAGTGGTTAAAAAGAGTTCAACTACTAGTATTCAAGAAAATAAATTGTTGGATAATATCTTTCTTTTTCCAAATCCAACAACGAACTTCATTACCATTCCTATGGAAGGAAGAAAGACGATTGTTTTAACAGATTTGAATGGGAAAATAGTTCAGAAAATCGAAACAGATAAGCAAACGATTTCGCTTTCAGAATTAGAAGCAGAAGAATATTACATAACTATAGTGACGAGTAAAAATGAAATAATTACGACACGAATAATAGTAAAAAATAAATAACTTATAAAAATGAATATGAAATATATTTTAGGATTATGTATTGTTGTTTCCTTTTTAGGATGTAAAAAGATCGATAAATTGACACAGTTTAATATGAATTTTGATCAAACGGCCGTGATTCCAGCGTCAAGTAGTATTAACCTACCTTTCAACATCTTAACACCAGAGATGGAGACAAATTCAGCTTCTACATTTGAAATTCACGATACTCGAAAAGATTTGATTGAAGAAATTAAGTTAACCACTCTAGCATTAACACTCACTTCTCCGAGCAATACCGATTTTAGTTTTTTGAAATCAATTAGTCTTTATATCTCAGCAGATGGACTTCCTGAGACTAAAATTGCGTGGAGAGATGATATTCCTCAAGATGTTTCCGTTTTAAATTTAACAGTCGCGAACACGGATATCAAAGAATACATTAAAAAAGATAATTTTTCCTTGCGTTTGAATACTGTCACAGATGAAGTTTTAACACAAGATCACGAAATTGCGATACATTCTTTATTGTTTGTAGATGCTAAGATATTAGGTCAGTAGAAATACAAATGATTACACCTCCTAAATGAAACTTAGCATAATCTCTAAAAGCGATATTTCATCAAGTACTTGGGACGGTGGAAAAACCTATGAGTATTTTATTTACCCAAAGACATCGTCCTATTCTCAGAAAAATTTTATTTTTCGAATAAGCAGCGCAACAATCGAGAAACAACCTTCTATTTTTACACAATTTGATGGCTACAAACGCTATCTTGTGATGCTTGATAACGATTTAAAGATACAGCGAAACGGTAGTGACGAAACATATTCCAACAATGAAATTTTTGAATTCAATTCAGCCGATATAATTCATTCCTTTTCAACAGGAAATGATTTTAATCTGATGGTTAAAATGGATGAAGATGATTTTGACATAAAAGTGATTCAATTGAAAGGCGACTATAGGCAATCGTTTATTTTTGCTTTTGCCATTGAAGCGGTACAACTAACGTTAAATCAAACGGAAGTTAAACTGGATAAAGATGATTTATTAATCATAGAAAATGTTAATAATGAAATAATTACATGTGTTAGCAACAGAAAAATGATTGTTGGATACAGATAATTTTTCATACTATTTTACCCAAATGGAAATGAATGTATTGCCGGACTGATTTCTAAGCATTTTTTATTGGACGGAGAGATTCCATTCTATTTTTATGACGACCTACAAAAACCTTCAATTATCATTCAGTTATTAGCGTTTTAACCATGGTGATTATCTTCTTATCACTCAACACGTAATCAAGCTTATTAATGAAAAATAGAGCATTCTTATTTCTTACTTACATTCCGTTTCAACATTTCTATTAAATTTGAGCCTTCGTATCTGCTATTTTTACCCAATTAAGGAACACGAAAACAATAAACACTATATCTCAAAGACAAAAGATGACGGTAAAACAATTATTTAGAAAGTCGGTTCAATACTTAAGTATAAAAACAGAACTGGAGAATTTCGATAGTATTCATAAAGAGATTCAAAAAGGTATCATCTTTAGAGGTACTAATCTTTGGATTTTAGTTTTCGCCATCATTGTCGCTTCTGTTGGATTAAATATGAATTCAACGGCGGTAATTATCGGGGCCATGTTAATTTCGCCACTCATGGGGCCTATCAATGGTATTGGCTATAGTATTGCGACATATAACATCAAATTATTTCAAAAATCACTCAAAAACTTTGGATTTGCTGTCGGCATCAGTTTAGTGGCTTCGACTGGATATTTCGTATTATCTCCTATTTCAACAGCACACTCAGAATTACTAGCGCGTACTTATCCTACTATTTACGATGTAATGATTGCGCTATTTGGTGGTTTAGCTGGAATTGTAGCAATTAGCAGTAAACAAAAAGGAAATGTTATTCCAGGTGTTGCCATTGCAACTGCGTTAATGCCGCCGTTGTGTACAGCAGGTTACGGGTTGGCAACATTGCAATTTAATTTCTTTTATGGTGCTCTTTATTTGTTTACCATCAATACCGTTTTCATTGCCATAGCTTCATTGTTGATTTCTCGGGTGATGAATTTCCCAATTATAAGTGTACTAGATGCTTCTACGAAGAGAAGGTTAAACCGTCTTATTTATTTCATTATAGCGCTCGTATCTGTTCCTAGTGTTTACTTTGGTTATAAATTAATTCAAACAGAAAAATTCAGTGAAAATGCCACTAATTACGTAGCAAACGTTAGCTCATTTGAAGGGAATTATCTATTGAAAAACGAAATAGACCCACAGAATAGCACGATTGTATTGACATATGGAGGGAAAGGAATTACAGCTACACAAAAAGAAATAATTATTCAAAAAGCGGCTAATTTCAATCTAAAAAACCCTAGTATAACCATTCAGCAAGGATTAACGTTTGAACACGACGACAGTAAGGAAAATCAAGTTATTCGATTGAGAGAAGAATTATACCAAGTTAATAATATATTAAAAGAAAAACAGTTGCAATTAGACAGTACCTCAAAAAGACCTTATTTAGGGAATGCTTTATTGATAGAATTGCGCAAGTTTTACCCTCAAATAAAAAGCTGTACCTACGCTCAAACACTTCAATTTAAAGACTCACTCAAAGTTCCTGAAAAAATAAACATGGTACTATTCACGACAGAGACAAATGCGATAACAGAAGAGGAGAAAGAAAAAATAATTGATTGGGTGAGGGCTAGATTGGAAGCAGATAATGTAAAAGTGTTCTTTGAATAAACATATTTTATTTTTTTAACTTTCGACATCTGTAAACTTAAGATTTATTAGGGATAGCGTAAGATTGTAACGGTAACGTACGCTATCGTTATATTCAACGATAATCACCTCACTTAAACTATTTAAAATGAAATCATTTCTTTTCCTTTTTTGTATCTCTTTTTTCTATGCGGCTTCATTCTCACAAGAAATAACTAGTGAAGAAAAACAACTTTACGATCTCATCATGAAATATCGACAACAAAAAGGACTTTCAAAGATCCCACTATCAAAGTCTTTGACCTTTGTTGCCAAAACACATGTAAAAGATCTGGTAGACAATAAACCTAATGTCGAAAAATGCAATCTACATAGTTGGTCAAATAAAGGAAATTGGTCACCTTGTTGCTACACACCCGATCATGCTAAGGCAAAAGGTATGTGGTCGAAACCGAGCGAATTAACTTCTTATCCAGGATATGGATTTGAGATTGCTTGTGGTGGTGAAGGATTTGAGATGACTGCCGAGTATGCTTTAAAATCATGGAAAGCTAGCAATGGTCACAATGCTGTCATTTTAAATGCAAATAATTGGAAAAAGATGAAGTGGAATGCGATTGGCATTGCAATTTACAACGGTTTTGCGGTCGTTTGGTTTGGTGTAGAAGAAGATCCTGACAAGTAGATGTTGTCAATATAAAAGAGCCATCCGTAGTAAGCGAATGGCCCTTTTTCATCAGTCATTTGTATTAATAGTGTGTGACAGCAACAAATCCATTGAATTCATCTAATTTACCTTTCGGTTAAAACAATCCTTGTTGAACAAATAACGTTTAAACTTTCCCTCCGTTTATCGCACTCATGATATCATTGACTTCGCTTAAAAAACGTCCTGTCCTTACTGCTATTTCCATTAAGATGTATTTCAGATGAACGGAAAGTAGTGATATAGAATATAAGTGTAAAACATAAGATTGAATTAAAACAAAAAAGTCACCGACAGAT
>CAZDAR010000079.1:0-9859 GCA_964503665.1 uncultured Flavobacteriales bacterium
CGTCAGCCTTCCAAGCTGAGGGTCGCGAGTTCGAATCTCGTCTCCCGCTCAAATTAAGGTGCCGATGTAGCTCAGGGGTAGAGTACTTCCTTGGTAAGGAAGGGGTCACGAGTTCAAATCTCGTCATTGGCTCTAGGGATATTCATCCATTATATGGGTGAAATTTTGTATATTAAAAAATATGCATTTATATTAAAAAGGTAATTATTAATTAATAAAAAGAAGAAGGTAATGGCTAAAGAAAATTTTGATCGCTCAAAACCGCACGTTAACATTGGTACTATTGGTCACGTTGACCACGGTAAAACTACTTTAACAGCTGCTATTTCTACAGTATTAGCAGGTAAAGGTTTGGCTGAAAAAAGAGATTACTCTGCAATTGACAATGCTCCAGAAGAAAAAGAACGTGGTATTACTATTAATACATCGCACATCGAGTATCAAACAGCAAATCGTCACTATGCACACGTTGACTGTCCAGGTCACGCTGACTACGTTAAGAACATGGTTACGGGTGCTGCACAGATGGACGGTGCTATCTTGGTAGTTGCTTCTACTGATGGACCAATGCCACAAACTCGTGAGCACATTCTTTTAGCTCGTCAAGTTGGTGTTCCAAGAATCGTTGTATTCATGAATAAAGTGGATATGGTTGACGATCCTGAATTATTGGAACTTGTTGAAATGGAAATTCGTGACTTATTATCATTCTACAGCTATGATGGTGATAACACTCCAATCATTCAAGGATCTGCATTAGGTGCAATCAATGGAGATGCTCAATGGGTAGTTAAGATTGAAGAGTTAATGAATGCAGTTGATTCATGGATTGAATTACCTCCACGTGAAGTTGATAAGCCTTTCTTGATGCCAGTTGAAGATGTATTTACGATTACAGGTCGTGGTACAGTTGCAACAGGTCGTATCGAAACTGGTATTATTAACAGTGGTGAAACAGTTGACATCATCGGTATGGGTGATGAGAAATTGACTTCTACTGTTACTGGAGTTGAAATGTTCCGTAAGATTTTGGATAGAGGTGAAGCTGGAGATAACGTAGGTCTATTATTACGTGGTATTGAAAAGAAAGATATCAAACGTGGAATGGTTGTTTGTAAACCAGGTTCAACAAATACTCACACTAAGTTTAAAGCTGAGGTGTATATCTTGAAGAAAGAAGAAGGTGGACGTCACACTCCATTTCATAACAAATATCGTCCTCAATTCTATTTCCGTACAACTGACGTGACAGGAGAAATCATGTTAACAGAAGGACGTGAAATGGTAATGCCAGGTGATAACGTTTCTATTGAAGTTACTTTAATCGTTCCAGTAGCGATGGGTAAAGGTCTTCGTTTCGCTATGCGTGAAGGTGGTAGAACGGTAGGTGCTGGTCAGGTTACTGAGATTATTGCATAATATCAATTAATCATAAAGTTTAAATAAGGGGAATCTCGATTCCCCTTTTTAGACGGGTGTAGCTCAGCTGGTAGAGTGGTGGTCTCCAAAACCATTGGTCGTGGGTTCGAATCCTACCGCCCGTGCAAATAAAAAGTTATAGAGCGTGTTTAAAAAAACTAAAACATATATCGATGAAACAATTTACGAATTGCTTCATAAGGTTACATGGCCTACTTGGAAAGAACTTCAAAGTAGCACGATACTCGTAACAGTATCTTCTTTATTATTTTCATTAATGATTTTTTTCATGGACTACGTTTTAGGTATTTCATCAAATCCATCTGGATTATGGAAAGGTCTTATGGGATATGTCTATAATTTCTTTATCTCTTAATATATTTTAGTATGACAAAAGAGATAGAAAAAAAATGGTATGTTGTTCGTGCGGTAAGTGGAAAGGAAAAAAAGGCTAAGGAATATCTTGAATTAGAGGTGATTCGCCTTAATCTAAGCGATTATATTTCTCAAATTTTGATTCCAACTGAAAAAGTTTTTCAAATTCGCAACGGTAAGAAAATTAGTAAAGAAAAAGTTTATTTCCCTGGTTACGTTTTAGTTGAATTAGCTTTAGTTGGTGAAGTTGAACACGTTATCAAAAGTATTCCGAATGTAATTGGTTTCCTTGGCGCTGAAAAAGGTGGTGATCCACTTCCTTTAAGAATGGCTGAAGTAAATCGACTTTTAGGAAAAGTAGACGAATTATCTTCAACAGAAGAAGAAATGAAAATTCCATTTGTTATTGGAGAGCCTGTTAAAGTAATTGACGGACCTTTCAATAATTTTTCTGGTATAGTTGAGGAAATTAATGAAGATAAGAAGAAATTGAAAGTAATGGTTAAGATTTTTGGTAGAAAGAATTTACTAGAACTTAGCTATATGCAAGTAGAGAAAGAAGTATAATAAGAATCAATAACCGTAGCAGCAGTTCAAATGATAAGCTTCCCTTTTGTCTGCGTCATGACTACATAAATTAAAATAAAAATGGCTAAAGAAGTAGTAGGATTAATTAAACTACAAGTCAAAGGTGGCCAAGCCAATCCAGCTCCTCCAGTTGGTCCTGCATTAGGATCTAAAGGGGTAAACATCATGGAGTTCTGCAAGCAATTCAATGCTAGAACTCAAGATAAACCTGGAAAAGTTTTGCCATGTTCTATTACTGTTTACAGTGATAAATCATTTGACTTTGTTATAAAAACCTCTCCAGCAGCAACTCAAATCATGGAAATTGCTAAATTGAAGAAAGGTTCATCTATGCCAAACAAATCTAAAGTAGGTAATTTATCTTGGGCTCAAGTTAAAACTATCGCAGAGGATAAGTTGGCTGACTTGAACTGCTTTACAATTGATGCAGCGATGAAAATGGTTGCTGGTACTGCGAGAAGTATGGGTGTAACAGTTAAAGGTGGCGATGCCCCTAAAACTAAATAATTGTTGAATCATGGGAAGAATATCTAAAAAAAGAAAAGAAGTTTTAGCAAAGGTAGATTTGTCTAAAGCGTACTCCATCGAGGATGCATGTAATTTAGTTAAGGACATCACTACAACCAAATTTGATGCTTCTGTTGATATTAGCGTTCGTTTAGGAATTGATCCACGTAAATCGAATCAAATGGTTCGTGGTACGGTCGCTCTACCTCATGGAACTGGTAAAGACGTAAAAGTCTTAGTACTTTGTACACCAGAGAAAGAGGCGGAGGCTGTTGAAGCAGGTGCAGATTATGTTGGACTTGATGAATACATAGACAAAATTAAAGGTGGATGGACAGATGTAGATGTCATTATTACTATGCCGTCAGTAATGGGTAAAGTAGGTGCTTTAGGTCGTATTTTAGGACCTAGAAACTTAATGCCAAACCCTAAAACAGGAACCGTAACTATGGAAGTAGGAAAGGCTGTTACTGAGGTTAAGGCAGGTAAAATTGACTTCAAAGTTGACAAACACGGTAATATTCACTCTTCTGTTGGTAAAGTTAGTTTTGATGGTAAGATGATTAAAGAAAATGCTTTGGAATTAATCCTAGCTTTAGTCAAATTAAAGCCGTCAGCTGCTAAAGGTACTTATATTAAGAGTGTTTATCTTAGTTCAACAATGAGTCCTAGTATTAACATTGATGCTAAATCAGTTACAGCTTAAAAACTTGAAAATATGACTAGAGAACAGAAAGCACAGTACATTGATGATTTAGCTCAAGAATTAGCACAATCAAATATCTTTTATTTGACTGATACTTCAGAATTAACAGTTGAAACTATTAATAAACTAAGAAGAAGTTGTTTTAATTCAAACGTAAAATTTCGTTCTATTAAGAATACTCTTTTATCTAAAGCTTTTGAAAAAGTAGAAGGTAAAGATTATTCAGAACTGAATAACGTGTTAAGTGGACAAACTTCTATTATGTATGCTGAAGTAGGTAATATACCTGCTAAAATCATCAAAGAATTCCGTAAGAAAAGCGAAAGACCTATTTTAAAAGCAGCTTATATTGAAGAAGCAATCTTTATCGGAGATAACCAATTAGACACTCTTGTAGCAATGAAATCGAAAGAAGAATTGCTTGGAGAAATTATTGGATTGCTACAATCTCCTGCTAAGAATGTTATTTCTGCACTTAAAGGTCAAGGTGGAAAGATCGCTGGAATTTTACAAACGCTCGAAGAAAGAGCATAAGAGAAAAATAAGAATAAAAATATTAACTATTTAAATTAAAGAAAAAATGGCTGATTTAAAACAAATCGCAGAAACATTAGTTAACTTGACTGTTAAAGATGTAAACGAGTTAGCAACAATTTTGAAAGATGAATACGGTATCGAACCAGCTGCAGCTGCTGCAGTTATGGTTGCTGGTGGTGGAGCTGGAGACAGTGAAGTTTCTGCTGAGCAAACTGAATTCACAGTTACTTTAAAGAGTGGTGGTGATTCTAAATTAAACGTAGTTAAAGAAATCAAAAACTTATTAAGTTTAGGATTGAAAGAAGCGAAAGATTTAGTTGATGGTGCACCTGCAGTATTAAAAGAAGGAGTTTCCAAAGATGAAGCTGAAGCACTTAAGAAGTCTTTAGAAGAAGCTGGAGCTCAAGTTGAAATTAAGTAATTTCAATATATCCATTGGATACTAGGCGTCCCGATTTTCGGGATGCCTATTCCTATTTAATACTATATAATGCTAAAAATTAGTATTTGTTTTATTTAAAATCTTTTAGCCTTGGCAACAAATAGCAAAACAAACGAGAGAATAAATTTTGCAGTAAGCAAAAAAATATTTGAATATCCTGACTTTTTAGATATTCAATTACAATCTTTTCAAGAGTTTTTCCAATTAGAAACAACTCCTGAAAATAGAAATCGTGAAGGCCTATATAAGGTATTTTCTGAAAACTTCCCAATAACTGACTCTCGTAATCAGTTCGTTTTGGAATTTCAAGACTATTTTATTGACCCTCCAAGATATACTATTGAAGAATGTATTGAAAGAGGTTTGACTTACTGTGTGCCATTAAAAGCAAAGCTTAAACTTTATTGTACAGATCCTGAACATGAAGATTTTGAAACAATCGTTCAAGACGTTTATTTGGGTACAATACCTTACATGACTCCTAAAGGATCTTTTGTTATCAATGGTGCCGAAAGAGTTATCGTATCTCAATTACACAGATCTCCAGGTGTGTTCTTTGGACAAACCAGACACGCTAATGGAACTAAATTATACTCCGCAAGAATTATTCCTTTTAAAGGATCTTGGATGGAGTTTGCTACAGACATTAATAATGTTATGTATGCTTATATTGACAGAAAGAAAAAATTACCTGTTACCACGTTATTCCGTGCTATCGGATACGAAACAGATCAAGATATATTAGAAATTTTCGGCTTAGCAGACGAAGAGAAAGCGACTAAAGCTAATTTGAAAAAATTAGTAGGACGTACGCTTGCTGCTCGTGTTTTAAAAAGTTGGGTGGAAGATTTCGTTGATGAAGATACAGGAGAAGTTGTTTCTATTGAACGTAATGAGGTATTGCTTGATAGAGAAAGTCTTTTGGAAGAAGAACATATTGATTTGATACTTGATGCAGGTGTAAAAACAATCATTCTTCACAAAGAAGATTTTACATCAAATGATTTTTCAATTATTTTTAATACACTACAAAAAGATACTTCTAACTCCGGTAAAGAAGCAATTGAACATATTTACAGACAATTAAGAAATGCTGAACCGCCTGATTACGAGACTGCAAAAAGTGTATTCGAAAGATTATTCTTCTCTGATGCTCGATATGATTTAGGTGAAGTAGGTCGTTTTAGAATTAATAAAAAACTTAACTTAGAGGATACTGAAGATTCTAGAGTGTTGACTAAAACTGACATTATTAAAATCGTTCAGTATCTAATTGAACTAATCAACTCTAAGGCGGATGTGGACGATATCGACCACTTATCCAATAGACGTGTTAGAACTGTAGGTGAACAATTATATTCTCAATTCGGTGTTGGTTTAGCTAGAATGGCTAGAACCATACGTGAAAGAATGAATGTTCGTGATAACGAAGTATTTACTCCTATTGACTTAATTAACGCGAAGACTTTGTCTTCAGTTATTAACTCTTTCTTCGGTGTGAATCAGTTGTCTCAGTTTATGGACCAAACGAATCCTCTTGCAGAGGTAACGCACAAGCGTAGATTGTCTGCATTAGGACCAGGTGGTTTATCTAGAGAAAGAGCAGGATTTGAGGTACGTGACGTTCATTATACGCACTACGGTCGTTTATGTACAATCGAAACTCCAGAAGGACCGAACATTGGTTTGATTTCTTCTTTATGTGTGTTTGCGAAAGTGAATAAGTTAGGTTTCATCGAAACGCCTTATAGACAAGTTACAAACGGACGCGTTAATTTACAAGATGAACCAATTTATTTAACAGCAGAGGAAGAGGATGACAAGATGATTGCTCAATCCAATACACCTCTTGATGATAAAGGTAAGTTTTCAGAAGCTGTCGTTAAAGCTCGTTTGGAAGGTGACTTCCCAGTTGTTCCACCAGAGGAAATTAATTTGATGGATGTAGGAACGAACCAAATTGCTTCGATTGCCGCATCTTTAATTCCTTTCTTAGAACATAATGACGCTAACCGTGCATTGATGGGATCTAATATGCAACGTCAAGCGGTACCATTGTTGAAGCCACACGCTCCGATAGTTGGAACTGGAATTGAACGTTTAATTGCTAGAGATTCACGTGTTTTAATTAATGCGGAAGGTAACGGAGTTGTTGAATATGTAGATGCGAACGAAATTAAAATTCGCTATGATTGGACAGAAAGTGATAAGCTAGTTAGCTTTGAAGATGAGTTGAAGACCTATAATTTGACAAAATATCAGAGAACGAATCAAGGAATGGTGATTAACTTGAAGCCGATTGTTAAGAAAGGTGACAAGGTAACTAAAGCACAAGTACTTTGTGAAGGTTACGCAACAGAAAATGGAGAGCTAGCATTAGGTCAAAATTTAAAAGTTGCTTTCATGCCTTGGCAAGGATATAACTTTGAGGATGCTATTGTGATTTCTGAAAGAGTGGTTAGAGATGATATCTTTACATCTATCCATATTGATGAATATTCTATTGAAGTGCGTGATACGCGTCGTGGAATGGAAGAATTAACTTCAGATATTCCTAATGTTAGCGAGGAGGCAACAAAAGACCTTGACGAAAACGGAATGATTCGTATTGGAGCTGAAATTAAAGAAGGTGATATCCTTATTGGAAAAATTACGCCAAAAGGAGAAACAGATCCTTCACCAGAAGAGAAATTGTTGAGAGCTATCTTTGGAGATAAAGCAGGAGACGTAAAAGATGCTTCACTTAAAGCAGGACCATCTCTAAGAGGTGTTGTTGTTGAGAAAAAGCTTTTCTCTAGATCAGTGAAAGATAGAAAAACTAAAGCACAAGACAAACCAGTTTTAGAAGCACTTGACGCTGAATACGAAAAGGATTTGTCAACGTTGAAAGATGTTTTGATTCAAAAACTAACACATATTTTAGAAGATCAAAAATCGGCTGGTATTTTTAATAATTACAAAGAAGAAATTATTAAGAAAGGAGCTAAGTTTTCTCCAAAAGCACTTTTTACAATTGACTATAACGTCATTAATCCATTAGATTGGACGGAAGACGCTACAGTTAATACTTTAGTGAGTCGTGTTATTCATAACTTTAACATTAAAGCAAACGATTTACTAGGAGCATATAAACGTAAGAAATTCCATATTTCTGTAGGTGATGAATTACCATCCGGAATTATGAAATTAGCTAAAGTTTATGTGGCTAAAAAGCGTAAGTTGAAAGTGGGAGACAAGATGGCTGGTAGACACGGAAATAAAGGTATTGTTGCTAATATCGTTCGTGCAGAAGATATGCCATTCTTAGAAGATGGAACTCCAGTTGATATCGTGTTGAACCCATTGGGGGTACCTTCACGTATGAACTTGGGTCAGATTTATGAAACAGTCCTTGGTTGGGCAGGTCAGAAATTAGGAATTAAGTTTTCAACTCCGATTTTTGATGGTGCTACAATGGAAGAAATCAATGAATACACGGATAAAGCAGGAGTTCCAAGAACAGGAAAGACTTATTTATACGATGGTGGTACTGGAGATCGTTTCGATCAACCGGCAACAGTTGGTGTGATTTACATGCTGAAATTATCTCACATGGTAGATGACAAGATGCACGCACGTTCAATCGGACCATACTCATTGATTACTCAACAACCTTTAGGAGGTAAAGCACAGTTCGGAGGTCAGCGTTTTGGTGAGATGGAGGTTTGGGCATTAGAAGCTTATGGAGCAGCTAATATTCTACGTGAAATCTTGACTATTAAATCCGATGATGTTATCGGTAGAGCTAAAGCTTACGAAGCAATTGTGAAGGGTGAAAATATTCCAGAATCTGGAATTCCTGAATCCTTTAATGTATTGTTACATGAATTAAAGGGGCTTTGCTTAAATGTGACTTTAGAATAATATTTTTAGAATTATAACAAGGGAAATAGAATGGCTTTTAAAAGAGAAACACCAAAAGGGAAGAGCAGCTTTGAAAAAATAATTATTTCATTAGCTTCTCCAGAAACAATTCTTGAACAGTCAAGCGGCGAGGTATTAAAACCAGAAACAATTAATTACCGAACATATAAACCAGAACGTGATGGTTTGTTTTGTGAGCGTATTTTTGGGCCTGTTAAAGATTATGAATGCCATTGTGGTAAATATAAACGTATACGTTACAAAGGAATTGTTTGTGACCGTTGTGGCGTTGAAGTAACTGAGAAAAAGGTACGTCGTGAAAGAATGGGACACATTTCATTAGTAGTTCCTGTAACACATATTTGGTACTTTAGATCGCTACCTAACAAGATTGGTTATATGTTAGGTTTACCGACTAAAAAATTAGACCAAATTATCTATTACGAAAGATATGTGGTTATTCAGGTAGGAATTGCGACAAATATGAAAGAGGATGCTCCTGTTTCATATTTAGATTTCCTAACAGAAGAAGAGTACTTAGATATCTTAGAGACGTTACCAAAAGAGAATCAATACTTAGAAGATACTGATCCAAATAAATTTATCGCAAAAATGGGAGCTGAGGCTCTTCATGATTTGCTTAAACGATTAGATTTAGACACACTGTCTTATGACTTAAGAGATAAAGCGAATAACGAAACTTCTGTTCAACGTAAAAACGAAGCTCTTAAGAGACTTCAAGTTGTTGAAGCTATGCGTGAGTCTAAACATCGTTTAGGAAATAATCCTGAATGGATGATTGTAAAGGTTGTTCCGGTAATCCCACCAGAATTAAGACCTTTAGTTCCATTAGATGGAGGACGTTTCGCAACTTCTGATTTAAATGATTTATACAGACGAGTTATTATCCGTAACAACCGTTTGAAACGATTAATCGAAATCAAAGCACCAGAAGTAATTTTACGTAACGAAAAACGTATGCTTCAGGAAGCGGTTGATTCATTGTTTGATAACTCAAGAAAATCTTCAGCGGTTAAAACGGAATCAAACAGACCTTTGAAATCATTATCTGATTCATTAAAAGGTAAGCAAGGTCGTTTCCGTCAAAACTTATTAGGAAAACGTGTTGACTATTCAGCTCGTTCTGTAATTGTCGTTGGACCTAATTTGAAACTTCACGAATGTGGTTTGCCAAAAGATATGGCTGCTGAACTTTATAAACCGTTTATCATCCGTAAGATGATTGAACGTGGTATTGTGAAAACAGTTAAATCGGCAAAGAAAATAGTTGATAGAAAAGAGCCAGTAGTTTGGGATATCCTTGAAAATATCATGAAAGGACACCCTGTATTACTTAACCGTGCTCCTACGCTTCACCGTTT
>CAZDAR010000080.1:0-9696 GCA_964503665.1 uncultured Flavobacteriales bacterium
AAGAAGGAAGACAAATCCCGGAGATGCACCGATGGGATTTTTTAAAAGGATAATAACATAAATGAACAACACTCCCAACATAATAAAATACCGAAACCAGTACTGGGCATACATGCCTTACTGTGTCGAGATGTTGGGGGTTTCCTATTCGTATATTGAAAGAGAATTAAAGCCAGATAGACCAACTACATACACATCTACGAAATATAATGGTAAATTCTACATCCTTATTTCATCCATTCCACGCCAACAACTCCTTGGCAACGAGGATTTCTTTGAAAAAGTATGCGAGGTAGTCTATGATAGCAACGTTATTCGCTTGCGTGAAGATTTCAAAAACGTTTGCTATTACTCCATGGAGTTATGCAACGCAGATTGGTACGAATACAAGTCTGGTTTACGCATTAATCGTGAAAGAGCCAAAGACATTGACCAATACGGCAATATTCTACTACAAATAGAACAATTTCCTTACGAAAAGTACAACGTTTCTAAAATGGATTTTTTGGATTATATTTTAGACATCGGCAGGGAAATTTGCCCTTTATTTAAGTTCAAAAACGCTCGTTCCATCTACAATAAGATGAAACAAATGCCTGCCGATAAGGAAGAACTTAAAACGTGGTTGATACCAGGTTATTTAGGCAACCAAAACAGCCGTGTTTGGAACAAAGACGAAAATAAACTCATCAATTACAACACAGGTGAAGTAGCGGATATTGATTTACATGCCAAAATAGCCTTTAAATACTGGATTAATCCGGGCAAAGGAAATAAGATGAACAAACGCCAAGTATATGACAATTACAAGGCTGAAATCGAAGCAATGGGCATCCAACCTGTGGGTTTATCAACGATGAAAAGATACATCAACGAAAAACGAATGTTCCTTGCCATCGAACGAGACGGCAAAGTGGCATTTAATGATAAGTATGGCGTGTATATTCCTGCCGAAAAACTCAAATACAGCGGTTCGCAATGGTCAGCTGACTACTCGGGTAGTAAATTAGGCTATTGGCACGAATATATTGACAAAAAAGGCAAAAAACAACGCAAGGTTAATTCCTTGTACGTCCTGAGAATTATGGATACATTCTCAGGTTACTGGCTCGGGTTTTCAGTATCTGACAGTGGTGAAGGTAAAGAGGTTACTTTGCAAGGTTTTAAAAACGCCATTTTATCACTTAACAAGACGGCATTCGAACTCGTTACCGATAACGGTGGAGCATTCAACAGCAAAGAAATGTCTTTAAGGCTTTCTAAATTATTTGTAAAACACCGCCGAATCTCGTTAGGGAACAAACAAGCGAACCCAGCTGAAAATTTAGTGAGAAGAGTATCCGAATTATCCCGTGATTTTGATAACTGGTTAATGCTTGGGTTTAACTCTTCATTCTCTAAGAGTAATGATAACACAACCAATCCGGATTATGCCGGCAATGACATCTTAAATACCAAAGAAGAAGCCATTGAGCAAATCTACTTATTACAACAACGCTGGAATGACGAAAGAGACCTACACACCAAGAAGTCAAGAACAGAACTATATGCCGAAAATCAACATCCAGAACTGGAAGATTTAACAGCCGAAAATAGATTCTTTGCCTTTGCCAATCACACCAAGGTAAGTATAGCGGAATCAAGAGGATTAATTAGCGTAAAATCGGATAAAATAGAGCAAAAATACCAATTCGATGACTTCGGAATAGCATTGCAAACCATCGCACCACATTGTACAACGCAAGATATGGAAGTAATAGTTGCATTTACCGCTGAAGAAGCACATTTATATAGTCTAAATGGCGATTATATCATGCAACTGCAACGTGCAAAATTAGCACATAAGTCTTTTGCTGAAATGACCAAATCATCTTTTGAAAATCTAAACGAACATTTTGAAAGAAAGCACCATTTCAACACATCAGCCGAACAATTAACGCAACAAGTAGCAGATGATGAATTTGAAACTCCTTTAAGTTATATGCTAGAGGTTTCGGTGAATAAAAACGGAAAAAAGCAACAGGAGCATGCTACCGAACAACGCATCGAAACATTAACGAATAAACAACCAATGTCAAAACCAATGACAGAGGAAGAAGAGGAAGAAGATATGGATGAATTTATTAAAAGTAGGCTCTATAAAGCCATGTAAGAAGATAATCCGTCCGTGAAGCCGGCAAAGATACCGACTCACAGACAAATGTTAAACAAACAATACAAAAGTAATGGAAAAACAACAAAAAACAAAAATCAAACAATTAATCCAAACAGAAAAACAGCGTTTGGGTTCTTTCTCCCGAGTAGCTCAAAAATGCAAAGTATCGGAAGCTACTATTTCACTTATCAGAAATGAAAAGTGGGAGGATATTACCGATGAAATGTGGTTGCGTGTTGGTGGAGCGTTGAACTATCGTCCTGATACCTGGACAATTGCCAAAACAACTCGGGATTATATGTACATCAACCATATTTTGTCATCGGCAAAAGAGAAGAGTATGTTTATGATTATTGCCAATGAAGCTGGCACTGGCAAAACAACAGGATTATCCAACTTCTGTTCTGACAATGCCGAACAGGGAGCGTTTTACATCCAAGCACGTGAATGGTCGGCAAGAGTGTTCTTACAAAAAATGATAACCATGCTCGGAATGGCAGAACCGAAAGGATATAATACCGCTGATCAAATGCTAGAACGCATCATCGCCAATTTAAGTGAACGATCTCTTGTAAAACCAATCATTTGCATTGATGAATCTGACAAATTAAAGCCATCAGCATTGCGTAATTTAATTTATCTGTTCAACGCATTAGAAGATAAATGTGCATTTGTCATCGCAGGAACGCTCAACCTGACCAAAGAAATCGGTCAAGGCGTGAAATATGCCAAAAAAGGTTATGACGAAATCGAATCACGTTTCGGTCGTTCGCATATTGCTCTAATCGGAGCTAATAAACGAGATGTAACCGCTATTTGTCAATCCAACGGCATCAATGATAGCGAAACCATCGAATGGATTTGGAAAGAAATCGGTACACAGTACAAGACATTGGAAAACGGCAAGCGTGAGTTGATTTGTGCCGATTTACGACGATTAAAACGTGTTATCCAACGTGAACAACTAAAACAAGTCGCATGATGGGCGTTATTTTATTAATCTATCAGTATATCACCAATTTAATACATAGAAAACATGAAAGAATCAAAAACAATAGTTACGAAGCAACGAGAGAAATTCACATCCAATCGTCAGTCCTTCGAGACGGCACTCGGGTTGAGTATCTTTGATTACAACAACCTCCAGTTTGAGCAGGGAATCACCTTTTTAGAAGCGTTATTTCCACGAAACAGCGAATACGAACGGTACTATCTGCTCTATTCCCAATCGGCTACTTTTTGGAAATGGTGGAGAATCGAATACAACATCTGGGAGGATGGTTTAATGGCTTTTATTAACGAGCATAGAATGAGCATCACTATGAATCTATACAAGAACGACATCAAACGTCCTGAAATAATGGCGCGCCTTGAAAGTAGCTTTCAGCATCAATATTTAAAGTACTTCCAAGACATGATAATAACTAAATAAAAACAGAATAAAAAAAGTAAAATGGAAACAACAAAAATTAATCCGCAAGATCTTTCAATAGATGAGTTGAAAGCTGTTTTGGCCGAAAAAGAAAAGGAAGAAAAAGAAGCGCGTCAATTAGCGAAAACAACCTACGAGAAAAACCGCGATTATTTTATCAAGCGTGTAATTGCACAAGCAACTGAACTCAACGGAATGCTCGTTAAATTCAAAAATGAATTGCACACGGCGTTTGATGAGCATCAAAAACGGCTTAACGAATATGGTGAAATACGTAGCAATTCCAAAGGAGGCTTTTCCATCACCTCTTCGGACGGCTTGTACCGTGCAAAACGATTGAGAAGCACGCAACCTAACTGGGATGAACGTTCCACAAAAGCCATTGAACTCATCAGCGACTTCTTACGTGACACCGTAAAGAAAAGAGATCAAAAACTCTTTGATATCTTAATTACGTTTATACAACGCAACGAAAAAGGTGAGTTGGAATATTCTAAAGTGATGCATCTATTGCAACACAAAGCTAAGTACGACGACGCACGCTGGGTGGAAGGCTTAACCTTAATACAAGAATCTTATAATGTGCAATTAAAGGGATACAGCTATGAATTTCAAGTATGCGATCAGGAAACAGGTAAATGGCAAAAAATAGAAATAAATTTTACAGCAATATGATACTATTAAACATTTTTAAACGAAAGAAAAAGCAGGAACAAGTACCTGAACTTATCACCAAAGCCCCTAAATTCTTAGGTAGAACGCATTATATCTACAAGGCACAATGCGTACTCACTTATAACGGCAAAGCCATCCGAACCTTTGAAAGCACCATCAAAGGCTATTCACGCAAGCACGCTGTCAAGCTAATAAATGACGGCTACAAAGTGGAAGTAAAAACTATCCACCGCTTAAAACAATAACCTGTCTTGGAGTTCTTCCGGGTTCGATTCCCGGAACAGGTCTAATTTTTAAATAAAGTAAAATGAAAACAGCAGAGTTAATATTTGAGAAATTTAAACAGCTTGTTCCGGGTGTCGAAGCAGAATTAAAGCTTAGCGATGTTCAAATCCTTGTGGAAGAAGCCAATGATTATGTTCCAAGCACCAGTCAAAATGAAAAGATATTGATAAAAGCATTAATTGAAGTAATCCAAGATTTAAACACAAAATAATTATGTCAAATTTTGCCGCATATTTTGCCATTGAAAATAAATTACAACAACAAGGCTTTGATTTATCTCGAACTGAAGTTGTAAAAACGTTTACAAAATCGAAAAAATCGGGATTGACCGAACTCTCCCCATTTGAGTACCGTGAATTATTGCGTTGGATGAATGCAACATTTGCCAATCCCAACGAAACCGTCGGTGATAGAGCTAAAAAATGCGACCAAATGCGCAAGAAAATTATTGCCATTTTGTGCAAAATGGGCTACAAAACGCCACAAGGCAAAGCGGACATGGCGAGAATCAAAGCATGGGCTACAAAATACGGAAGCTCACATCGCACATTCAATGCCTATTCCTACAAGGAACTAACGGAATTAGTGACACAAGCAGAAGAAATGTACAACAAATTTTTGACAGCGATATGATGACGAAATATATATCTGTTTGTGGCTCAATTGAACTGACTTATGTTGATGGTAGGTTGTGTGTTATTCGCTGTTTGCCTGACTGTGATAAAATCAGTTTGGAAGCCTTGAGGCACGAGATTACAATGTATGAAGACGAAGTAAATAAAAACCTTTTTAAGTTAGTAGATGGCGACAAATGAATACATATTGAATATTGAAAGTGAAGGCAAAACCAATCGCTTTCGTTTGAAATATAAGAACGGAAGCTTTTCAAGTTTAGAACGTATCTATGGCTTTTTGCCTGATGTCAAACACAAGCGTTTAATGGTATTGTGTCCTCAAAATGAAATGGAATTAACAGCCATGGCCCTTCAATATTCTGGGCGTGGTGTTTTTTGGGAAAAGGTTGAAAAAGATAAGACTACACACGCTGTTTTCATTGAAAAATATGATGCCTGGTATTTCGAAAGAATAGGCATACAGCCTCTAATAAAACCTCAAGATGCACAGGCTGTGAAATGGATCAAAAATGCACTGATTAAATTAAGCGGTACTGAAGCTGACGCAATCAAAATGTGGGACATAATTTTACAAAGTTGGGACAAGCAAGATAAATGGTACGTCAGCCAAACAGAGTTAACGCAAATTAAACGCAATCTAAATATCATTTTAAAAACGTTGAAATATGGAAAATCTACCCAAGAAGCAGAACGAAAAGCAAGGAATGTTTCAGATGATTACCGCCAAAACCTCTAAGTTGGAATTGATACGTAGCTTCAGTTCTTTAACGTTAACTAACATCGTTAAAGAAAGTTATCCTTCCATAGGAGAACTTGCACGTCGTCATGGCAACGAAAAAATTGAGAAATGCGTTTGCGTTCTCGTGGCTGACTTAAATGAAGCTTTTTCTGGCGAATTAACAACTTCTAACATTGAAGAAATAGCAGTTGAAGCTACATCTGGGTTATTGAAAAATCATTCTTTAGAGAGCATTTATTGGACGTTTAAAAACTTAAAAACAGCCGACATCTATGGAAAATTAACCGTTAACAAGGTTTTGAAAGCCATAATGGAATCGTTCGACCAAATATCAAATGCTGTGGCAACTGAAAACTACAACAGACATTTAGCTACGAAATTTAATCAGCCAAGAGAAACTGCTGAAGGATATCGTGAACGACTAAAAAATGAATTAAATATCGCAAAAACAGCATTAGAAATTGAAAAGACATTAAAGAAATGACCAAAAACCAACTACTTAGAATTGCACGAATTCAGCAAATAGATGTATTTTTCACTGAGCGTGGATTCTCGCGAGAATACATTCATCGGAGAATGATTTACCCTACATTTCTAATTAGCAAACGAAGCTACAACGAATATTTAGGTATCAACGCCAAAAGAATTTTGCGTGAAAAACATCACCTAAATTGGGAGGACGAACTTGAAAAATTACAACCTGTTGATTTCAATAAGTTAATGAAATATTATAGAGAACTTGATTTACTACAGGTGCCTGAATATCTGTTGATGCTCCAGGATTCGACAAAAGGCTAACGTTCAGTGTATGCAGTCGTTATTTTTTACGGAATTGAAACACTAAATTAAATACAATGAATATAAAAAGAATTGAGGAAATACATAAAGAGACAGCTTATCCAGACAGTATAAGTGTACAACAGGCTTTATTGAAAGTATGGAATGAATGTGAACAGGAAGCGGTAGTAAAAAATAATGCTGTATTACGCAGTGTTGTGCCCTCGTTGCACACTTTTAAAGAGCGTAGGGATAAAATAGGACTAACACTTAGGCAAGTAGCCAAAATAACTAAAGTGAGTGCCGCCACAATAAGCAGGATTGAGCGTGGGGAGGGTGAATGTAGTTACCATAATGTAGCGAAATTGGATGACTTCTATTGTAGCAATGGGGCATAACGGCAGCAATATGAAACGTGCGGAATTTAGCACTGAACTAAATACGAGTATTAATTTAAAAATAAAAACAATGGAAGATTTAAAATTATTGAAAGAACATCTTAAAGAACTAAAGGTGAAAATGGCACAACACCAAGCTATTAGAAACAGAATTGAGGTTGAGCAATGGAAAGACACAAAGCGATTACTTTCTATTGGAATTACAAACTTAGAAACGGCTATACTTTACTTTAAAGAAGCTATTGAAGAACAGGAAAGACAACCTGCAAAAAGATACGCTTAGTTTTTATTTTTAAATTCTTTGAGTATAGCACAGACCTTGAAACGAAGCACAGCACTAAGCATGTTTTATATTGCATGTTGTGCTTTCGTTTTAATGAAGCACAACGCCACGCTAAACGCCGTCCTTTTTTAAGATGGCTTTTAGCGAGTGTTAGCCTTTTTGATATAAAAAAGACATACCAGTATATCGTATGTCTTTTTTTGTTTTTTTGAATAAAAGGGCGGTAATACCGCTCTTTCTTTTTCTATCAAAAGAACTTTATCGGTTGGATTTGTGCTAAATCAAAACCGAATTTCAATTCATTCTTGTGAGTTACTTTTTTGGTTGAAAAAATATACCTTTCAGTTATAGTACCGTCAGCATTCACACATTTCACGGATATACCATAAGGACTTGTACCGTTGATTGGTATGTTTAAAGTCCATAGTGGAAAGCTATCATCAGGTAAAGTAGGAAAAACGGCCTCGTCACAATTCCAATACCCTTTGAAATGGTAATATCCTGAATTATCAACATAATATTTGGGCATACCCAAAGGATGTGGGTTTGCATAACTTGCACCCGGAATAGCAACCCAACCTGCATCAGGTTCTCGTAACTTAAATTTATCAGCAACAAAAACATTAACAACATCTTCAAAACCAGCTTCAAACTTGTTGTTTGCATCCGTTTTAAGAATGAAATATCTATTCTTTGTCGAACTGTCCGCTTTTATATATGTCCCTGATGAAGGCGGACTGTAAACAACCGTCGTATCATAATCAATCGCTATTTCTTGTGATCCACCTTGCAGGTAATCTCTGTTAATACTTGATGTCGCTGGAACAATATAAATAGTAGCGTTGGGTGATGTGTGTTCTGCAAAGGTGTGTAGATTGCCGTCTATCATCACAACGCCGTCACTGAAGGTATATGCGCCTGTAGTGCCTGTTCTTTCGACAC
Source organism: uncultured Flavobacteriales bacterium (assembly GCA_964503665.1). Classification (GTDB taxonomy): domain Bacteria; phylum Bacteroidota; class Bacteroidia; order Flavobacteriales_D; family Crocinitomicaceae; genus 40-80. Next base: position 8,322 of record CAZDAR010000080.1, read on the forward strand.
CGCTTACAATCCCTGTACCGCCCTTCAATAATCCTGTTTCAATGGCTTTGAATAATTCATTTTGAATTTTGATCCAGTCATCGCCAAACCACTTTCTAATTCCTGTGTGTTGTACCTGTTTGTTCATCTTTATTTTATTTTTAGTGTTACTTTATTGTGCTAGTTCCAAATTGCGTATCGTTCGCAACAACATCTCGTTAAACCAACTCTCCATTTCTTTGGCATCCATTTTCTGCATTGTTGTATTCGCGGTGTTAATACCGCCTTTCACAAAGGAATCGATATTTACCGTTATATTTTTTACCTGTTGTCCTGCACCTGTTACTTTAGATACCTGGTCTCGAGTGCTAGCTCCTTTTGAATGACTTGTATTTTTCCCTTGCTGTTTTTTATCATCTTTAAATAGATCATCATAAACAGAGTTATCTTCTTTTTTTCCTTTTACTTCTTTTAATTTACCTGTTTTTTCATTTGCTTTGGCGTTTGCTGAAGCACCTGTTTGCACTTTCTTTTTCGTCTCAGCTTGTGGGTCTGCCAATCCTAATTTTTTACGCATACCCGCAATACTTTCAGAACCTTTAGAAGCTAATTTGCTTAACCCTGGTATTTTGGATAAGAGGTTTAAAAGTTGTTGCACAGGATAAAGAATGACATCCAGTAAGACAACACCTATACGTTTTAATCCACCAAGTATACCACCCTCTTTAAATGCTTTGGTAACGGACTCCCAGTTGCGTTTGAAAGTCATCACGGCGTTAACGATCATTCCAAGAGGTCCCATTAACATAAGTAAGGTTGCTCCCCAGCTGTCGTATTTGTTAATTGCTAATGCAACTAAGGCAATCAATGCGCCTATGGCGACAATGATTATACCAATAGGGTTAGCCGTTAAGGCAGCGTTAAGCAACCATTGTGCACCTGTCCATGCAGCAGTTGATGCTGTAACAAGCCAGTTCCATACATTACTCGCTATAGTTGCCATTTTTTGACGACTCAACATGGTTGTAACAACAACGCCTATTGCGTAGAACGCTGCCATTGCTCCTGTTTTAGCTACTGTACTTATTTTTACTAATTTATCCCAAAATAGTTGAAGTTTAGTTTCCCTATTAAGCCAAGAAACTCGCAATGCCGCTAAATAGGCATACGTATTATATGCAATGATGGCTGTTGTAACCGCCCCAACGGCTATTGCCAAACCTACCAATATCGGATTACCTTGCGCCCATAAATCACTCAACCATTGAAATGTTGGAACGATGCCTTCAATTGCTTTTGTAAGAAAGTCGACGGCTGGTATCAGCATCGGTTGCAGGACGTTATAAACCCCTACTAAAGTAGCACTAAAGGCATCCATCATACTGGAGAGTTTACC
>CAZDAR010000081.1:0-9249 GCA_964503665.1 uncultured Flavobacteriales bacterium
TTTACTTTGAAAAAAACGTTGCTCTTGATAATGGCATTTTCGTTTTCTACACTTGCCTTTTCTCAAGTGCAAACGTTAAGTAATTTTAAGACTACAAGAGCCTCTGGTGAACCTCCTGCTGTTTTTAAATTAAGCTTTGAAGAAACGGTCCAAAAAGCATTGCTGGAAATAACAGCCCTAGATGAAAAAAATAAGGAAAATTATGCACGATTAACCGCTTATCATATCAATAAAATCTTAAAATCAGGATATGTACTGTATGGTGATCCGATGACTGCTTTTGTCAATAAAGTGGGAGATAATCTTATTAAAAATGACGCAAATTTACGAGATAAAATACAGTTTTTTGTCTTGAAAAACAATATGACCAATGCTCTTTGTACGGAGCCTGGTATTATTTTCATCACGACGGGTTTATTGGCGCAAATTGAAAATGAGGCACAATTAGCATATGTGATGTGTCATGAGATAGCCCATTATCAAGAAAAACATTTACAATACGCCTACAAAGAAGAACACCAAAAGAAAAAATCGAAACCAACGGAAGTGGAGGCAGCGGATTCCTATAGTGATTTAGTGATGCTTTCAAAAGATCATGAGTTTGATGCTGACGCGAGAGCGCTTGAATTATACAATGAAGCAGGTTATGCGGTTTCTGAAATAAACACCGTTTTTGATGTGTTGATGTATTCTTATTTACCATTTGATGAAATTCCAATTGGCAATGATTTTTTCGCAAATGACGCAGTGTACATTCCACAATCTTATTTTCCTGAAAAATCAAATCCTATTAAAGCTTTTGAAGATTACGATGACACCAAGAGTACTCACCCTAATATCCGTAAACGGAAAGAAGCAATCTTGGTCGAGTTGAAGGAATATAAAAATTGGCAAGAGAACATTCGCTTTTTTGACGAGATTGAATTTAAGAATGTTCAAAATATGGCCCGTTTTGAAACTGTTCGTGAAAATGTAGTATTGGGAGAATATATTGAAGCGTTGTATGGTATTTATATTCTTGAAAAAAAGTTTCCAAAAAATGAATATTTAGAAACTACTCGCGCTATTATTTGGTCGTATATAGCCCAATTGTCTACTACGGGAAGTACCAGTTCATTGACTTCTAACTCGAGTAAGGTGGAAGGAAATATCTCTATGTTATATGGCTTCTTTAAAAAGCTAAACAAACAAGAATTAGCTTTATTAGCTATGCGAGAAGTGGAAGATATTTATCGTGCGTTTCCAAATATTTCGGTTATAAAAGAAGTGCGAGAAGCAACCATCAAAAATATGGCGCATATTAAGAATTTTAAACTAAGTAAATTAGAAGAAATTAGTTATTATGAAGCGTTAGAATTACGAGAAAATAAAGACACGTTGATTACCCAAATTGACACTTTGAACTTAGAAAATGAAACTAAATATGATCGCATAAAACGCATGCGTATAAAACAAAGTTCATCTCAAAGTCTCACCGAACTTATCGATGATAATTTCGCTTACTTTTTATTATATGATTTAGTGTCAGCGGATGACTTTAACAAAATCTATAACGATGAAAATAAAAAAATGAGAAATAATCAATCGTCTAGTAATACAACGGCTGTTTCCGATAAAGAACGGTATAATAATAAAGAAATCATTTTGATGACCCCTTATTTACAGGCATCGAAAAAGGGAATTTATGATGTCGAACAAACGATTAAATTTAATGAGATTTACGAGTCAGAAGTTCGAAAGCAAACTAAAAAGAAAAACTTGTTGAACTTTAATTTTGAATTAAATGAAAATTTCACAACAGAGAGCTATAATGAAATTAGTTTATTGACGGATTATTATCTTTTTCTGGTTAATTTGAAAGTAAATATTTCTGCTGCCACCTTTATTGATAAAGAAGAATTCAACACCTATCTATCTAAACATGATCATTCTTTTATGGTGTTTATATTAGGAGAAGCAACCTCTAAATCTTTCTTAAAACATCGCTTGAAAGGTAAGGCACAATATATAGATATAACGACTGGTGAAATCTACTTATCAAAAGATTACTATGTCAATTATAGAATTAACAAGGCGTCGGTGGGTGGTCTTGTATATCAAATGTTCTCAAAATTTTAATCGTTTAGATATGTCAAAATTTACACTATATATTATCGTATTTCAACTGATGCTCGTATCTACTTTTAACAGTTTTGCTCAGAAGCATTCTTATTTTTATAATCAAAAAAACAGTTTTGCAATTCGCGCCTCTATCAATCCAAGATTGATTCCAATGTCCAATAATAGAGGCGACGCTCTTGATGGAGGAACCTATTTTCAAGGATATGATAAAAACAACAAGCGTGTTCGAGGAGATGAGAAAGTGAATCTAATGTTGAATTTATCTTATGGAAGACTCTTTGGTGGTAATAAGATTATTGGTGCGGAGTTTAATTATCAAAAGCATCATCTAACGGTGAATAGAAAACTGTTTGTGGACAACGATAATATTGATCCGGATAGCTATGAGAAAAAAGGAATTCCTTTTCTTTCTTCCAGCCCTATTTTTAATGTGTATGATATAAATGTGTTTTTTGGACACTTCAAAAAGTCCGCATTAGCACCCAGTCAACATCTTTTTCAATATGGTTTTGGTGTGCGCATGAGTTCACTCAACACGAAACAAAATTACCGAATGGATGCCAATACACCCATTACGGATCTTTCCAAATTTGTAGAAGGACCAGATGACAATTATCTTTCACTACGATTTACGTTTAGTTATACCTATCGTATTTTGTTGACTAAAAATTTAAATCTGGACCTTGGTTTATCTACGTGTGTGGGATTATCTTTAGTACAAGGTGGTTTATATACGTTTAATGAAAACGAACCGATTTATAATAAATACTATATAGAAACACGCCTTAAATTCGAAAATTTCATGAATATTTTATACTTCCGATCAGGGTTGTCTTTCGATTTTTAATAATAACTAAATAATAAATAATAAATAATATGAAAAAAATAAATTTATTTGTTCTGGCAGGATTGCTATTTATTGCTCCTGCTATTAAAGCACAAACAGTAAGCAATGAAGTGGTAGCTAAAAAATATGGAAAAATCTCTGCTTATGGAGTTTTGGGTGGTAAAAACGTAGGGTTTATCGGGAATAATGAAGTAATGGATATGGGAAAAAACTCTTATAAAGTTTTCCAAGGAACGAAATGTGTAAATGAGAATTTTTTGAATGGTACTATAGGAGCAAAAGACGAGGTAGATTTTCTTTTTAAGCCGGATGGAGTGTTATTAGCGAGAGTCGATAACTCTTTAGAAAAAGCACCTATTTATATTCAAGCTTTTGATAAAAACCTAAAAACGAGTAAAGCACAAAAAAAGGTGGGAGAATTAGGTGTTACATTAAACGCATCTTCTACTGGGAGTGGTGTTTCGATTAACAAAAGAAATGTGAGTATAGAAATTGTTCAAAATGAAAAATCGGGTAATATCCTACTTTATTGTAGTGTTAATACTAAAGGCGAAGGCTCGAAAATTTCACCAGTTTTTAAATCAAAAAGTGCATCTGCTTCTTATTTCAAATTGATTGTTTTGGATGAAGAATTGAATGTCATTAATACCTATGATCAAGAAGCGAAGACCGTGAGTGATATTATCACATTAACTTCTCCTACCATTACAGCTAATAATGATGTGTTGGGTATTGCTTCTGAAATTGGTGATAAACAAATAAGTTCCATGCAATTAGTCCATTTTTCTAAGGACGGAGAGGCTGAACATTTTGATATCGAGTCTGATAAGGGGAGTGTACTTTCTACCAAAATTAGCACTAATAGCGTAAATGATAAGGTAGTCGTTTCGATTCTATCAGCGAGTTCTGAAGAGGATTATAAAAAATGTGTGCTTGGAGTCTATAATTACAATCTTACCACCAAAGATTTTGATAGAGGAGCCTATGGACTGGATGTTGAAAATCTAAATGCAAATTCATTTCATAATTTTAAAACCTTCAATATTGATGATATTACTATCTTGGAAGATGGATCAGTTTTATTTATGTTATATGGTACAGCGGATATTTATGACTCTGGAGTTCTCCTTTATAATGCTAGTTATGGAATGATTTTCGTTAAAATTAACAAAGATGGAGACTTTGAATGGGTAACCGCTATTGATAAACGAGATAGAGGATATCATCTGGTGAATGACATGAATGACTATGTAAGATATTTCAATGAAGATGGAAATTTGGAACTCATTATGAATGTACATGGAGTGACATTTAAGGAAGGGTCTTATAAAATACCTAAAATGAAATATATTGACGGAACAACAGCACCAGTACTTAATAATATGGCTTCTGGTATGGTAGTAAAAGTTGTACTTGATATGACTTCTGGTGATTATCAAGTAAATAAAACTAATCTTCTTTCAAAATCTATAACAGGATTGTATTTAGGAGAAGCTCAAAAATTAGATGAGCCAGGAAAATATTATTTACGCTTCCTAAAATCGAAAGAACAATATAATGGAATAATTGATTTTAGAGATTAAGAGTACTATAGAATACTATTCAACAAAACAAAAAAGCGGCTCATTGAACCGCTTTTTTGTTTTACTATATCGTTTCTTATCGCAAGGCTTGCGTTAAATCATCGATTAAATCTTCTGCATCTTCCACACCCACACTCAGACGAATTAAGGTATCAATGATGCCTATCTTTTCACGTTCGGCTTTTGGAATAGCAGCATGTGTCATGGTTGCTGGATGACCGATTAAAGATTCAACACCGCCTAATGATTCGGCTAACGCAAAAATCTGTACCTTCTTGACGACGGCTAATGCATCGTCTAATTGATTTCCTTTTAAGGTAAAAGAAAGCATTCCACCAAAGCCACGCATTTGACGTTTTGCCACTTCGTGATTTGCATGACCTTCAAATCCTGGCCAGTACACTTTGTCTACTTTTGGATGTTTCGCTAAGAAATGTGCGATTTTAGCTCCGTTTTCGCAATGTGCTTTCATGCGCAACGGCAAGGTCTTGATTCCTCTCAATACTAAAAATGAATCCATTGGTGCTGTTACCGCTCCCGATGAATTTTGAATACGGTACATTTCCTTTGCAATTGAGTCATCAGAAACGACTAAAGCGCCCATCACGACATCCGAATGTCCGCCTAAGTATTTAGTCACAGAATGCATCACAATATCGGCTCCTAAATTCAAAGGATTCTGCAAATAAGGTGAAGTAAACGTGTTGTCAACCGCTAACCAAGCATTTGCTTTTTTAGCAATCTTCGCTACACCTTCGATGTCGATAATTTTCATCGTCGGATTGGTCGGTGTTTCTGCCCAGATTAATTTGGTATTACTCGTCACCGCCGCTTCCACTGCGTTTAAATCCGTCATTGGAACGTAATGAAAAACGATTCCATATTTCGCAAAAATAGTATTAAAAATACGGTATGAACCACCGTACAAATCATCAGTAGCAATGACTTCATCACCTGGATTCAGCATTTTAATAACACAATCGATAGCGGCTAATCCAGAACCAAAACAAGCGCCGTATTTTCCGTTTTCTAAAGCGGCAATACTTCTTTCTAATGCCGCGCGTGTTGGATTTCCTGTTCGTGAATATTCGTATCCTTTGTGAATGCCAATACCTTCTTGAACGTATGTGGATGTTTGGTAAATAGGCGTCATAATAGCTCCCGTTGCGGGGTCTGGTTGAACGCCCGCATGAATTGCTTTTGTCGCAAATTTCATTTTACTGTAATCCTTCACGTTTCTATTTTGTAATTTGAATGTTCAATTCTTTTAATTGATCATTGGCTAACGGAGACGGCGCATCAATCATGACATCTCTTCCCGAATTGTTTTTCGGGAAAGCGATATAATCTCTAATTGATTCGGTGCCATTCATCGTTGCTACTAATCGGTCTAAGCCGAAAGCTAATCCACCATGAGGAGGAGCGCCGTATTCAAAGGCATTCATCAAGAACCCGAATTGATCAGCGGCTTCTTCTTTAGTGAATCCTAATAATTCAAACATCTGCGATTGTAATGCTCTGTCGTGAATACGAATCGATCCACCGCCTAACTCGACACCATTCATCGCTAAATCGTAAGCGTTTGCTCTTACTTTTCCTGGTTCCGTTTGAATCAAGTGAATATCTTCTTTTTTCGGAGACGTAAATGGATGGTGCATCGCAAAAAAGCGGTTGGATTCTTCATCCCATTCTAGCAATGGAAAATCCAATACCCAAAGTGGTTTGAAATCATCTGGTTGACGTAAGTTTAATTCCGTTCCTAAATGTAAACGCAAGTCGTTCATCTGCTTACGAACTTTATCCGTTTCTCCCGATAAAACTAAAATTAAATCGCCTTTTTCAGCACCTGTTTTTTCACCCCATTTCTGTAAATCTTCTTCGGTGAAAAATTTATCAACCGAAGATTTGATGGTGCCGTCCGTGTTGAATTTTGCATAAATCATTCCTGAAGCACCCACTTGTGGACGTTTCACGAAATCTGTTAAAGCGTCTAATTGCTTCCGTGTATATTCTGAACAACCTTTTGCGTTGATAGCGATAACCTTCTCAGCATTGTCAAAAATCGCAAATCCTTTTCCTTGAGCGACTTCATTTAATTCCACGAATTCCATTCCGAAACGAATATCTGGTTTATCCGAACCGTATTTCTCCATCGCTTCAGCATAGGTCATTCTTGGGAAATCACCTTTGAACTCAATTCCTTTGACTGTTTTGAAAAGATGTTTTATCAAGCCTTCAAACATGTTTATAATATCTTCTTGCTCCACAAACGACATTTCGCAGTCAATCTGAGTGAATTCTGGTTGACGATCCGCGCGTAAATCCTCATCACGGAAACATTTTGTAATCTGATAATAACGATCAATCCCAGAAACCATCAATAATTGTTTGAAGGTCTGTGGTGATTGCGGTAAGGCGTAAAATTGTCCTTCGTTCATACGAGAAGGAACCACGAAATCTCTAGCTCCTTCAGGTGTAGATTTGATTAAGAAAGGCGTTTCCACATCCATAAAACCTTGATTGTCTAAATACTTCCGAGTTTCTAATGCCACAGCATTCCGCATTTTTAATTTCTCTAAAACAGGATTGCGACGAATATCCAAGTAACGATATTGCATGCGTATGTCATCACCACCATCTGTTTTATCCTCAATCGTAAAAGGAGGTGTTTTTGCAGTGTTCAATATGGTTAATTCCGTTACTTCAATTTCGATTTCTCCCGTTGGAATGTTCGTGTTTTTACTGGAACGTTCAATGATTTTTCCTTTCGCTTGAATGACAAATTCACGACCCAGTTTTCGTGCTTCTAAACATAATTTTTCGTTTGTCTCCAAATTGAAAGCCAACTGCGTAATGCCGTAGCGATCGCGTAAATCAACGAAGGTCATTCCGCCTAAGTCTCTTGATTTTTGTACCCAACCAGCCAAAATTACTTCTGTGCCAATATCTGAAATGCGTAATTCACCGCAATTATGAGTTCTATACATGTGTTTGTAAAAATTAAGAATAACAAAAATAGCGAATTTATTCGTCTATTTTTTAGATATACGTTTTTAAAATAAATAAGCGATTTAAAACGATTGGTTTTAGCGGAATTGTAATCAAATGAAACTATCAAACTCGAAGCAGACTTGAAATATCACTATCTGTTCCGATTATTAAGCCAAATCCTTTCGTTGATTCATTTGGTCAATAATCTCAAAAATTCGATCTGTTTGTTGGTCATTGAATACACCATCGATACCTTTTGAATTGAAGTTTTTAAAAGGTGCTTCGTATAATTTATTTGGATCTATTTGACCATTTTTCGTTAAGAACTTTTTGATGGTATCTAAAAACTGTATTTGTACTGAGTTTAGCTGATTTGCGTTGATGAAATCTGCAAATGCTTGATTCACGCTTTCTTCGGATAAACCGAGTAAACTGATGATAAAATTCACTAAATTTAAACCTCCTTTTTTCTCAGAATCAAGACTTTCCTTAGGGACGCCATTTGAAATGAGTAAGTCTTCAAGCGCCTTTAATTCAGCTTTGGTAATTACTTCTCCTTTTCTTATTCTGGAAATGGTTATATGATTATTATTTTCACGAATAATTTCTTCTAAACGATGAATAGTACTCGGAAATGGCGAAATAGCTTTGTCTTTTGCTTCTCCTATTCCTTCTTTCACATCATATAAATTGTCTTCGAAGTCACTCGTCACATATCTTTGGTCTTCCGCATCTATGTATTTCATCAATTCACGAAGATTCAAGCGAATGTTTTCTAAATGTTTGATACCGTCGTTCTTCCAAAATTCTTCTGATAATGGTTGTAGAATAATACCTTCTTGCTTTTTCACTTCTGGAATGGTCGTTTTCTTCAATAGCTTCTTTGAAAGTATAGCTACTTTGTTAATAGGGATTTGTAATTGGGAAATAAATTCTTCTGTAATGGGTGTTTCGATTCGCCTCAGTATCAATGTGTAGAGAAGTTTGTCGTAAAATCGTGCTAAATCAGATTCCTCTCTACTAGGTCGAATCAATGGCGCTAAAATATCCGATATATTCTTTACCTCTTTTTTATCCAAATGATTCCACAATTCTCGGTTCTCTGAGCCATATTCAAGTACCGTTTTTAGTTTCATGCGAACATCAAAACGACTTCGATCTAACTCTTTTATTTCGGTATGTAATTTATTTAACAATTCACTTCTGTATGCTTGTAATTCCTCATTTTTTTGGAACTTCCCATCTTTTAAATAGTGGGCTAATTGCAAACGGAGGTTAAATACAATTTCCGTTAAGCTCTTTTGAGACGTTCCTTCAATTCCTTTTGGATTCTCATCGAAGAATTCAAAATTACCACACAAATCAAAGATTAAGAAATGGGTTTTATCTTGTCCTTCCCCAAATAGATTAGGACGCAAACGCGAACCACGACCAATCATTTGCCAAAATTTAGCATACGATTTTACGGGTTTGTAAAATACCAAATTGACACAGGAAGGTGCATCAATTCCCGTATCTAACATATCGACAGAAATAGCAATTTGTGGAAGTCGATCTTTTTCTTCATCACAGAAACGTTCAATAAATTCCTCTGCTTTTGGTTCACCATGTGTGATAACTTTCACATAATCGTTTCCATAAAATTCCTTGTCTAATTCAAGAAACATATCTTTTAGAAATTGGGCATGCAATCTGTTTTTAGCAAAA
>CAZDAR010000082.1:0-4593 GCA_964503665.1 uncultured Flavobacteriales bacterium
GCAACACTAATTTCAATAAATCTAAATTTCCTTCCAAGGCTTTTTTTACAAAAATTGGAAATATTAAAGAATTCCTCCCCAACTTTTGGTTATGATTCGTAAATTCCCTTTCAAAAAACTTTTGGACTTGATCCGTTTTAATCATAAAAAAAGCCTCAGTTGTGAAACTGAAGCTAAATTACAAATGAGAGGTGGAAGCCAACTCAAAAGCGGAGCAAAGATAGCTATTTTATTATAATAGTTTTCAAAATCGTAATTTAAATAACTATTTTATTTTAGGGGATATTTTCATAAAACTAAGGTGTTATTACCATGATAATTATTGATAATCTTACACTTTTAACACAAAGATTAACTACGAGTTACAAATTTCACAACTTTTCTCCATCATTTAGATTGATTTAAATTAATTGATTTATTTTTACATCTTTATAATACACATTTAATTATCGAATGGATTTTTTCTCAATTTTATTTACGGGTGAAGGTATTTTTTACCTAGTTATGTTAACGCTTCTAGAGATTGTTTTAGGAATTGACAACATCATTTTTATTTCCATCGTTTCGGATAAGTTGGAGGAGAAGCAACGAAGATTAGCTCGGAATATCGGTCTTACATTAGCGCTTTTAGTACGTTTAGGGTTATTAAGTGTGGTTTCTTATATCATGGGAATGACAAGTTCTCTTTTTCCAGATTCTCAATATGAACTTCTACAATCGTTTAGTGGACAAAGTTTAGTGTTACTAGTGGGTGGTTTATTCTTAATTTATAAGAGTACATCAGAGATCCACGAGAATATGAAAGGGGAGGGACACCATGAAACGAAACCTAAAAAAGGATTAAAAAACATCATTATTCAAATCATTCTAATTGATATTGTTTTTAGTTTTGATTCTATCATCACCGCAATTGGAATGACAAATGAGATTGGTCACGGCGATCCTAAAAAACATCCAATGGTTATTATTTTTGGCGCTGTCATTATTTCCATGGTCATCATGCTGATTTTCGCCAAGGCTATTTCTGACTTCATCAATGCACGTCCTACAATTAAGATGTTGGCATTGGCATTTTTAGTAACAATTGGTGTCATCTTAGTTGCTGAAGCATTTGGACAACATGTTCCGAAAGGATATATTTATTTCGCCATGGTGTATGCGCTCGTTGTCGAGTTTTTCAATATTAGAATGCGGAAGAATAAAGGAGTGGTAGAATAGAAGAATTATAAATCGAAGCGACTTGTCTTCGGTGAATCTGCAACAAGTTCGTTGATTTCGTCTAGCTCTTTTTGAGTTAAAGGTCGCCATTCTCCTATAGGAATATCGAGATGAATATTCATAATACGAATGCGTTTCAATTTGACAACTTTATAATCTAAAAATTCACACATCCTACGGATTTGACGGTTCAATCCTTGTGTTAATATAATGTTGAAGGTAAAATCATCGATAGCTTCCACCTTACACTTTTTGGAAATTGTATCTAGAATCGGAACGCCATTCCCCATTTTCTTTATGAAATCAGGTGTTATGGGACGATTGACACGAACAATGTATTCTTTTTCGTGGTTATTCCCAGAACGGAGAATTTTGTTGACAATATCTCCGTCGTTAGTAAGCAAGATTAGTCCTTCGCTTGGTTTGTCTAATCGTCCAATAGGAAATATTCGCTTCGGATAATTAATGTAATCAATAATGTTGTCCTTTTCTACACGTGTGTCTGTAGTGCAAACAATTCCAATGGGCTTATTGAAAGCGATGTAATCCAGTTCTTCATTTTCGTTCTGAAGCGGCTTTCCATCCACACGAATCTCATCTTTGGAAGTGATTTTAGTTCCCACTTCAGGTATCTTTCCATTAATGGTCACTCTACCTTGCTCAATAAGTTTATCTGCTGCTCTTCTAGAACAGTACCCCATTTCGCTGAGGTATTTGTTAATGCGTACTTCTTTCTCCATGATAATAGAACAAAATTAAGGATAAGATTTGACTTGTCCTAAAATAGGTTTACACTAAAAAGTGTAAAAATGAAAGAAAAAAGTAAAATTATTTTAAGATATTAGAAGAATAATCAGCTATACCTATCCAATCATGAAAAGCAAATCATTATCGATGATTATCTCTCAGGAAATGAAACAAGGCAATCGGTTTACGAACGTGTTATATTGGCTATAAAGATGAACATAGCGTGATTGTGATATGGATGGTTCGATTAGGTATAGAAGATAAGTCTCTCAAAAGCCTAACTTTGGTAGTATGCCTAAACAAAAGAAAGGATACTCTTTAGAATCTGAAGATTTTGAGACACTTAAACTCAAGAAGCGGATTGCAGATTTAGAAAATCAACTTCAAACTGCTGAAATGAAAACAATAGCCTTATCTACAATGGTTGATGTAGCTGAAAAGGAATTTAATAATCCTATCCGAAGAAAGCATAATACTAAGCTATAGAAATAATGCGATTATGGAAAAACTGTTATAAAACACAAAAAGAATGCGAACTATAACCTAATTTTTTTTAGGTATACATCAGATTAGGTAAACTTATTCCTGATTAGTTGGTCCTCAGCAGAGCTAATTTGTGCTTCAGTTGATAACAACAAATGTAAAACTATTTCAGGACTAAAAATTAAATGTAAGTTTGTAAACTTTTTTAGGACGGGTCAGAGTAAAAATTACCACTGCGAGCAACCACGTTCTCTTCTTTCATTCTCGCTCTGTAAATTCATTTCAGTTGTACTTCAATTCTAACTGGTAAATGATCTGAATACCCCCCTAAATATTTTGCGCCAGCATAAACTCTATTGGGTACTTGATTACCTTTATATTCCGTTATTAAATAAGGGAAAGATAAAATTTGACCAGAATTCTCTACCACTTTTACTTTCTTATTGAAGAACAACGTAGGGCTTACCATAATGTGGTCTAAAACATCCCAATCTCCACGGTAATTATAACTACCACCAAATTCACCTGATTGTTTAAAAATCATAGGAGTTAACCTTTCTGAAATCATCTTTGGCGCGGCATCTTGTGGATAATCATTTAAATCACCCATAAAAATGATGAGACCATTTTTGTCGATATTCGATATAGAATCTATAAAGTGACTCGCCATTTCCGCTGCTTTCAATCGATTGACTTCAGATTCTTTTGCTCCGCCTCTTCTGCTTGGCCAATGATTCACTAGAAAATAGAGAGTCTGTTTTTTATACGAAAATTTAGCCCAAATAATATCTCTAGTAGCGTTGTCAGAAGTGACTGTTCTAAATCGAATAAATCCTGAGTTTAAAATATTCATCTGGGTAGAGTCATAAAACAAACCGACGTCTACTCCTCGTGCATCATCAGATTCATAGTGGACAATAGCTAGTTTGTTATCAGTGCGTTGATTTAAAATATCCCTCATAACTTGTGCATTCTCAATCTCCGCTACACCCATAGCGAAGATATCGCCCATGTCATCCATCACTTGTGCTAATTTCTTAACATGATCTTCGTAGCGGTCAGCCGTCCATTGATTTTTACCTTGTGGCAGAAATTCTTCATTATTTTTGTTCGGATCATTAATCGTGTCAAATAGATTTTCCACGTTATAAAAACTAATCACACTTGTTTCCTTCACTTGTGCACAAGCTGTTGTGACGATGAAAACAAATCCTACTACTAATACTCTAATTCTCATATCAATCAATCAAAATGAAATCCTTTGTTTTTGGAATTTCCATAAACGTCGCTCTATATTTTTCTGGTAATGATGCTATTTTTCGAATGCTTAAATCAATCCATGCGCCATCTACAGAAACAATACACGAAAGTTCGCCATCTTCACGGTAAATTTCGGAAATAATAGACCATTTTGAAAATGCTCTTTCAATTTTAGCTAAATAGGTTTTGATCGTCAGCTCTTGCACATCTCTTACTTCCTTATAATACACCAATTCTTCTTTAAAAAGAATCGGGCCGAATTTATCCTTCGCTAAAAGATCTAAAGAAACACCTCCACTTTTTAACAATTCTAGTCGAGCCGTTGCAGCAATATCAGCGTATGCGGAATGTCTTAAATGTAAATTGGGGTCTATTTGTGACCACAGTATTTTTGTTGTGTAACTATTCACTTTTATCGTTTAATTAATGGATAAATCAAATTTTCCAACCCGTTGATTTTTATTTCTAACATCTGCTGGAGTTGTGCACCTAATTTTCCCGGTGGAAAGCCTTTTTGTTTAAACCATACCAAGTAAGGTTCAGGTAGTTCAATCAAGTATCTTCCTTGGTATTTTCCAAAATGCATTTTAGCGTTGGCTAAATCCATTAATTCTTTTCTTGCCGCTTCTGGATCAAGCATTACTTAGTAGGAATTTGTTGTAACGTTTCTAAAAGATATTCCCAATATTTTTGAACGGAAGAAATCTGTACTCTTTCATCGGGTGAATGTGCTCCGTAGATATTTGGTCCGAAAGAAACCATGTCTAATTTAGGAAAATGTTTGCCCAAAATACCACACTCTAAACCTGCGTGACATGCTTTTATTTGAGGCTCTTCATTATATCTTTTTCGGTACAGATCTGCCATTAAGTGTAGAATAGGAGA
>CAZDAR010000082.1:4693-8800 GCA_964503665.1 uncultured Flavobacteriales bacterium
TCATCATCTTCTGTGTCTAAGTTCATTAAAATAGTTCCAGAGAAATTAGAAGGATCTAAATGCATAGCGCCTGTCATTCCGGTCTCTTCATCAATCGTAAACATCGCTTCAATAGCTGGATGTTGAATTTCTTTTGATGCCAAAATAGTCATGATAGAAGCCACACCTATTCCGTTGTCTGCTCCCAAAGTTGTTCCTTTTGCTTTCACCCAATCTCCATCAATGTACATTTGAATTCCCTGTGTGTTGAAATCAAAATCGGTATCGTTATTTTTTTGATGCACCATGTCTAAATGTGACTGAAGAATAACCGTTTGGCGATTTTCCATTCCTGGTGTCGCAGGTTTCTTTATAATAACATTTCCTATTGCATCTTTGACAGTTGGTAATCCAAGTGATTTGCCAAAGTTCATCATGAACTCAATGACTCTTTCTTCTTTTTTAGATGCTCTTGGAACGGCATTTAGGTCAGAGAAATTCTTCCACAACGCTTTTGGTTCGATATTTTGTAGTGCCATATACTTTTTTTTCAAAGTTAAGATAAACCAAATTAAATAGAAAGTTATCGAATAGAAAAAAACAAAAAAAGACTAATCGGCTTATTTTAGTCAAACGATAACTATTAAACAACGAATGTTAAAAAACTCTTTGTTTTTAATTCAATAACTCTTGTTATTGAATTAATTTTGTTTCTTTATCACAAATCAAAAAAACGGAATGAATAAATACATTTTATTACTAGCGTTCTATGTCCCACTTTCATTGTCTGCTTGTACTCAGGTGGAGGAAGAGAATATTGCACAGCAAATGGATAGCCTAGGTATTCCAACAGATACGGCAATTGTTTCTCCTTTTAAAAACACCTCTTATAATAAGTTCGAAAATACATGGGTTGAATTGACTAAAGGAGTATTTTATATTGAAAAAACAACGGAAAAAAAGTCGATTGTCAATGATTCCAAAATCAGTATTTTGAAAATTGATCCGAATGTGGCTGAGTTTGAATTTAAATCAGCAACACAAAATGATAAGAAGATGCTATGTGTAGCAGATTATGCTGAGACGTTTAATTACAATATCGTCATCAATTCAGGGATGTATGATGTGAAGAGTTATTTTAAAAGCAAAGGTTTGTTAATTAACAACTCTTCATACGCTAACAATCCCAATCTATATCCAAATTATAATATGATGATTTGCGCGAATCCCAAGGAAGATGGATTGCCTAATTTTTGCGTGAATGATTTAACGAAGGATTCTTGGAATACACTATCTAATAAATATGAAAGTTTTTCTCAAGGATTGCGAATGATTGATGCGGACGGAAAGCCGATGTTTTGGAATAAGCGGTATCAATCCTGTAGCCAATTAATCGTTGCAGAAGATAAGGCAGGAATGATTTATTTTATTTTCACGCGGTCACCTTACACACAGAATTTCATGATTAATTACATGGTCGATATGGGATTGCGAAATGCTGTTTATATGGAAGGAGGTCCTCAAACAAGTTTATTCGTAGATATTAACGATTATCGTATTGAGAAATTAGGAAGTTATGTGTCCAACACGTACCCAACAGATTCAAATAGCGAGTATTGGTCGTTGCCTAATGTCATAGGTGTAAGAGTTAATCAAGACTAAGATCTCTATAAATCAGTGCTTAGTGACTAAAGTGGAATACGTCCTGTCAGTTTGCTATTACGATATACTTTGTTAATTTTGAACACCAAAAAAATAATATTATGTCAGAAGCCATTAACCAAGGCCACGTTAATTTTGAAGTTTCAAACAATGGAATTGCCACCATTGAGTTTGGACATCCTTTAAGTAATTCTTTACCAGGTAAAATTTTAGAAAAGCTAGCTCAAACGATCACCGAGGTGAGCGGTAAGGCAGAGGTAAAAGTTATTTTACTGAAATCTGCTGGCGAAAAAGCATTTTGTGCGGGAGCAAGTTTTGATGAATTAATTTCAATTAAGGATTTAGAAACAGGAAAGGTATTCTTTTCTGGATTCGCAAATGTAATCAACGCTTGTCGTAAATCATCTAAGTTAATCATTGGCCGTGTTCAAGGAAAGGCTGTTGGTGGTGGTGTCGGAATGGCATCGGCAGTAGATTATTGTTATGCAACAACAGGAGCATCTGTGAAGTTAAGTGAGTTAGCAGTAGGAATTGGACCTTTTGTTGTTGGGCCAGCTGTTGAGCGTAAGATAGGCACTTCAGCCATGAGTCAATTAGCAATCAATGCAACAGAATGGCAATCGGCAAAATGGGCATGTGACAAAGGATTGTATGCTGAGATATTTGATTCTGTGGAAGAGATGGATGCATCAATAGCGGTGCTTGCCAATAAGTTAGCTAGTTCGAATCCCGAAGCGATGAGGTTATTGAAGAAAATTTTCTGGGAAGGAACCGAGAACTGGGACGAATTATTGGTTGAGAGAGCGGCGATGAGCGGAAAATTAGTTCTTTCTGACTTTACTGTTAACGCTATTCAGTCATTTAAGAGAAAATAAAAGAGCTAAGATTTAAATAATCAATGAAAGGCTAGTCATGTATAAGGCAACCTATAGTATATTAATTCGTCTATAAATAAAGTCAATTAATGAATGATACAATGGTAATTAATGATAATTTTAACATGAAATACAAACATAAAGTTATGAAAACGAAGATGATATTTATGTTTTTGACCCTATTCGTAGCCTTGAATTCTTTTTCACAAAAGCAAATCAATGTAGCGTATTCTGACGAGAAGGTAAAAAACTTAGCGAGTGAAGTGTATGGCGAGTACACCGAATATCAAACACCAGAACTTTTATCTTATTATAAAGAGGTACTTAATAATGTAGAAATATTGGAAGTTTCTAATGAGGAAATAAACACAGGGAATTATTCATTGATTTCAACTTTAATTCTTAAAAATAAGTACAATCAAGATTTAGATTACGACAAGGGACCTAATTTTGATATCAACAATTTCAATCCATTGAAATACTTTTTCGTGAACTCTAATGCGGATGGTTCATCTCCTTATTATAAGATTTACAAAACGAATTATCTTGTAAGGTACAATCCTAATAAAAAATAATTTAGCATATGAATTTTTCTATTAAGCATATGAGTTTTTCTATTAAACAAACTTTAGAAGCGGCTCATAAAACACTATTGTTTACTTTGCTCACATTTGTTTTATCTGTGTTTAGTTCCAGTACCGTTTCTGCTCAGGGAGCTAACTGTAATAATGCAAGTCCCTTTTGTGGTACTACTTCATATCAGTTTCCAGGTAATACTGGTAATACTGCTCCAAGTGGTCCTAATTACGGCTGCATGGTGTCACAGCCTAATCCGATTTGGTACTATATGCAAGTCGATCAGCCAGGTACTATCGGATTAACGATGGGAGGCGGTGGACTCGATATTGACTTTGCAATGTGGGGACCTTTTCCTGATCAAGCAGCTGGTTGCCAACAAGTGATGAGTGGGGTTGCTCCTATTCAATCCAGTTACTCTTCTAGTTCTACAGAAAATATTGGTCTTGGAATGTCAGGAGGAAGTAACTCTATTTGTTCATCCTCAGGTAGCGGCGCTACAACACCTCCAGCTGCACAAGCTGGTCAAGTTTATATTGTAATGATCTCAAACTATACTGGATCGCCAGGAACATTGTCTTTTAACCAAACATCTGGATCAGGTTCGACGAACTGTGCTATTGTAAATCCGTGTAGCATTACGAATGTAACAGCTTCATCTGCTTGTAATGGTGCGAATGCAACACTTTCAGGAACCTTCGATATTAATACTACAATTACTACGGGTACAATAACGGTGACCTCTTCATGTGGTGGAAGTCAAACATTTAATCCGCCTTTCCCTACGGGACTAACAACCATGAATTATTCCTTTAATGGCGGTGCTGCTGACGGTTCGCAATGTACTATTACTGTTTCCTTATCTGCAGATCCTTCCTGCTCTGGCACGGCCACTGTTACGAAGTCAGCTTCTGCTCCAGATCCTATTATCAACACTACACCCGCAGGATGTAATGATGATGGTAGTAGTACAATAACAAATTACGACGCTGCTGCAACCTATACGTTCACTCCA
>CAZDAR010000083.1:0-8649 GCA_964503665.1 uncultured Flavobacteriales bacterium
CGTAATGTAATACCAAACACATTTATTAAATGGTTTTATTGTTTATTTGTATTATGCCGATACAATTTGAAAATAGCCTATTTTTTGGGTTATATTGAAAATGTAATCGGTATAACATGTTTAATATCAATGAAAAAGGAAGGTTTTCTATTTACCTTCCTTTACTATTTAACTTATTAAAAATTATTTAGAATTCATTAAATCTTCGATAGCGTCTGCTTCAATCGGAATATCACGCATCAAGTTGAAAACGGGGCCATTTTCTTGAACAACCAAATTATCTTCAAGACGAATGCCTAAGCCTTCTTCAGCAATATAAATACCTGGTTCACACGTGAAAACCATATTTGCCTTTATCGGTTCATTCCACAACCCAACATCGTGCGTATCTAACCCGATAAAGTGAGAGGTTCCGTGCATGAAGTATTTCTTATATGCAGGCCATTCTGGATTTTGGTTTTTAATATCTGTTTGGTCTAATAGCTTAAGTTTTACCAATTCTGCTTCCATAATTTTACCTACTTCCAGCTGATATTCAGCTAACATAGTTCCTGGAACAAGCATTTTTTCGGCTTCATTTTTCACATGAAGAACGGCATTATACACCTCTTTTTGACGTGGTGTAAAACGTCCATTCACTGGAATACTTCGAGACATATCAGAAGAATAATTCGCATATTCAGCAGCAACATCTAACAAAATAACATCACCATCTTTACATTGTTTATTATTCTCGATATAGTGAAGAACACAAGCATTCGCACCAGAAGCAATAATTGGCGTATAGGCAAATCCTTGTGATTTATTACGAATGAATTCATGAATCAATTCTGCTTCTAATTCATATTCCCAAACATTTGGCTTCGTGAATTTTGCCAAACGTTCAAATCCTTTCTTCGTGATGTTACAAGCAATTTGCATTAAATCTAATTCCTCTTGTTCTTTCACTGAACGTATACGATGTATGATTGGTGCGCTTTTATGTACTTGATGTGCTGGATAATCTGCTTTCACTTTTTTAATAAATCGAGATTCACGTGTTTCTGTAACTGTTGAATGACGTAAATGTTCGTTCGTATTCAAATATATACCTTCTGCATCTGCCATCATTTGGCGAAAAATCGTGTCAAATTGATTGAGCCAATAAACGGTCTTTATTCCTGAAACATCAAAAGCAGCTTGTTTAGTCAGTTTTTCTCCCTCCCAAATAGCGATAAGATCGGACGTTTCTTTAAGAAACAATACCTCTCTGTGTTTGGCATCTTTTGCGTCAGGAAATAACACCAAGATACTTTCTTCTTGATCGACACCCGATAAGTAAAGGATATCTCTATGTTGAGCGAATGGCAATGTACTGTCAGCTGAAACAGGATAGATGTCATTTGAGTTAAACACAGCCAGCGTGTTA
Organism: uncultured Flavobacteriales bacterium; assembly: GCA_964503665.1. Taxonomy (GTDB): domain Bacteria; phylum Bacteroidota; class Bacteroidia; order Flavobacteriales_D; family Crocinitomicaceae; genus 40-80. The sequence continues at coordinate 1,409 of CAZDAR010000083.1, forward strand.
GAGGTCATTTGTTGGGTAAACTTCTTACGGTTTTTGATGTATAGTTCTTTACTGATTCGGTCGTACTTCATGATTTTTATCTTTTTAAATGTATTTCACTTTGTAATGCCTTAATTGGTATTAATCCTTACGAAATTAATCATTCGTACTAAAACTTCTATTATTTTAGTAGAAAAATTAACTTTGTCTTTAGCTAATTAATTTATGTTTTTGAGATATTTCATTCTTCTCATTTTATTTCTCTCCTCTTGTCATCTTTTCGATAGGAAAAATAATAACACTTTAGAATTTACCTTGGAAAACAGCCTTGAAAAAGACTTACATCCTTACAATTTACCCTTGTCCGTTCGGTTTCCAATAGAAGATAAACAATTGGGTCATTTTAAAATTCAGGTAGCAAATGAACTAGATGGATTTGTGTGGCATCTAAAAAAAGGTGATAATTTCCAGTTTGTGATTGAAGAATTAGGTGATGATATTCAAATTTATGAGGACAAAGTCAATAAGATGCTTTCCCTTGAGTTTTTCGAATCATCCATTGTTAAAAATGAGGAAGACCTATTAATCATCCACATCAATCAATCGAAAGATAATGAATGGTATTACATCACCCGGAAAATTGAAGTCAAGGGTATTTACTTTATGATTTCCACCTTAGAGACAGGTGTTCAACCAAATTTATATCCAAAGATGTTACAAACAATTTTGAGTGTGAGAGAGTGAAATAAAAATTTTAGTAATTTCACAAAAACCCTCTTTGAAGAATTCACTTTTTATAGTTATTTTTGCACCATGAAACGTCATCTATTATTTCTACTAAGTCTATTCATTGTACTAAATCATTCAAACATTATTGCTCAGCAAGATTTAAACACTTGTTCTTCGGGCATATCTACTTCTGACTTTCCATTTGTTTACTATGAAGGAAATTATAGTTGGTCAGCAGGCTTATATACTCCTGGACAAGTCGGAAGTTCACAAATTATTAGCTCATTAAATTTCAGACTTATTAGCTCATTATTTTATTCTGGAGATTCTTTTGTCATTCCAGGAATCAAAATTTACTTAAGACATACATCTGTTACAGATTATAATACTCCGGGAAATGGAGACTATCCCGGAACTGGAGGCTTTACCAAAGTGTATGAAGGAAATATTACTTACTCTGCAAATGGCGTTTATACTATCCCTTTTAGTACGACATTCTCTTATAATGGTACTGATAATCTTGAACTTCTAATTGAAAATGAAGGAGGAATTCCAGATTTTGGTGGTGATTTAGAGGACGGAGATCCTGTATTTACTAGAACTGATTTAAGAACTGATGGTATTCGTCCTGGGAAATTAGGTTTTGATGACTGGAATTGGTCTGGAGCTAAAAATCAAAGTAGTCTACAACAATTTACCTTAGCCGTTATTTTTGGGAATAACAGTGGTAGTTATTCCCCTTGTCATGTTTATCCACTACCTGTAACATTTACAGCATTTACATCTACATGTCAAAATAATGACAGATTGTTAAGTTGGACAACAGCTTCTGAAACTAACAATGATTATTTCACAATAGACTATAGTGACGATGGAGAAAAATGGGAAGAAGTAGCAAAAGTTAAGGGCTTCGGCAATTCATCTGAAAGTCATACCTATAGCTATCAACACAGACCTCTTAGTGTTGAAAGTTCGACAATCTATTACCGCATAAAACAAACTGATTTTGATGGAGAAGAAACGTATCTTCAAACGATTTCTTCTATTTGTCAATCTTCTAATGAAGCATTAATTTCTCCGAATCCTACTATGAACAAGTTCAAAGTTTACAATTTGTCTTCTGATGATATTGTCATTGTGTACAATCCTCTAGGAAACTTAATTAGTCAATCATTATCAGAAACAAACTTTATGGAGGTCGATTTAACAGCTTATCCTGCTGGAGTCTATTTTGTAAATGTTTTATCAAAAGAACACAAACAGATACTCAAAGTCATTAAAAAATGATTTCGGTTCATAGCATGTAAAAAATACCTATTCTGCTATCCTTCATATTAAGCAATTAACTTCTTGCTCTACTTCAGAAGTTATTAGATTAACATTAAAACGTTACAATTAACGACTTTTTTATCTAAAATATCTTATAAAAGCGTGAACTTTTAATTTAGTTAAACTTTAATTCTTATTTTTGTCTAGAACAATTATAAATAAGATGATACCAGATAGAGGAGAAGTGCTAGAACTTTTAGGCACAATAAACGACATAGACATGAATAAGGACATCGTTTCTTTAAACTTTGTTGATGATCTTGTTCTTAGTGATGATAAAGTTTCATTAACTGTTACTATTTCAAACCCAGCATTACATGCACGCAGAAAATTGCACGATGCTGTTATTAATGGATTCAAAGAAAAATTTCCAACAACAGAAGTAGACTTAACCATCAAAGCATTACCAGCAGAAGCAAAGAAAACACGTAGACGAGTATTACCTGAGGTAAAAAATGTAATTGCGATTGCTTCTGGAAAAGGAGGTGTTGGAAAATCTACTGTTACAGCAAATTTAGCAGGAGGATTAGTTAAACGTGGGTATACCGTTGGAATTATCGATGCCGATATTTATGGTCCTTCCATGCCAACTATGTTTGACGTGGTGGGTGAGCGACCTTACATGGTAGATGTAGATGGAAAATCATTAATTCAGCCCGTAAAAACAAAATACGGAATTGACTTATTATCTATTGGGTTCTTTACTGAGCAAGATAACGCGGTAGTTTGGAGAGGTCCGATGGCTTCTAAAGCGTTAACGCAAATGATAACGGATGCACATTGGAGAGAATTAGATTATGTATTAATCGATTTACCTCCAGGTACGGGCGATATTCACTTATCGTTAGTACAAACAGCTCCATTAGATGCAGCGGTAATCGTTAGTACACCACAAGAAGTGGCGTTAGCAGATGCGCGAAAAGGAATTAACATGTTTAAATTAGACTCTATCAACGTTCCAATTGCTGGTATCGTCGAAAACATGTCTTGGTTCACACCAGAAGAACTACCTGATAATAAATATTATATCTTTGGTAGAGATGGTGCTAAAAATTTAGCATTAGGCACAGACGTCCCATTCTTAGGGCATTTACCATTGATTCAAAGTATTAGAGAAGCAGGAGATGCAGGATGTCCTGCTGTGTTTCAAGAAAATAGCTTACTTTTGTCATACATTGACGATATGGTTGACAAACTTATCGAAAGCGTGAAAGAGTGTAAAGAAAGTAAAAAAGCACAACATGCATAATAAAGAAGAATTATTGACAAGAATTGAATCGGCAATGGATGAGATTCGCCCTTACTTAATAGAGGATGGAGGCAATGTAGAAATTATTGAATTAACAGACGATTATATTGTCAAAATAAAACTTCTTGGAACATGTAGTAATTGTAATATGTCAACACTAACTGTCAGAGCAGGAATTGAAGGGACGTTAAAAAGTGTCGTCCCTGAAGTTTTAGGTGTTGAATCAATAAATTAAATTTCAATATGAAAAAAATATTTCTTTTATCAGGGTTAGTATTCCTTTCCTTTTCTTGCAATCAAAAACCAACTGAACAAGTAGTTGACCAACCAACAGATAACACAGAAGAGGTAGTGGATAATCACAAAAACGTACAACCTACATCTGTTTTAGTAGCAGATATAGCAGGAATGTCTTGTGAGAAAGGATGTGGTTCTTCAATTCGTAGAGAGCTTTTTCAAAATGGAGGTGTTTCAAAAGTGGAATATGCTGATTTTGACGAGGAAAAAGAATTCAATGTGATCAAAGTATATTACGATGAAAAGGAAATTTCAGAAGATGAAATTATCTTAGCATTGACGACGATGGAAGAACATAAATATACGGTTGAAAATTCTCATTCTGAAAAAATAAAAGAATAACGAATGAAGCTTCATTATCGCGTAATAGGTGATGGACAACCTTTTGTTATCTTGCACGGTCTTTTCGGTTATTCCGACAATTGGCAGTCGCATGCACTAAAACTCTCCCAATATTTCAAAGTAATTCTTGTCGATCTTCGTAATCACGGGCATTCTCCTTGGGCAGAAACAAATTCCTACCAAGAGATGGCGGACGATGTGTTTGAGCTATGTCAAGATTTGAACTTAAAGAATAGTATTCTATTAGGTCATTCAATGGGTGGAAAAACAGCAATGTTTTTTGCTCAACAGTATGAAAACCTCATCGATAAACTCATTATTGTCGATATGGGAATAAAGGAATACCCTCCACATCATACGGAAATCATCAACGGACTACACTCTTTAAAACTAGCCGAATATTCATCTAGAGGTCAAGCTGACAAGGAATTACAAAAATCTATTTCCTCTTATTCTATTCGTCAATTTTTACTTAAGAATCTGTATTGGGAAGAGAAAGGAAAATTAGCTTGGAGAATGAATTTAGCGGTGTTAGAAAAAGAAATGGCAAATATACTTACCGCTTTTCAATCTGACTCATCCATCCACGTTCCAACACTTTTTATTAGAGGTGCTTTATCCAATTATATCTTGGAAGAAGATAAACCATCCATTCAGAAAATATTTATCGATTCACAATTTGAAACGATAGAAGATGCTGGACATTGGGTGCATGCTGAACAACCAGAACTATTTTTAAATACTATTTTATCATTTTGTTTACTGTAATCTATGAGTGAAAAAAGAACAGAGTTAAGAGAATTGGGCGAATTTAGATTAATTCAACAGTTAACAACCCATTTTAAAAATCGTCAAAGTTCCACCATCAAAGGTGTCGGAGATGATGCTGCCATCATTAGCATATCGGATACACATGCAATGGCTATTTCAACGAATTCTTTTTTAGAAGGCGTTCATTTCAACTTAATGTACACTCCTTTTAAGCATTTAGGTTATAAATGTGTCGTTGCAGGTATTTCTGATATCATTGCTATGAATGTTGTGCCTCAACAGATAATAGTTGCTATTGCTGTTTCTAACCGTTTCCCAAAGGAAGTATTAGAAGAACTCTATGAAGGAATTCACAAAGCATGTGATGTTTACACCTTAGACTTGGTGGGTGGAGATATGAACACGTCTATTTCTGGAATGCAAATCAGTATTACCGCTATGGGAACTGCTAAAAAGGAGCAAATAGTTTATCGCAATACGGCAAAAGAAAATGACTTAATTGTTGTTACAGGTGATTTAGGAGCTGCTTATATGGGATTACAACTTTTGGAAAGAGAAAAAGAAGTATTCAAAACGAATCCAAATGTTCAACCTGACCTAGAAGGAAATGATTACTTACTAGAAAGACAATTGAAGCCAGAAGCTCGAAAAGATATTTTACAATTTTTAGAGACATTAAATGTGAAACCTACTTCCATGATTGATTTATCGGATGGTTTATCTTCTGATATTTTTCAAATTTGCGAAGCCTCTAATTTAGGTTGCTCACTTTATGATGAGAAAATTCCAATTGATGCAAGTACATCCATTGCAGCAATTGATTTTAATATCGATCCAATTACAGCGGCTTTAAATGGTGGTGATGATTATGAATTGCTTTTCACAGTTGCATTAGCAGATCACGATAAAATTAAAGACAATCCAAACATGACTGTTATCGGTCACATGACTGATGCAGATTCAGGAAGAATGTTTATTGATAAGAATGGGAGTATTATTTCGTTGAAAGCTCAAGGCTGGTAAGGCGATTTTTGAAAATTATAACATCAAAATGTAGGAAGTAACGATTTGTCCACATCTTAAGATATAAACTCCTCATTACTACTATTTTGGAATAACTTAACTATTGCGTAAAGCCATCCAAAATCGAAAATAAACGCAACTTTTTGTTGGAAGGTCAAACAGGTGGACTTTATTCTAGTAGTAGCATTCAAAACATGCTGAAAGTAGCCGTTTTAAAAGCGGGCATTCAAAAAAATGTAACGGTTCATACTTTGCGGCATAGCTTTGCCACCCATCTCTTAGAAAACGGTACAAATTTGCGCTACATTCAGTCTTTATTGGGACATTCGAACAGTAAAACAACAGAGGTTTATACGCACGTAACGACAAAAGGCATGGATCAATTAAAAAGTCCGCTTGATTTGTTGGATATTTAATTGAAATTTATATATTTACATCAACAAAGATAATTGCAATGAAATCTTCCACTTTTGAAATATCTGATTTGAATGTTAAACGATTGTAAACGGATTTGTTTTTGATTTTCAACGAATTAACAGAAATAGATATAATGGAAATAGACGCAATTGCTTAAACCCACACGTTAGCAGAAATTGTAAAACAACACTCCACATAAATGAAAAACATCTTAATAATTTTAGGAATCCTAATCAGTTTTAGCAGTTGTGCTCAAAAAAATAAACTGAAAAACTTTGAATTAATTAGTTATGAAATAAATCCAAATGGTAATGTTGATATTGGGTCATATTCAAAAATTAATGAGAATGGTAAATTAGATGTTTATATAAATGGAAGTCGAGGAAAAGCTTATTATACGTATCAATTGAGCGAAGATGATATGAAAAGTATAAATAAATTATCCAAAGAAAAATTAACTGACTTTGTTTCTAAAAAACAACTTGAACCTAATCAAGGTTATGCTGGAAATAGAAATTTTATTTCTTTTGAAAAAAATGGAAAAAAGAGTACTCTATGTTATATAATTCCATTTATGAATCAAGAGTTCACTGAAATCTCAAATTTACTACGAGATAGAATTTACGCTCAAAAAGATTCCGCAAAAATATCAGAATTTAATATTGATTTTACAAAACTTGAAAAAGAAATAATTAGGCAAGACAAAATATATAATTATCTTCCTAAAAAAACATTGCCTCCTCCTCCAATGATGCCGAAAAAATAACAACTTCTGCTAACATTGTATTTGCAAAAGGCGGGGTTGAATCTATAATAGAAAAACCCGATGCATTTAGTCGCAAATTGCTTTTCATATTGTATTTTTTTGTAATTTAACAATCTGAAAAAGCAATTTGCTTCGTTCGGTCGAAATTGAACTTTTCGGTTAAATTTAGCCCGCCCTTCGCAAATACTTTTTCCGTTATCGCTCAGTGTAAAAAGCCGACCCGCAAATGGCACATTTGGTTTTTTCCGACCCTCAAGCCAACGCTAAAAAAAACAAAAGAGCCATTTTTTGCCAACGCACAGACAGGACAACTAGACAATTATTCAAACATTTTTTATC
>CAZDAR010000084.1:0-8261 GCA_964503665.1 uncultured Flavobacteriales bacterium
AAGCCGTCAAAAAAATATAGATTATGCTTTGAGTGTTTTATTTCTCTTTTTAGCTGTTGGATGTTGTGAGTTATATCTACCACTATTTGGAATATTTCTTCTTCTTTTATTCTTTCAAAATAAAGATAATTCAACGAATAGAAAAATCATCTCATGGTACATCCTTATTTACGTAGCCTCTTTTCTACTCTTTGTTACTTCTCCTGGAATCATTTATCGATTTAATCAATATGAAAAAGGTAGAACTACGAACATACTTGAATTAATACCTATTGCCTTAAAATATCTTACAATCACCTTCCAGTCTCTCAATTATATTCCATTCATTTTATTTATTTTCTTTTTTAATTTAGAATATAACATTGAAAAAAAGAAACTATCAAACAGTTTAATCTTGGTATTAAGTTCTCTTCTTGCATTACTCTTATGGATAATTATACTTTTCTTAATGGGAGACGATGGCTTCCAAATTAGACTTTTACCCATTTTTGTTGCTTTGTTTGCAATTACTTTTTTTAAAATATCACCTATTATTTCAATTTTTTTTCAACCAATAAAAAACTTGTTAGGGATAAGCTTAATTCTCTTACTAATATTAATACCTAACTCGTACACTGCAATTAAAAAGGATTATCAGTCAGGAAAATTACAAGCATTTAAACAAGAAATGGATCGACAATACTTGTTATTGACAAAAACCAAAGAGAAAAACACAGATTGCTTTGAGATAATAACACTCAAAAATTTACAACCAATTATCCCAAATTCAATAGCTACTTTGCCATACATTAAGCCTAACAGAGAAGATGATTTTTGGAACAGAGCTTATGAGAATTATTTTCGCATAGATGAAGTTCGACTAGAGAAAGATACTATTCATTCAATATTAAAAAGAACAAATGAAGTCTTTTATTAGAAATATTTCCTTAGTTATATTACTATCTATTTTTCTATTTGGATTAAGTATTAAATATGTCGATTATAATAAACAACAACTAGAGCTTATTATAAAGAAAGGAAAATATACCTATGACAAAAATTTCACATTTCAGCTTAATGATTCACTAATCAAAAATAAAACAATAAAGGAGTATCAAAGTTTGTTGTTTGACATTATACAGATTAACAAAAAAACAGATTTACAAATAGACCATATCAACAAAAAAATAAGACTTAAAAATAAAACGATTGTCTTGGCTATTTCATATGAACTACAAGATTCTCTAGTTTTTAAAGCTGTTCATATAAATATAAACAATCTCAATTACTGTGAAGATTAAAAGTTTATCCATATTCATATTTTCGTTTAACGAAGCAGAAGCCATTCAAATGGTAGTTGAGAAAGCCAATCATTTTCTAAAGAACAATGTGGATGATGGAGAACTTATCGTCATCAATGATGGTAGCACTGATGGGTCAAAAGAAGAATTAATTCGATTACAAAACGACTATAACTTTACACTGATTAATCATGAAACGAATTTAGGTATTGGAAATGCATTAAAAAACGGTTATCAAACTGCTAGTAAAAAATTTGTTGTTGGAATTCCAGGAGATGGACAATTTAATGTCTTAGAGTTGTTGGAAATAAAAAATTGGAATACAAATGTATTTTACTCATTTTATCGTGAGGAAAAAGGATATAATTGGTATCGTAGCTGCTTAACGAAAGGCAATCTTTTCTTAAATCGACTCTTGCTCAAAAATAGATTGAAAGATGTGAATTGGATTAAAGTGTATAGTAAACAACAACTCTTAGAAGCTGCTCCTGAATTAAATAGCTCACTAATTGAAAGTGAAATTTCCTCTAAATTGATAAAAAGAGGATATGTATTTGAAGAAATTCCATCGCTATATTTACCTCGAAATTCAGGTATTCCAAAAGGTGGAAACATTAAAACGGTTAGTAAAGCATTTGTCGAAATGTTTCACCTAATTCAAATTGTAAAAAGATTTTAAAACTTTAAATATGTTAATAGTCAGCGGTTTTAAAAAAGAAATAGAAAATCAGCAGTGTACACGTTGTGTTGCTGATAGAACGGTACCTGGAATAACATTTAACGATGAAGGAGAATGTTCTCTATGTACTTTTCACGATAAATTGACGGAGATTTATCCTGAAAATGAAGATTCATTGCAAAAGCTCCAAGCCAGAATTGCCAAAATAAAACAAAAAGGGCGCAACAAAAAATACGATTGTATTATTGGATTAAGTGGAGGTAGAGACAGCACCTACTTATTGTATTTAGCGGTAAAGGAATGGGGACTTCGTCCATTGGCAGTTCATTTTAACGATGGTTTTGATAATCCAATTGCAGGCGAGAACATGTTGGAAGCAGTTCGGATTTTGGGTGTAGATTTACGCACTATCACATCTGATTTTAGAGAATGTAAAGACTTGAAAATTGTTGATTTAAAGGCTTCTACTCCACTCTTGAATAATGGAACAGATATTGGAATTGGCGCAGCATTATACAGTGTAGCCTACAAAGAGAAAATCAAAACTATTTTTTATGGACAGAGTTACCGTACAGAAGGAATTCGTCCTATTGCTTGGGCTTATTTTGATGGAGATTTAGTACGCTCTTTACACAAAAAATTTGGCACTGTTCCCTTAAAAAAATGGCAGCCAAGCCATGCTGGATATAATTTGGGAGTCAAGGAAATGGCATTTTACACACTGAATGGAATAAAGACTTTTGCCCCATTTTATTATTATCCGTATGTAAGAAAAGAGGCGGATGAATTATTGAAACGTGAGTTAAATTGGCAATATCCTGGAGCCCATTATTACGATGATTTATATTGGAGTCTGATAACTTATGTGCATCGTGTGAAATTTAATATTGACTTTCGGAAAATAGCCTATTCTGCATTGATACGAAGTGGACAAATGGAACGCGATTTTGCATTAGATTCACTCCAAGAACGCTATGTCTTGGAAGATGAAAAGGTGATCAATTTGTGTATCAAACGCTTGGGAATATCCCGAGAAGAATTTGATTCATACATGGCTCTTCCTCCAAAACATTTTTGGGATTATCCGAATTCATATTCTTTGCTTCGTCTATTCAAATACCCCATTTGGATGGGTGCTAGACTAGGATTTTTCACAAAGATTGTGTACGAAAAATACTTTGCTTTAGCTTACAAATAATGAAAATAGGAATCGGACAATTACTCGTTGAAGGTGGAGAACCTGAACGAAATATAGAACGTGCTAAACGATTAATCGAGAGGGCAGTAGAAGCTTCGTGTGAATTAATCTTACTGCCTGAAACGCTTGATTTAGCTTGGACACATCCGAGCGTATTTGATGAGGCAGAAACAATTCCAGGAAAGAGGAGTGACTATTTTTGTCACTTAGCAAAACAACATGCTATTTGGATTTGTTTAGGATTAACTGAACAGGAAAATGACAAACGGTACAACACCTCCATTTTAATTTCTGCATCGGGAGAGATCGTCCATAAACATCGAAAAATAAATTTATTAGAAGTTGAATTTCCCTTTTATGAAATTGGAAATCAATTATCTGTGTGTGAAACTCCCTTTGGTAAAATTGGAATCAATATCTGTGCAGATAATTATGAAGATGCCTTGTGTTTAGGTCATAGCTTGGCTCGAATGGGGGCGCAAATAATTTTATCTCCTTCCAGCTGGACGGTTGATCATTCGATTACGGAAGAAATGAATCCCTATAAAGACAAATGGATTCGTCCTCTGAAAGAATTGGCAACAGTTTACGAAATTCCTGTAGTGAGCACAACAAGTGTTGGGTATATTGTTGGAGGACCTTATGAAGGGAAGAAAATGGTGGGTTGCTCTTTGGCTATTTCTAAAAATGGAGAAATTACAGAGGGTGAGTTTAATGAATTTGCAAGTGATTTAAAATGTGTGGATCTCGAACTAGGAGATGGGAAATGGAAAGGAACACAGTTTGGACAAATGATTAATAGAAAGCAAGGATGAATATATTAGGAATTAGCGGTGGATTTAGACAAGCATATCAAGATGTAAGTGCCTGTTTAGTGAAAGATGGTGAACTAGTTGCTGCTATCGAAGAGGAGCGTTTAAGTCGTGTTAAATTCTCTGCTGGAAAATTGCCTTATTTATCCGTTATCGAAGTTTTGAAAATAGGAAATATTACCATTCAAGATATTGACTTGATTGCTTTTCATGGAAGTACGTGGGACGCTGAAATTGACCCACGATTAACGTCCTACTTTGAAAATCATTTTGGTTATTCGCCTCCAATAAAGCGGTATCATCATCACGATTGTCATGCAGCTAGTACTTTTTACGCATCTGGTTTGGAGGAAGCTTTAGTGATAACAAATGATAACTCTGGTGACGGTATTTCATTCCAAGTCATGCATGGAAAAGGAAGAGAGTTAACTTTGTTAAAAAGAATTTCTCGACCAGATAGCTTGGGACTTTTTTATCAAATTATCACCCAATATTGTGGTTTCACGAAAGACAGCGACGAATACAAAGTAATGGGACTTTCCAGTTATGGCAATCGCAATCGTTTTGACTTTCAATTTTTAATTGATTTTGTAGATGGAGAACTAATCATCAATCGAGAATATATTTTCGTTCCCGAGCCTGGAGCACCTTCCATGCACAAAGATGAAATGGTTTTTAACGCTGCTTTTATCTCTAAAATGGGTAAAGGAAAAAGATTGAGTACGGATGATTTTGATTCATTTTACAAAGATGTTGCCGCTTCTGCACAAGCCCATTTAGAAAAGCTGATTGTAAAAATTGCACAGTATTTTATGCAACTGCATGAACAGAAAAATCTTTGTTTAGCCGGTGGCGTTTCGTTAAATTGTGTTGCCAATCAAAAGTTAATGAATGCTGATTTTGTGGATTCGTTGTTTGTATTTCCAGCTTCTAGCGATGCAGGTATTTCAGTCGGAGCAGCTTATTTAGCAGCTGTAGAAAACGGAGCTAATCTTCATAAAATTGATAATGTTTACTGGGGAAATTCATTTGATGATGAAATAATTGAAACAGTTTTAAAACAATGTCAATCACCGTTTAAAAAAATAGAGGATGTAGCTAAAAAAGCAGCTCAAGATATTGCAGAAAGTAAAGTGATTGGCTGGTTTCAAGGAAGAATGGAATTTGGACCGAGAGCTTTAGGGAATAGAAGTATTTTAGCCAATGTGAGTGATCCAAAAATGCAAGACCTAGTCAATCAGAAGATTAAACTAAGAGAATCTTTCCGTCCATTTTGTCCAAGCGTTTTAGAAGAGGATTTCGATTTGTACTTTGAAGGCAAACAAAAGGTATCTCCTTATATGACCATTACCTACGATGTTCGAGAAAAAGCAAAAGAGCTTATTCCTTCTGTAGTTCATATAGATCAGACTGCTCGAATTCAGACGGTAAACGACATTCAAAACCCTTTGTTTTATCAACTTTTAAAACATTTAAAGACGCTAACACAACACGGTGTGGTGATGAATACTAGTTTTAACATTTCTAATGAGCCTATTGTAGCGACACCAAGAGAAGCTTTAGCCTCCTTTTATGGTAGTGGCTTGGATGTACTTTATCTTGGAAATTTTAGAATAACTAAACAATAAACTAATACTACAAAATATGATACAAGTCGGTTTAATCGGTTACGGATATTGGGGACCCAATTTAGCTAGAAATATTCATGCACATGAACAATTGAATCTACATACAATTGCAGAGAAGCAAGACAACAAGCATGATCAAATCAGACTTTTATATCCAAATGTTACACTTGTTCAAGATGCTTACTCATTAATTTCGGATGATTCAATTAACGTTGTTGTGATTGCCACTTCCGTTCACCAACATCTTGCATTTGCACGCAAAGCATTAGAGAGCAACAAGCACGTACTTATAGAGAAACCTGCGGGCACTTCATTCGAGGAACTCAAAGAATTAGAAACGTTGGCACATCAAAAGAAAAAGGTTTTGATGGTTGATTATACTTTTTTATATAATGGAGCCGTACATAAATTAAAAGAATTAATTCAAGCCGATACTTTTGGTAAATTGAATTATGTAGATGGTATGCGCATAAATCTAGGTATTTTCCAATCGGATGTCAATGTAATCTGGGATTTAGCTTCGCATGATATAGCCATCGTCAATTACTTAGTAGGGAAAACGCCTATCAGTGTAAAAGCGAATGGCGTTTCTCATACGTCAAATGGAATTGAAAACATCGCCTATTTACTTTTAGCTTATGAAGATGAAGAACTCATAGTTCATCTGAATTGCTCGTGGAGTTCACCCGTGAAGATTCGAAAGATGATGTGTGGAGGAGACAAACAAATGATTATTTACGATGATGTTGAACCAACCGATAAGATTAAAGTGTATGAATGTAATCTATCCCATTTTATTGATCGGGAAGAAGTATTAATTGATTATCGAACGGGAGATATTTCTATTCCGAAATTTAACACCAAGGAAGCCTTATCAATATTGATGAACGATTTGTTTTTAGCTATTTCGAATGGTAAAACACCTGTATCTTCTATTCAAGTTGCCTTGAATGTGACCAAAGTATTAGCAGCAGCTCAATATTCGATTAAAAATGGAGGGATGGAGGTGGAAATATCAAAATGAAATGAGTAATTTGTGAGCCTATGAGTAAATTCATTTTGATATTTATTTGCCTTATTTTTGGATTATTCATTTCTTGTACACATCAAGAAAGTAATTCCAATCTAAGTTTGAGCATTGAACAATCTGTAAAATTCTCCGACTCGTTCAATGTTATTCAAATTCAAAACAACAATAATCAAGCTGTTAGTTTTCATTTGAGAATCAATAATTCTTTTCCTTTAGAAATGTCGGACATTATTCTATCCATTGAAGATAGTTCTAAAATTAAGAATACATCTCTGGAAGAGGAGGCTTGGAAATATGTTTCTCGTTCTACTTTTTGGTCAACTCCATACAGTTTGGAAAACTGGCAACATAATCCAGTATTGTTTTTAAATTCCATTGGAGGTGGATATTGTGACGATCGTGCTTCTGTTTTAGCATTTATTTGGAAAAATTGGTTTGACTCTGTTAGGATAGTAGGTTTGAATGGACATGTTGTTTCAGAAGTATATAGCAATAATAAGTGGAAAATGTATGATACTGACCGAATGGTAGCCTATTTAAACGCTAAGAATGAAATTTGTTCCGTAAGTGAGTTAGAAGACTCCTCTCAATATATTTCATCTCCCTCTTCTGAAAAGGTAATTGGCACAAATTCTATTTTTCACACAAAAAACACCTATGCTTCTCACTTTTCAAAATTTTATGCTTCCAAGGAAGATAATGAGAATATAACAGAATGGCACTTAAAACAAAATGATTATAATTCTACGTTTATTTTACCTGCTCATTCTTCATTAAAGATTGAAATTGACAACGAAACACATCAAGTTAACCTAACTGTTCACTTGTCTGAAAAATCGATAGGGAATTTACAAATACCTTTCGTGCCTTATTCCGCAAAAGGAGAGTTTGAATATCAAAGAGGGGAAAAATCATATCAAATAAAAAGCAAAGAACACATCTTCCCTACTGATAAATGGCTAAATTTATTCAATATTGAAAATGTAAAATCAGAAAGTACAATTCATTATTTAGTCAATCCAAAATTGACGTTTTTTCAACCCGAAAATATACTTAAGATTAAATCTTCACTTCCCATTCTAATTACAAAAAATCACAAGAATGTTATTCCACACTTACCATATGAATTTGAAAGTGGTTTGTTTTTCGATAAGAAATACGCAGAATACAATGAATTCTTAGTTTATCTTTCAAAATTTAATGGGAAAATCAACGAAGATTTTTTGACCAAACAATATGATTACTTTCTTTCACTCGATTCAAATCTTACAAAAGAAAATAAAATAGAACTACAATCGCTTTTTAAAAAGGATTACAAAGTATTACATCTCAATCGTCATGGAAAAGAGTATGCCTTAATAGTAAATCTTTACCCAGCAAGTGTCTTCCATTTCTTCATTGCTTCTAAATATAGAAAACTAAACTTTGCGAAAAGCCTTATACAAAATGAGAATTGATTAAATATCACTACTGTTCGATAAAACTTTTTTAAAAGTGGGATTTCCTTAATAGATTTCCCGCTTTATCGCAATTTAGTTTTGCGAACACAAATTACATCCTAAATTCAAGTAATAAATGTAACTTTTAGATTGCGTGGTGAAATAAATTTCAAAACAGGAGAGAAATCTAAGAAT
>CAZDAR010000085.1:0-8223 GCA_964503665.1 uncultured Flavobacteriales bacterium
AACGTTATTGAGTTATAGACGGGGGCAAAGATAACTACTTTTTTTATTTACACAAAGATATTCTATTAAAAAGCCCATTTTAATTATAAATAAATTGCTATCAACACATATCCCGACGATTAAGTGTCTATTTGAATTTTGTTTTGTTATTTTTGAATCGTAAATGAGAAAAATGAAAATTATCATTATTGGTCCTGGTTATCCGTTAAGAGGTGGTATTTCTAAGTCAAATCATCGTTTGGCAAAAGCATTCATAGATTTAGGTCATGATTGTGAAATTATTTCTTTCCATTTACAATATCCATCTTTTTTGTTTCCTGGTAAAACACAATTCTCAACAGAAGCACAAGATGACGATATTCGCGTTCGACCTTTAATTAATTCCGTTAATCCATTCAATTGGTTGAAAGTAGGAAATCAATTAAAAAAGAAGCAACCAGACTTGGTGATTGTACGCTATTGGCTACCGTTTATTGGGCCTTCTTTAGGAACTATTTTAAGAAAAATTAAGAAAAATAAACAAACGAAGATTGTCTGTTTATGCGATAATGCTATTCCTCACGAACAGCGAATTGGAGATGTTGCATTAACAAAGTACTTTGTAAAAGCATGCGATGCATTTGTCGCTATGAGTGAAAAGGTAAAAGCTGATTTAGAGCAGTTCGACAGCAAAAAGCCAAAATTACTCATTTATCATCCTATCTATGACAACTTCGGAGATGCTGTTGAAGAAGAAAAGGCAAAAGAATATTTGAAACTTCCGAAGAACGAAAATTTATTTCTATTCTTTGGATTTATTCGAAAATACAAAGGATTAGATTTATTGATTGAAGCGCTGTCTATCTATAAAAAGAATAGTACGAGACCATTTAAACTGGTTATTGCTGGTGAATTTTACGACGATGAAAAACCCTACCTTCAATTAATTGAAAAACTAAGTTTGAAAGACGACATTCTATTGTTTAATCAATATATTCCGGATTCAGAAGTCAAATATTTCTTGAGTGCTTGTGATGTTCTTATTCAGCCTTATCGTAATGCAACTCAAAGTGGTGTTACACCTTTAGCCTATCATTTTGAGGTTCCAATGATTGTCACAAAGGTTGGCGGTTTAGAGAATCAAGTACCTCATTTGAAAGCTGGCTATGCTGTAGAGCCGACTATTGAAGCGATAGCTGAGGCGATGTTGTTATTTGCTCAGCAAGGAAAATCTCATTTCATTCCATTTTTACATCTAGAGAAACAAAATTATTCCTGGGAACGCTTAGCCAATGCTCTGATCGACATTTAATCAACCGATTATTTTTCTCTAAAATAAATAGTGCTTTACTTTAAATTGGTATTTTAGCATTAGAATTCATTTTATGGAAAAAGTAAGACAACTTATACAAGCCTCTATTGACACGAAACAATTGGTTTTAGAAAACGAAACATTGATTCGTACCATAATAGATTGCAGTCAAATAATTACGGAAGCTTTTAAAAACAGAAATCGTGTTTACTTATGTGGTAACGGTGGTAGCGCTTCTGATGCACAACATATTGCCGCGGAATTTACTGGACGTTTTTATTTAGATAGAATAGCACTTCCTGCTGAGGCATTACACTGCAACACTTCCTATATGACAGCAGTTGCAAATGATTACAGTTTTGATGTCGTTTATTCTCGACTCGTGGAAGGCATCATGAACAAGGGTGACATTCTAATTGGTCTTTCTACTTCTGGAAATTCTAAGAATATTGTCAATGCCATTGAAGCAGCAAGAAAGAAAGGTGTTATTACCATTGGATTTACAGGCCAAAATGGAGGTAAAATGCGAGATATTTGTCAATTTCTAATTGACATTCCATCTAACGATACGCCGAGAATTCAAGAAAGTCATATTCTTGTTGGTCATATCATTTGCCAATTAGTAGAAGAAGTTTATTTCGAAGTGGATTGATTTATTAAAAGACTATTAACGAAAAAACCAGATAAATCAATGATTTATCTGGTTTTTTATTTATTTAAGAATAATACGAATTTACTTAGCGAAATTTATAGAACGTTTTTCACGAATAACTGTAATCTTCACTTGACCTGGATACACCATCTCATTTTGGATACGTTGTGAAATTTCGAATGATAACTCATCTGCTTTACCATCGTTTACTTTTTCAGCTTCCACCATTATGCGTAATTCTCTTCCGGCTTGAATAGCGTAAGCACTACTTACACCTTCATAAGACAACGCCAAGTTTTCAAGGTCTTTTAATCGCTTAATATACGATTCCATCACTTCTCGTCTTGCTCCTGGTCTTGCTCCTGAAATTGCGTCACAAACCTGAATAATTGGGGCTAACAACGTGTTCATTTCAATTTCATCGTGGTGAGCACCAATCGCATTACAAACTTCTGCTTTTTCACCATATTTCTCCGCCAACTGCATTCCTAAGATAGCATGCGGTAATTCTGGTTCATCTTCTGGAACCTTACCAATATCGTGAAGTAATCCTGCTCTTTTAGCTAGTTTAACATTTAAGCCTAATTCAGCCGCCATGATCGCACAAAGATTGGCGACTTCTCTAGAGTGTTGTAGTAAGTTTTGACCATAAGAAGAACGGTATTTCATTCTACCCACAATACGCGTCAACTCAGGATGTAATCCATGAATTCCAAGGTCAATACAGGTTCTTTTACCTGTTTCTATAATCTCATCATTCAATGCCTTCTTTGTTTTCGCTACCACCTCTTCAATTCTAGCGGGGTGAATACGACCATCAGATACTAATTGATGCAATGATAATCGGGCAATTTCTCTTCTAATTGGATCGAAGCATGATAATAGAATTGCTTCAGGCGTATCGTCAACAATAATTTCGACACCAGTTGCCGCTTCGATTGCACGTATATTTCTACCTTCACGGCCAATAATTCGTCCCTTTATTTCGTCTGATTCAATGTTAAAGACGGTAACTGCATTTTCAATCGCTTGCTCTGTAGCAACACGCTGAATGGTTTGAATGACTACTTTTCGTGCTTCTTTATTAGCACTTAGCTTGGCTTCTTCTACGATTTCTTTAATGTGAGCCATTGCACCTGTTCGTGCTTCATCTTTTAAGGCTTCCATCATTGAGGCTTTAGCCTCATCAGGTGTCATTCCGCTAATACGAGACAATTCTGTCACCCGTTTATTCTGAAGTTTTTCCAGTTCTTGATTACGAATTTCGAAAGCATGAGCCTTTTGTTCAATTTCTTCTTTCAATTTATCTAACTGTTTCTCTTTTCGTGCAACTTCTTCCGTCTTAATAGATAAATTCTTTTCTTTTCCTTTAATGCGATCTTCAGAGGACTGCATCTTACGCTCTCTATTCTTAATCGTCTGCTCGTGTTCTTCCTTCAGCTTAAAAAACTTTTCCTTCGCTTGAAGAATTTTATCTTTTCTTATTGTTTCTGCTTCTAATTCTGCCTCTTTAATTATGACATTTTTTTTCTTCTTCAATAGAGAGTTTTGGATTAACATATATCCACCGCCACCAACGACAACTCCTATAATTACAAATAATACTTCCATTTTCTTTAGTTAAATAAATAAAAAAGCCCACTATCTTTTCAATAAAATTGAAAAAATGTGGGAAATCAGAGATATGAAAATCAAGCTTTACTCTTAGTTAGCGCTCTGTTCTATTTGATGTAACAGGTCTTCTAATTGTTTTCCTACTTCCTCTAATTGTTCATTTGGCATAGAATCTACCAATGAGGAAGGAGTATGTGCTGTGCTTTTAAAAGATTTAGTAGCCAACTGTAATGCAGTCATAGCTAATAAATCTTGCATATCTTTTACTGCATAATTTTCTTGCAATAATTTAATGGACTTATTGATATCTTCGGCTGCTTTTAACACCTTATCCTCTTCACCCTTATTCAGCGTCAATGGATAAGTTCTTCCTGCAACTACTACCTTTATGGATACCTTATCACTCATAAATTATTTTTTACAAGATTAATGCAATCATCAATTTCCCTTACAATACTACTCACATCAACTTGAGTAGAACTACTTGACTGTTCAATTTGTTCTTTTAAATGCTTAATTTGAACATTCAATTCATTTTGAACAGTTTCACTTAGAGTGTGAGATTCCTCTACTTTTGTTTTCAATGATTGATTCTCCATTTCTAATTGTTGAATCTCATTGTTTTTTTCTCGTAATTCTTCTTGAAGCATGGAAACAGAAGTAGCTAGTTGTTGATTTTTGTTCACCAATTTAAAATACTTTTCCTTAATTTCTCCAATAACTTTTGAAAAATCAGTCATCTCACTTATTTTTCACAAAAATACTATTGTTTTTTCGATTATACCTTTTTTCTGAAAATAAATTCATCAGCCGTACCTCCATTTCTTTCTATTCTAAACTCATCCTTCGTTAAATAGGTAACTACCCAGTCGTCATCAAAAGTGATGAAATTAGGATATATTTGAGGTATAATCATGTAAAATAATAATGGTTTTTTATCATTTCCTCTCGTCCATGCACCTTTAAGTGTGTCTATGTCCGGTTTGATAATAATTAAATCCTTATTCCCTTCAAAACGGAAGATATAATTATTAAAATCTCCTGTTTTATTTTTATCATTAATTTCTGCTTTCGCTACTCTCCATGATGAGCTTGTTACAATTTTCTCAAATCGCTTTGGATCGGTGTTTTTACTACAAGCAGAAATTATTACAAAAACTGCAATAATTAGAAACATTCGATATTTTTTCAACTTCATTTTCTCAATTTTTAATAATTCAATTTACTTATACGACAAAAACGTACAAAAGATACAAAAATTATGCTTTTGTTGAAGGTGTTCCGAAATTCATTGGAGGAGCGTTAAAAGCATCCTCTTCAATCACCCCAAAAGCTTGTTCGTATTTCGTGACATTTTCAATTAACGCACGCATTAATTTCTTAGCATTTGTTGCGTTCATTATAACCCGTGAACGAACGAATGCTTTAGGCATTCCAGGCATCATTTGAACAAAATCAGTAACAAATTCACCTTTGGAATGTGTTATAACAGCTAAGTTAGAATAAACTCCTTTAGCTGTTTCTTCATTCAATTCTATATTTAATTGATTCTCTTTATTGTTATTATCTTCCATTGTTTCAATTTTATACGAAAATATAAAAACAAAACCATAAAATGAATGGTATTAGTTTATTTTTAAAAAAAATCCCCGAATGAAAGTCAATCGGGGATTTTTAAAAAATATTTAAATTTAGCTTATCGCTTCTAAATCTTCTTTAGATCCAACGATTAAACTTTGGAAACTTCTAACTCCAGTACCAGCCGGAATTAAATGTCCAACGATAACATTTTCTTTCATTCCAAGTAAGAAGTCTTCTTTACCTGAAATAGCTGCCTCATTAAGAACCTTTGTCGTTTCTTGGAAAGAAGCGGCAGAGATAAATGATTTAGTTTGAAGTGAAGAACGTGTAATACCCTGAAGAACTGGTCTTGATGTAGAAGGTACAGCATCTCTAGATTCTACAATCTGCTTATCTTCTCTCTTTAACTTAGAGTTTTCATCTCTTAGTCTTCGAGCTGGAACAATTTGTCCTGTTTTCAATTCCGTTGAATCTCCGTGGTTTATGATATACTTCATTCCGTAGATTCTATCGTTTTCTTCCATGAAATCAGCTTTATGAATAGTCTGACCTTCAAGGAATGATGTATCTCCAGAATCGACGATTTCAACTTTTAACATCATTTGACGAACAATTACTTCAAAATGTTTGTCGTTAATTTTTACACCTTGTAAACGATACACCTCTTGTATCTCATTAACGATATACTCTTGAACTTTTGTTGGTCCTTCGATATCTAAGATATCCTTCGGCGTAATCGAACCATCAGAAAGCGGTTGTCCAGCTTTCACGAAGTCATTCTTTTGTACTAAGATATGTTTAGCAGTTGGTGCAAGATATTTCTTCACTTCTCCAGTTTTTGAAGTAACGAAGATTTCTCTACTACCTCGTTTCGTCTTACCTAATTCTACAACACCATCAATTTCAGAAACAACAGCTGGATCAGATGGATTACGTGCTTCAAATAATTCGGTTACACGTGGTAAACCACCGGTAATATCTCCTGCTTTACCAGAAACTCTTGGAATTTTTACAATAATCGCTCCTGCCTTAATTTTATCACCATCATTGATAGAGATGTGGGCATTAATTGGCACTGAATATTCACGTAAAAGCTCTCCTGATTTAATATCAATAATCTGAATAGAAGGTGTTTTCTTCTTATCTTTTGTCTCAACGATTACTTTTTCCGTAAATCCTGTTTGCTCATCTACCTCCTGACGGAATGTAATACCTTCAATTACATTTTCAAAAACAACTTTACCAGCAGCTTCAGAAATAATAACGGCATTATATGGATCCCATTTAGCGATAACATCACCTCTTGACACAGTCTTATTCTCAGTGATAAACAATTCAGAACCATACGGTATGTTAGCATGCATTAAGATAGAATTATTCTTAGGGTCCATGATTCTAACTTCACCTGAACGTCCAACAACAAGAGTCTTACCTTCATCTGTTGTTAATGTTCGCAATTCATCCATTTCTAGTTGACCGTTCATCTTAACCTTCAACTCACTAATTACAGCTTGATTAGACGCTGTACCCCCGACGTGGAAAGTACGAAGTGTCAACTGCGTTCCTGGCTCACCAATGGATTGCGCAGCAACAACACCAACTGCATCACCAAGCTCAGCTGGTCTATGCGTTGACAAATTAACACCATAGCATTTAGAACAAACACCACGTCTCATTTCGCAAGTAAGAACTGAACGAATTTCAACTTCTTCGATTCCAGCAGCCTCAATGATATCAGCAACTTCATCCGTGATTAATTCACCACTTGTTAAAATTAATTCGTCTGTATCAGGATGGAAGATGTCGTGTACACACGTTCTACCAACAATACGTTCTTTTAATGTCTCAACTATTTCATCATTTTTCTTTAACGGCGTAGCTACTAAACCTCTTAATGTACCACAGTCTTCTTTGTTGATGATAACATCTTGAGAAACATCGACCAAACGACGAGTTAAATAACCTGCATCGGCAGTTTTAAGAGCCGTATCCGCTAAACCTTTACGTGCACCGTGAGTAGAAATAAAGTACTCAAGAATCGAAAGACCTTCTTTAAAGTTAGATAAAATCGGGTTTTCAATAATTTGATGTGCTGACGCTCCAGACTTTTGAGGTTTCGCCATCAATCCTCTCATTCCTGAAAGCTGACGAATTTGTTCTTTAGAACCCCTTGCTCCAGAATCATACATCATGTAAATTGAGTTGAATCCTTGATTATCATTTTGTAATTGATTCATCAAAGTATTCGTCAACTTAGAGTTGGTATGTGTCCAGATATCAATAATTTGGTTATAACGTTCGTTGTTAGTAATAAGACCCATTTCATAGTGATTGGTAATCTCATCTACTTCCTCTTTCGCTTTCTTAATAAATTCATCTTTTTCCTTAGGAATAATAATGTCTTGGAGGTTGAAAGATAGACCTCCTTTAAATGCCATTTTATATCCTAAATCTTTGATTTCATCTAAGAATTTAGCTGTTCTCGCTGTACCTGTAACTTTTAATACTTCGCCAATAATATTACGAAGTGCTTTTTTCGTTAATACATCGTTGATAAACCCAACTTCGTGAGGTACTAGTTCGTTAAATAAAACACGTCCACATGAAGTCTCTATCATTTGTAATGTAGGTACTTTGTTTTCATCTAAATCGTAAGTCTTAACTTTAATGTGTGCATGTAAATCTAATTTACCTTCATTATAAGCTATTATTACTTCTTCAGGAGAATAGAAAATACCATTCTCACCTTTAACAGGATGCTCTTCAGAAGAAAAGCGCTGCTTAGTGATATAGTATAAACCTAATACCATATCTTGTGATGGTACCGCAATAGGTGCTCCGTTAGCAGGGTTTACAATATTATGAGAAGCTAACATCAATAGTTGCGCTTCTAATATTGCAGCATTACCTAATGGTAAATGTACCGCCATCTGGTCACCGTCAAAGTCTGCGTTGAATGCCGTTGTTACTAATGGGTGAAGGCGAATTGCTTTTCCTTCAATCATTTTAGGTTGAAACGCTTGAATACCTAAACGGTGAAGCGTAGGAGCACGGTTAAGTAATACAGGGTGTCCTTTCATGATAT
>CAZDAR010000086.1:0-7961 GCA_964503665.1 uncultured Flavobacteriales bacterium
TCTGGGATTCATAAGTAATTGATTATGAATAAATAATAGGAACGTTAGTCAGAACAATAAACCAACTATGAAAAAAAATCACCATCCTACTTTTGACAATTTTGTCTTTAAGCTCGTGCCAATCAGGTGACGAGCAACAAACCGTAACGTTTGAAATTAGATATTCACTTTCAATATCGTCATTTCTGACGAAAGCGAGTGGACTAAATGATGACGCATCTTTAGAATATCAAAACGAATTGAAGGAATTTTGTCTCGTTGTTATTGATGAATCTAAATCTGAAATACAAAAAAAAACGTCGGTTCAGCACCGACGTTTTCTTTAATTTTTCCTTTAAGAACCCTATTTCAACGTTCCATATTTCTTACCGTAGTAAAGCATTTGCTCTACAAAACTTTGCGTATTCGTTACTTTTACATCGATTACCTTTCCGTCTTTGTCTTTGACCAATTCCAATACTGGATTGACAAAACCGCTGTAAGGTGCGATATTCAATGGCTTCACACGCTTTAATACTTCGGCGTGTACGTTTTTGTCGACAATCGTTCCGTAGTTTTCTACTAATGCTTTTCCTGCGGCATAATCACCTTCCGATTTAATGCGTTGGATTTCACGTAGTAATTCACCGAAAAGTGTACGTAACTTGTTGTAATCGTTGATGTGGTAATAGATTTTTCCATCTCTTACAATACGGTCAATCACTTTGTCTTTCTGTCCTTTTTCAAATACCCACGCAGCTACTAATTGACGGTTTTGCATGTGTTCTTCTTCTAGGTTTTTACCGACATCTAAACGTTGTAATTGAGTCAATAAGCCGTTTCTGATGTAACCATCGTATTCCGCTTTTCCAACTTCCAATGAAGGCATCAAACCGATGTCTACAAGTTTTTGGTCCATCAAATAATAAAGACCAACTAAGTCGGCACGTGCTTCTTCTAAGGTACTAGCGAAGTTTTTCAAAGTTTCGCTTGGTTGTCCAACGCCTTTGTTGATTTGTCCAGAAGCGTGTCCGATTACTTCGTGAAGTGCTGTGTGTAATTTTCCGCCTAATGAAGCATATTTTGTACCACGGTCAATTTCCGCTTGGTCGTATGCAAATTCTTTTAGCATTCCAGGACCACTTGCTTTTTCATACGCCGCAATAATATTTCCTAAACTTACAGACTTAGAACCGTGAACTTCGCGAATCCATTCGTTGTTCGGTAAATTTACACCAATTGGAGTAGAAGGAGAGCAGTCACCAGACTCGGCAGCAGTTTGAACGACTTTGTAACTTACACCTGTTACTTTCGCTTTCTTATGTTCTTTCTGAATGGGTGAATTGTCTTCAAACCATTGTGCATTAGATGCTACAACAGCCATTTGTTTAGACGCTTCGAAGTCGTTGATTTCAATCACACTTTCGTACGTTGCTCTTTTTCCGATGGCATCACCATATACTTCGATGAATCCTAGTATGTAGTCAATATCTCCTTCTGTAGCATGTGCCCAAAGAATATTATACTCGTTCCAGATTTTTAAATCACCCGTTTTGAAGTACTCGATTAATTTTAAAATAGCTTTCTTCTGAGGTTCGTTTTCGGTGTATTTAGTCGCTTCTTGTAAATTCTCAATCACTTTGTCGAGTGCTTTTCCGTAACGTCCACCACTCTTCCAAACATCTTCATAAACTTTACCATCTTTTAAAATCATGGTAGAATTTAATCCATATTCAATCGGTTCGGGATCATTTTTGTCGATAATTTTGCTGTAATAATCTTCCACCATTTTTTGCGTCACGCCATCACCATAGAAGTTATTCGCCGATTCAGCAATCATATCTTTCTTGCTGTCTTTAACTTTTCTTTTGACATAAATTGACGGATTGAAAATAGCTTCGATTGCTTCAGGAACCAATTTAGCACCTGTTGATTTCATTAACTCCATGAAGTAATCTTGGCTGAAATCCGGTTTGAATTTGTCCATTCCATAATGATGGTGCAAACCATTCGCAAACCAAAACTGTTTCGCAAAGACCAAGAATTTCTGGTAGTTTTTATCGCTTTCGTCGCCTTTGTAATTCTCAACGATGGATTCAAACGCTTTCCGAATGTCTAGATTGTACTTAAAATTCTGGTCATAATTGATATCGCGACCGTAATAGCCAGCCTCCGCTAAATAGTACACCAATAATTTTTGGTTTAAACTAAGTTTGTCAAATCCGTTGATGTCATAGCGCAATACTTGAATGTCGGCAAAACGATCGACGATGTTACTTTCTTCCGTTTGACTGATTTCTGTGGTTTTCTCCATATTCTCTTTTTCTGTTTTTTGATTGGTACACGCCACGAAAGTTATCGCAAGGGATAACAGAGAGACAGGCAATATTGTTTTTTTCATACTTATCGTTTTAAAGGATAAAATTCATTCCGTTAAAAGTAATGAAAATCATTTAATGTTTTGGAGATTATCGTTTTTTTGCTTGTTCTTAGTAAGATATAGCCTTTCTTCTACCTATAATGATATATTAGGACGAGATAAGAGTTGTGAATAAAAGGCATTTCGAGAGCCTCAGTGACCTTTTGTTATTCTCGGTCTCTCTATTTATGGTTAAATTTTTAGCTCATGAAATTTTCAGCTCTGGTCCTGAGGCTCTCGAAGGAAAAAGAGCTAAAAATGTAAAAGAGTAATTCACATTTTGTAATTTAGACGCTCCAATTACATCTAAAATGAGTCAGTCTTTTTTATCTCCAAATACTATTGAATTTTTCAAAACAATCATCTCTCCTGACAGAGTTTTGGTCGATGACGAAAATTTACGACGTTGTGCTTCTGATGAAACCGAAGATTTCGTCTTCTTACCGCAAGTCGTATTGCAACCGATTTCAACCGAAGAAGTCAGTGCGATAATGAAATATTGCAACGAAAACCAGATTATCGTTACGCCTCGTGGTGCTGGAACAGGCTTGAGTGGTGGCTGTTTGCCGATTTTTGGTAGCGTCGTGTTGGACATGAAACGGATGAATCATATTTTGGAAATTGATATTGAAAATTGTCAAGTGACGACTGAACCAGGCGTAATAACCGAAGATTTGATGCGAGCGGTACGAAAAGAAAATCTCTTTTATCCCGTCGATCCATCGAGTAAAGGAAGCTGTTTTATTGGCGGAAATGTAGCAGAGAATTCTGGCGGAACACGTGCTGTCAAATACGGAGTAGTCAAAGATTACGTATTGAATTTAGAGATTGTGCTACCGAATGGAGAAATCATGTGGACAGGCGCTAATACCTTGAAAAATTCAACAGGTTATGATTTAACACGCCTGATAGTAGGGTCGGAAGGAACGCTCGCTGTGGTTACTAAGATCGTATTGAAGTTATTGCCATTACCGACCAAAGACTTATTGATTTTTGTTCCTTTCCGTTCATCAAAAGAAGCCTGCCAAGCAGTAAATAAGATCTTTCTCGCTGGTTATACACCTTCTACTTTGGAATTTATTGAACGTGATGCGATTCTTATTTCACAAACGTATTTAGGCATTTCACCCATCGTCGTGACAGAAGATTTAAACGCTTCGTTATTTATCGAAGTCGATGGAACGGATGAAGAGCAACTGATGAAAGAAATCGAAGGAATAGTCGGGGTCTTAGATCAGTTTGATATTGGTGACATTCTTTTTGCCGACAATACCACCACAAAAGATGCCCTTTGGAAAGTGCGTCGTGCGATGGGAATTGCTGCAAAAGGAAGTTCGATTTACAAAGAAGAAGATATCGTTGTGCCAAGAGCAAAATTACCCGAGTTAATGGAAAAGGTGAAAAACTTAGGTGCGGAATATGGATTTACGTCTATTTGTTATGGTCATGCAGGCGACGGAAATTTACACATCAACATTCTGAAAGATAACATGAGCGATGAAGCTTGGAAGAATGAATTGCCGAAAGCCGTTTTGAAATTATTGATTTACACCAAAGAATTAGGTGGAACCATTAGTGGCGAACATGGAATAGGATACGTTCAACGCGATTATATGCACATTCCATTTAACGAAACCGCCATTCTTATTCAAAAGGAAATAAAGAAGGTGTTTGACCCGAATAATATTTTGAATCCAGGGAAGATTTTTAAATGAATTCGAAGTGTTTTTGTCTCACAGACAACAGAAAGTTAGAGTGAGAATGAGAAAATAGAGCGGGGTTTCTAACAGATAACACGGAATGATAGTGTAGTTTTTTTCGCTCTCGCTATGTTTCTCACTCTTATTTTATCTGTGTAAGCTGTGGCATCTGTGAGCCATTTTAAATTACATCATTTCTTTCTCCACTTCCCAAAAAGGATCTTTCCATTGGTTGTGCGTAAAGCTATTGCAAATACGTTCAATGTCGGCAATTTCTTTAGGAGTCGCTGTTTTCATAAATGTATTAAACAGTTCTTTTTCGGCAAAACGAATGTGTAATTCTAACTCTTCTTCGATTAATGTAATGGATTTCAGAAACTCACTTTCCTGTTTCACTTCAAATAATTTGCGTAATTTCCTGTGTTGTGATAATGCTTTCTTACGGAGTTTGTCGTCAGGTGAGATGGTGGAGAAAATATGTTTTTCTTCTAATTCAAAAAGGTGTTTTAATTGATTTTCCCAGAACCAATCTAGATATTTCTTGATACGTTTGATAGGAATGTCGTTTCTAAATCCCTCTCTAATTTTCCAACATAAAAGAAGGCTGTCACGATGGTTACTTTCCAGAATGGTTATACTTGGTGTATCTGTATTGTTTTCCATTTTCTTTCTTTATTAAGAATACCAATAATTCTCTTTTTCAACAATGTCTTCTCAAATATACTATAAAGAATGATTCTAAATAGACATTATTCAAAATAAATGAAAAAATTAATTATTTAACTCAACTCTTGCAATTGAATCAATCGTTGATAAATACCATCTTCTATTGATATTAATTCGGAGTGGGTTCCTTTTTCCTTAATCAGACCTTTTTCCAAAACGAAAATTTGATTGGCATTTTTAATAGTGCTTAATCGGTGTGCAATAACAATAGACGTTCTTCCTTTCATCAAGTTTTCCAAAGCATCTTGCACCAATCTTTCAGATTCAGAATCCAAGGCAGAAGTCGCTTCGTCGAGAATTAATATTTTAGGATTCTTTAATATCGCTCGCGCAATCGCTACACGTTGTTTTTGCCCTCCCGATAACTGAATACCACGATCGCCTACTTTTGTGTTTAAACCTTCAGGAAAGGACTGAATGAAGTCCCACGCGTTTGCTTTCTTGGCTGCTTCGATGATTTCTTCTTCGGTTGCATCTTTCTTACCGAATTGAATGTTCTCAGCAATCGATCCTGCAAATAGTAAGACTTCTTGAGGTACATACGCGATATGTTCTCTCAAATAAGTGATTTCAATGTCGTTGATATTAGTGTCTTCGAAAAGGATTTCGCCACTTGTCACGTTGTAAAAATGTTGTACCAATGAAGCAATCGTCGATTTTCCAGCACCAGACGAACCCACCAAAGCCACGGTTTGATTTTGTTTAATATCAAAGGAAATAGCATTCAGCACGCTAATATCCGCTCGGTTTTCATAATGAAAATTCACATCTTTAAACGTGATATTTCCGTTGATTTCAGGTTTTAAACCGCCTTTGAAAATTTCTTTCTCAATCGGTTCATCGATGATTTCCATTAAATGAGCGGTTGAACCAATTGTCTTTTGAATATTGGAATACATCTCTGGAAGAGAGCCAATTGAACCCGCAATCATAATCGTCAATAGAATGAATGAATAGAAGTCACCTGATGAAATTTGCGGATGTTCGCCTTGTGTCATCAACAAACCTTGCCAAATAACAAAAACGATGGAGCCAAAAATAGAAAGGACGATGAACGAAACAAACGCACCACGCCACAAACCACTTTTGATATTCAGTTTCAGAATGTTTTGAATGTATTTTTGATATTTACCAATAATAAATTGTTCGTTGGTAAATGCTTTTACGTTGGTAATTCCCATCAAAGCTTCTTCGACAACGGTATTGGAGTTAGCGATTTCTGTTTGTGCTTCTTTTCCTAATCGTTTGATGTATTTCCCGAAAACTACCGCAGCTATCGCCATAACAGGAACTATTGACAACATGATAAGTGAAAGTTTCCATGAAATAAATACTAAGAAACAGGTTCCACCAAAAACGATAATGAATAGTCGGAAAAATTCACCCAATGTGACGCGAAGGGTCTCATTCAACTGCGCAATGTCAGAAGTCATGCGTGAAGTTAATTCACCCACCGTATGATTGTGGAAAAAAGTAATTGGTTTATTGATTAATCGTTCAAAAGTATCTTTTCGAATATCGCGCATCACCCGTTCCGTAAAGCTGTTGAAAACGATAATTTTCCAGAATGAAAACACGGCTTGAATACCAAACAAAATAAAGAGTGCAATGGCTACGCTTGTGATATTGTCTGTATTAATCAACTTAATTGCATCTTGCATGTTCGATGCTTTGTCGCCACCATTTCCAAGGAGTTGGCCGAGCATCAATGGAAATATCAACCCTATTGAAGTGGTGATAATTAACAAGAACCATCCAAATGAAAATTGAAGGGTGTATTTTCTGAGGTACGAAAGAAGTTTTTTGGACTGAGATACTTGTGCTTTTGTTACTTTTACTCTTTCAGATTTATCTTTTTTAGGGGCGAACATGAATTTTTTCTGCTAAAGTAACTTCTCTAAGAGGATATTAAACTATGAAAATTAAATTTTTTAATTAATTTCACATTTTTCTTTTAGAATACTTGTATTAATGCAAATAATCACTATTTTTGCAATCCTGAATTAGAAGAATAATAAGCGATTAAATAATATTTGTCATGAGTAAAAGAACGTTCCAACCATCATTAAGAAAGAGAGCTAACAAACACGGTTTCCGTAGTCGTATGGCAACAAAAAACGGACGTAGAGTTATTGCTGCACGTCGTGCTAAAGGAAGAAAGAAATTAACTACATCTAGCGAGTCGTCTCACAAACGTTAATTAGGTAGTTTAAAAATACTTAAGCTGATTCTTGAAAAGGAATCGGCTTTTTTGGTTGGTGTAATTTATATGAATACTATTTTGAAAACCGAGAAAGAAATACTAACTTTAATAAAGTAGAAAATGATTTTTAAGGTAGGGTCATCTCTATCCATTTTAATAATCAATAATTAATATTGAGATTAAATTTCATTTTCTGAAAGAAAATTATTAAATTTGTAAATCGAAAGATGGTTATAATATCGAAATCAATTTTAGTTGAGTTTGGCTTGGAGCATTTAGATTCAATTGAGCCACTTAACAAATGGTATGAAGAAACAAAGAAAGTGAATTGGAGTAATTTCTCTGAAATGAAGAAGTCTTTCAATTCAGTCGATTCCGTTGGGAACGATAGATACGTTTTCAATATTAAGGGAAATTGTTACCGATTGGTTGTTATGATATTTTTTGATATTAGAACTATTTATATTCGCTTTCTTGGTACACATAAGGAGTACGATAAAATTGATTGTAAAACTGTTTAATGATCTATAAATTAAGAATCATGGGCTCAACAGAAATAAAATATAGAAAAGAATACGATGAAGTCATGGAACAAATTGAAGTTCTACTTCATAAGTCCACACAATTAGGTGGGTTTGATAAACTTTCGTCTTTGGAAAAACAGCGCTTAACTGCGTTGTCTTTACAAGCGGAACACTATGAAGACAGTCTTCCTTTGATGCCTATAAAAGTACCTAAAACACTGGAGGAAATGCTGCGCTATAAAATGTATGAAAAAGATATGAAGCAGAAACAATTAGCTTCTATTCTGGGGATTAGTGAGGCTTTTATTTCAGGGCTTCTGTCTGGTAAAAGAAAGCTAACGATAGATTTAGCAAAAAAGCTCCACGTTAAATTGGGAATTGATGCGGAGTTTCTTTTATTGTCAGTATAG
>CAZDAR010000087.1:0-7329 GCA_964503665.1 uncultured Flavobacteriales bacterium
CTCAAAACAGAATTCCCTCCACCTCATCGGGATTTAATCCCAAGTATTCGCAGAATTCACGTATGGTTAAATACTGGTGTTCCCTCTTCCCGATTTCTTCCTTTATTTTCTTAATGAGGTAACGCGAATAGCGCTCACTCTTTCCAGTGATGATCATTACATCTTTTGTATGGATAACTATGCGTTTCATTTTTAGTTGATTCGTGCCTTATGCATGCCTTAACTGTATTTATGCTATGGTTGTGGCATATTACTTTCTCTTTTACAAAAATACATGCTTAAAAGGGTTATTCCACCTGCAAAAACACGCTAAAACAGCACAAAGTTTATGGAGCGGAAGTGTTGACTTTGAAGGTATTTGGTTTTATCTGATGTTTGTATTGTCAATGCGCAAAGACAGGTAAAATAGCGGACCTAATAACTCGCTTAGTCATCAAATAAATTTTGAAATATGGCAAGACAAAAAGGGATAATTAAACTAACGGGAAAAGTTGGTGATTTATCATTTTATAAGTCAAAAGATGGTTTCCTTGCTCGTGAGAAAGGTGGAGTTGACGGTGAACGTATCAAAAATGATCCTGCGTTTGTAAGAACTCGTGAAAATGGTGCTGAATTTGGTTCTTCTGCCAGTTCGGGAAAACTGCTTCGGGATTCCATCCGTACAATGATGCAAAATGCTTCTGACGGACGAGTTACGGCAAGATTAATGAAAGTCATGACGCAAGTTAAAAACTTGGACTCGACGAGTGCAAGAGGTGAACGTACCGTTGGTGCTGGAATTGCTACTCCTGCAGCAAAAACATTGTTGAAAGGATTCAACTTTAACAACCGTGCTGTTATAGGTTCTGTGCTGTTTAAAAGCTACACGGTAGATACGGCAACTGGTGTGATTGAACTACAAGGATTTGTTCCTATCAATGACTTAAGTGTTCCATCGGGTGCAACACATGTAAGTTTAAAAGGCAGTTGGGCAAAGGTGGATTTTTCGGGAGCTGTATCTTCTGTAGAAGAAACAAATGTTGAGAATCTTCCAATTGATGCAACAGCTACAACTGTTACTCTTACACCTACGGCTGTACCAACAGGAACAGGAACCGATTTGCACTTACTTATGTTGGAATTCTTCCAGGAAGTCAATGGTGTGCAGTACACGTTGAAAAATGGGGCTTTCAATGTTCTAAGTATTATAGAAATCCAGTAATTCTAAAAAAATGGAAAAAGAAACTTTCAACAAGCTCAAGAACAAAAATAAAGAGCGTAAACAGGACAAATTGAAGTCTTACTTCAAGCGATGCGGTAAAGAAACGCCGCCCTTCTTCAAAAAGTTGCGTTTAGCAGGGTTAATCATTGCAGCAGTGGGAACAACGGTTCTGGCTGCACCGATTGCCCTCCCCGCAATTGCTGTATCTATTGCAGGATATCTGGCAACAGCTGGTGCGATTGCAACGGCAGTCAGTCAATCCGCTATCAGTGATGGCGAAGATTGTGAAGAAGACGAAAAGTAAAAAATTATTATTCATCTGTTGGAGTACGAAAAAATGAAAGTTCTCCGACACAACACAAAACAGAAATGGAAAAAGAAAATTTATGCGGTGATTTGATCATTAAGGCATCAATCAAACGTAAACCACGTTTTAAGGCAGGTTCTGAATTATCTGGACGTGTCAATTTAAAACGTGTTGATGTATCAGTAGATGATACATCAACTGAAGATACGGAAGCATTCGACATCACGCTACACTTCAAAGCTTGTGCGAATGTTGAAGGAATTGAAAACTTCAAATCCTAACATGCAGACAGATCACTCCACTGTGAAAGGAACAATTGTAGGAACATTATTAACGTTGTTTGCTACGATAGATATTCAGGATTATGTGAAAACTATTATTCTGGCTTCTACGGGTGCAATTGTAAGTTTTATTGTATCTAAGTTCCTTAAGTGGTGTTGGGATAAACTTCGACACAAGAAGTAAAAAATAATGAAAACGCCCGATTGTTCGGGCGTTTTCCATTTTATCTAATCAAACTACACAAATAAGCTATTTTTAACTCACGAACTTGTGAGGTCATTTTGAGAAATGCCTCTTCTTTTCTGTGAAACTCACGCAGTACAGGAATAGACTTCTGAACCACTAGCAGAATATGCTCATGTACTTTTTGACGTATTAATTTTTCTAATTCACTTTTTCGAATATACAGAATAACAGAGCCGATTAAATGTCGTTTGATTTCTTTACTCTGCCACAAGGCAAACAACAACCAGTACAATTTTTCTATATCTTCACTGTTCTTACAGATACAAACAAAACAGTTGGGACAAGGCTCATTCAGGGGCTTACCTGTGTTTAATCCTTTGTTGAGGATGAAAAAGGAGTTTTTTTCTGCTTTCATTCCTGGGCGATAGGTTTTTAATTGAAACATAATTATGGGTTTAAAAATTATGTTTCTGTCGCTTCGCTCCGCCCATTAACCCAAAAGAAAGAGAGAAAAAAAACGACTAAAAGCCGAAAAAAAAGAAAAAAGAAAGCCCGTTTTATAGGGATTGGATGAACTGGATGCAAGGTTTTTTGCTAAAAAAATACTACCCGATTTTTGAACAAAATTGTTATTTGAATGGAAATTGATTTTAAGACAGTAATAGGAATGGAAAGAGAAACGGAGGGTGGAGATTATTTTAGTAAAACCCGAAGGGCTTGACCTTGCAGAAAGGAAAGACAAGCCCTAAATTTGCTGGTATTTTTTATTTTTGAATATTTAATCTTAAACATCTAAATATAAATTCATTTTATAATGATTATCGGATACTTGAATTATATCAGCTGTTGTATTTGATCCAATACTCATACTAACTTGTTTTGTTATGATCTCTTTTTTAAATTCTCCATAAGTGGTAGCATTCTCTATTGTTGGTTCAATCTTAATTATTATTAATCTTAAGTTTATCACAAAAGAACTTATCCATAATTTCTCTCCATTAGATGATTTTATATAAGATATATTTGGCAGAAAAATCTCATAAGAATTTATTATACCTTCTGTTAGAATTCGATCTTGATCTTCGATAAATGCAGCTAAAGCTTGTTCCCATAATAAGTGATAATTCTGTTCCACAATTCCGTTTATTTTTTCTAATACATCAAACAGAGTATTTCCGTCAGCATCATACAAGAAAGGGGCTGGATTAGCGACGTCAAATTTTGTGTTCTTTTCATTGAACCTACAGGATATTTGATTGATTTCGAATTTTAAATTCAATCCACTAATTGGTGGGAACCAAGTAAAAATAGACTCCTTATCTAATTCAGAAACAGTATATGTTGCTATACCATATAATTCTGCATTTTTGATAGCACCAACAGTGTATCCACTAGTTGACACAAAAATCTTTTTATTTATACTTGAAATTGAATCGCATTTTGCCTTAAAGGAGTCCATTTTTTCAACTCCAACAGGTCTACTATAATCTTTACACTCAATAGCAATGACAATTTCCATTCCATTTATTTCTGATCTGACAAGGACATCAATTTCTCTCAGAACTCCATTAGACGCTTTTATTTTTTGGTTTGAAATGATA
The DNA here is from genome assembly GCA_964503665.1 of uncultured Flavobacteriales bacterium. Classification (GTDB taxonomy): domain Bacteria; phylum Bacteroidota; class Bacteroidia; order Flavobacteriales_D; family Crocinitomicaceae; genus 40-80. The sequence continues at coordinate 3,578 of CAZDAR010000087.1, forward strand.
GTAGTATTTTGTTGTTCTTTCAGTGCTTCCTGTATAAGCCTTACAAGCTGTTCTAATGCCTTTCCATTTTTTTTCATTGCGTTTACTTTATAGTGGTTACCTCATCTGCTCTATATTGATAGAGATATATTTTATCAAATTTAGATTGAATAGAGGAAAAATCAATAAAATCGATTCTATGAGAAGATGCTTTTGATCCCAAATCAGCTACTAACAGCAGCCAATCTTCATCAAATTTTCTTTTATATTTTTTAATATTATTTTCTTTTTTTTGAATAATGTTCTTTAGCCAATCTGTATCAATCCAATCTACTATAAAGGAGTCAAACGATTGCCAACAGCTAAAGTTTTGGGTATTGTCAATATCTATACTTTCTATTGTAGATGTAATTGATTTCTTAGACATTTTTGTTGATAACCAAAAATTAAATTCTTTGTTGTTTAGATATAATTTTTCAACTAATGCAAAGATTTCATTTGTATATTTCTCTTGGATACTTTTACCATCATTAAGAGGAATATTGTTAAATGTTATCATAACATATAATTTTTCAAGAGGGTATTTTTCTTCAAACATTTTTTGTGCATTTTCAATAATTCTTTCTTTATATTTTTCTGTTTGCTGTAATTTAGGTTTAATTAATCGAGTATGTTCGATAGAAATCTCTTTTCCTATCATTTTTAAGATAAAATCAGGTGTTTCTGAATCTGAAATACTATATACAGGCAGTTGTAAGTTCTCATTGGAAATGAATTTAATTAGTTCCTTTCTTTCAATTATTTTCTTTTTGTCCATGTCAATAATATCTTTCACAAAGGTTGAAAAAAATATTTGATAATTAAGAAATAGCAAACAAAAGGTAAAAGAGCCTTCAGCTGAGCGTTGGGAAAACGAAAGGAAGCCATTCGAATAATTAGCATTAGTATTTCAAAATAACCTCATCGGTAGAGATTTTAATAGAAATGATAATCGGCTTCCTTGAGTGTGGGTAGCAAGTGGAATGAATGCCAGACGGAATGCAATGGAGACTGGCTGAATGGAACGCCGCGAGCCGACTGCGAGTTGAGCGAAGGTGGAAGCAGGAAATGGGCAGGAACTGAACAGCCTGCGACCTATGCAGCATGCACAAGGGCTTGGCGCATGTTTTTGTTGGCGGTGGATTTGGGTAGGAAGAACTTGCGGTTGGTGAAACGGGGAATGTGTGAGGGATTGTGCGAAGTGAAACCAACGGCAAGTGTGCGTTGCTGATGCTTCCCGACGGATTCATCCTGCAAGGTGAACCGTACGGGATGCATGAAGCAAATAGGAAAACAAGGGCACGAAGTATTGAGGCACGAAAATACAAGAGCTCTTGTTGTGGGGTGCGAAGTGGCTGAACTGAATGGAAGCAGACGGAAAGCCTCTTCGGCTCCGGCAGCTGAAATGAAGAAAGCGACTACAGCACTGGGAAACAAAAACTGTGACAAGCCCGTAGCCTGAGCGATTTAGCAGGCGAGCAAAACAATAAGCAACGGTGACACCCCATTAAATTTTTCGCTGGATGAGTGAGGAACGAGCTTCTGACAGCACCTTATTTGGGGTTTGGGGTGGCAGAGTAGTTGCGACTGACGACGAAGAACGAACAGGCAAGGAAAACAAGTGAACAGCCGCTTTGACGAATACTGAGGAAACGGCTAAGGAACGTTAAAAACAAGGGCAAGGACGATAGGACACAGCTTGTATTACCCTTGTTTTTATGTTTTTCCGATGCTGTGAGGGCAAGGAGGAAGACCGATTTACCTTTTTTATTAGTAATTATCAATCTTAGAAACAGTTATATTCCCTTTACAAGCAGGGCATTGTTCTATAAGTACTTCCAACGTGCCCTTGAAATTTCTTAATTCATTTAAAATCCAATCTTGTTTTTCAGGACTTAACCCAATTTCAGTTGAAGGAACAAACATGTTAATCAGATTACTTAGAGTTTGTAAAGTTGTCGGTATGTCCCAATATCTTTCTTCATTACCTGAATATTTATACACTACAGGACGAGGACTTTTTTCATATATACGTACTTCTTCACTTGGATTAGTTTTTTTATGGATTTGAACAGCTACAGTTATATCGCTTATATTTTCGGGAAGAAGGATTTGTAAATGAAAAGGAATTTCATCTTCTAACCTCTTCTTTGCCAATTTCTGAACAAAATTTTCAAAATAGCCTAAAGCTAATGCGGCTGAAGGAACGGGTCTAAGATTATACGTTCTATGAGATTGAACAATTGCTTCTTTTATTTTTTGTACTGCTTCCTCAATACTTCCGTCAATATCTTTTTCAAAATATGGCACAGTAATTCCATTGTAATCAGTTGGAAGTTTACTTTGCTTTTCGACCAACAAAAATGCTCTGGTTAATCCCAAGCTGCCAAGAAACATTCCCATTTCAAACATAACATTATCTCTAGGTACGTGTGTTTCTTTTCCACGACTTTTAGTGATATCATCTTTTGTTGCGACTAAAATTCCGTAATCAAATTTTCGAGATGCTTTCATAAGAGCATCCAATGCACTCGTATTCAATTCAAAAATCTTTCCACCATTCCAAAGATCACAATCTAACCAATCTCCCATTTCGGATTCGATTTCCTCTTTTAATTTTTTTGCGATTTCACTTCCTTCTGTTGAGGATCCTATGAATATTTTTCTTTTCATCTTTTTATTATTGTGAATAAATGTTTCGAAACATTAACTTTTCCTATTTGTTTTAATTGCCAGAATATTGCTTCATGACAATGTTTAAGTTTTTTCATTGAATTACAAAAACACTTTTCATTACGTCCATAGTGTATAGACTTCTTTATGAAAACATGCTCATAATATCTAATCCATTCTTTATATTCCGTAGTCATAAATAAATCAGAATAAAATTGCTTCAGGCCATCTATTCCGTGGGCATATTCCCCGTTTTTATAACTTCCTGTAGTCTCCCTGTAAATGTGATTTGCAAAAAAAGCAATTGCATGATTTTGAATAAACTGAAGTACTGTTATTCCATTTTTACAGATTAACATTTCATCCGGTTCAACGGTTATACAACATGAACCATTTGGATATTTATGCCAATCAGGATGATTTGTAATATCACCTCCTGTTTCATACAGAATGGGAAATGCATAGGGAAATTTTTGACTGCAATGAATTTCAGTCATATAACTACCCGCAATATCTAGATTATCATTTGGGATATCTAAAATACCCTTTAGGTAAAAAGCACCATCAGTTCCCTCGATTTTTTGAAATAGAGGGAACTGATGTATAACTTCGTTCAATTGGTCATTGAAAACAGTCTGACTATTTTGTTGCATAGTAAGGTCTTGCTGTTCCGATTGTTTGAGTTAATCTTGAAGCATCAGTAGAAGACTCCGTTACATCTTCACCATCTGGAAAATAAACGTTTCCAAGATGCTTTTGCCATAAACGACTGGCTTTTAACTGATTTTTTTCTTCATCTACCGCCTTTCGAGCATCTGAAATAAATGCAGATAAATTATTCATAAAATTATCTTTTCTACTTTGCTCGTATTCTTCAAATAAATCATCTTTTGGTGTCGTAGGCATGGTACATTTAAAACTTTTCTTGAGTTGCTTTTCAATTTCAATCAATGTAAATTTTAAACTTATATCATCACGAGTATTTTTTTGAATATGATTCATTGTAAGGATCGTCATAGCTAAACCACTTGGCATCTTTTGACGTTTATAATCACACCATG
>CAZDAR010000088.1:0-7296 GCA_964503665.1 uncultured Flavobacteriales bacterium
CAAAATCACCTCTAAGATAGTGATAATATCCTGTAATGGCAATCATTGCTGCATTGTCGGTACAATACTCAAATTTTGGAATAAAGATATCCCATTTATGTTTGATACTTTCTTCTTTTAACTTTTTTCTCAATCCGCTATTTGCCGAAACACCTCCAGCAATAGCTACTTGCTTAATATCATAGTGACGAACAGTTTTAATTAGTTTATCAAATAAAATATCAATAATTGTTTTTTGTATAGAAGCACACAAATGCGGAAGTTCATTTTGAATAAAATCAGGATTTTCCTTAGTCTGCTTCTGAATAAAATATAAAATAGAAGTCTTTAACCCACTAAAACTGTAATCGAAATCAGCAATATGAGGTTTATTGAACTTAAATTTTAGAGGATCACCTTCTGAAGCATATTTATCAATTAACGGACCTCCTGGATAAGGTAAGCCTAAAATTTTAGCACTCTTATCGAATGCTTCTCCTGCCGCATCATCTATAGTAGTTCCTACTACTTCCATCTCCAAGTAGTTTTTCACCAAAACTATTTGTGTATGACCTCCCGAAACCGTTAAACAAATAAAGGGAAACTGCGGTTTTTCAGCATACTGTCCATCAATAAAATGAGCCAAAACATGACCATACATATGATTTACACAAATAAGTGGGATTTTATTTGCAAGTGCAAATCCTTTTGCAAAGGAGGTTCCTACCAATAACGAGCCCATCAAACCCGGGCCTCTTGTGAAGGCAACAGCATCAATAGAATTAAGCGCAACACCTGACGATTCAAGTGCCTGCTGAACTGTAGGCACGATGTTTTTTTGATGTGCTCGAGATGCTAATTCCGGCACTACTCCACCATACAATTCATGTACTTTTTGACCTGCAATAACATTTGACAAAATGGTACTATTTTGGATAATAGCCACTGAAGTATCATCGCATGATGATTCAATTGCTAGAAGAGTGATTTTTTTATCAGACAATTTATTTAACTTTGTTATTCAATGGCAAAAATACTGAAATTTATAGGAAGATTTATTTTCGGAATAGCTGAATGGGGAATGATTCTCGTAATTATTTTCGCGTTCGCTATCAGAGCTTCCTATGTTCAGACATTTATTGCTCAAAAAGCAACTGAAATACTCTCCAAAAAACTCGAGCACACTATCTCAATAAAGCGTGTTGACTTCTTATTTTACAATAAAATAATTTTGGATGATGTCTATGTAGATGATGTAAATAGGGACACACTTGCTCACATAAAACAAGTCACCGTATCGATGAATTACTTACTACTCAAAATGAGGCATCTTAGTTTGAATAAAGTTAGCTTAAAAGAGGGCGTTGTTTATCTTAAAAAAGACAGTGTTTCTGAGCAATTTAATTTTCAATACCTTGCCGACTTCTTTTCATCGGATACTCCTACAAAATCAAACCCTTTTAAAATAAATATTAGTCATGTTACGATTTCAAATTTTCATTTTAAATTGGATAATGAAACCAAAAAAGCAATACCATTTGGAGTCGATTATAATCACTTGGATGCTAAAAAAATATACCTTTCAGCAACAAACATTTCTATTAAAGGAGCTGATGTAAAGGCAGACATACAACACATTTCACTTCAGGAAAAATCAGGCTTCACCCTTGCGAAGATGTCTACTAAAGCCAAACTCTCTAATAAAGGACTATTCATTAATGAGGCTAAAATATTCACTAAAAATTCGAGTGTTAAACTTCCAAAACTTTATTTCTGGATGGACGGCTTAGCAGGATTCAAAGAGTTCATCGATACAGTCCGTTTCGATGCTTTTCTGAGATATAGCCAAGTCAGTATGAAAGATGTTTCTTACTTCGCTCCGACTTTAAAAGGAATGGATGAAATTGTCAAGATTAGTGCAGAAGTCAAGGATAAAGTCAAAAATTTAAAAATTAATAACCTTAAACTTGATATTCGTGAACACTCTACTTTACAAGGAAATTTCTCATTACCTGATTTTAGGGCTCTTGAGAAGGAAGAGATAAAACAAGAAATCAAGTATGCTTTTTTCAATATACAAGAATTAAACGCTATAAAAATACCATTCGGTGATGGTGTAGTACGCACTTTAGATTTGAATGAGATGATTCAGCGCTTTCAATATGCTGAAATGAAAGATGTCACTACTTCTGGTACGACTAAAAACTTATTTATCCGCCTCAATGAGCTTAAGACAGGTGTTGGAACCGTTAAAATAAATCATAATATCAATATTTATCGTGTGAACGAACACACGATGGCATTTAAAGAAACGCATCATGAAGATGAATTACCAATTACTATTCACAATTTCGATTTGGGACAATTAATAGCTCAAAAGTCTTTCGGGATTGTTGAAGGTGCTGTTCATTTAGACGTTGAGTATTCCACTAAAAACGGTGTGTTAGTAGAAAATATCATTGGAAATATCGATCGATTTGATTTTAATAATTACTCATTTTCAGACATTCAATTAAACGACGTTTCCTATGCTAACAAGATTGTGAATGGGAACATTCTTGTGAATGACCCTAATCTAGACTTCGAATTTAATGGTAATTTAGATTTTAACACAAATCAATCCTTTGTTGCTTCATTAAATATTCGGAAGGCATATTTAAATCGTGTAAACCTAGTGACATCTGATTCACTTCTTTCCATTAAAGGATTGATAAAAACAGAAATTACGGGATCTGATATAAATAATTACTCGGGTTTCATTCATCTCGATTCCGTCACAGTATCTAATGGAAGTAAAAAATTCTTTTCAAAAATAGCAACTATAAACTTAGAGAACGGTCAGGGAGCTAACTCGCTCGTCATAAACAGTGATATCCTAGATGCCACGATAAAAGGTCAATTCAATTATCAAACTATTTCTACGGACATACAAAATACTCTTTCGTATTCTTTTCCTACTTTAATTAGCTATAAACCTCCAAAAAAGAATCAGAAACAAAACAATTTTGATTATTCCATTAACCTGAAAGACATCAACACCATTCTTTCTATCTTTATCAATGATTTATACATCGCCCCAGCTACTCAATTAGCAGGACACTATCAATCAGCATCCAATCAATTGGACTTAAACGTACAATCTTCTTTCATCCAATACAAGACGATTAAGGCAGATAGTATCAAATTAATAAACAATTTAAAATCAAGTGGAATTGAAGCAGACTATTCTGTCCGTCAGTTTTTCCTAAATGACTCGATCACTTTTCACGATGTTAACCTTAACTCTACCGGAACTACCAATTCTCTTTTATCTAACTTAAATTGGGATTTAAATCGTGAAAATGCTACTGAAATTAAATGGACAACACATTTAACAAGTTTTGATGACTTTCAATTAGAGATTAATAAATCTTATTTTACACTAAAATCACATCGTTGGGATTTACAACAATTAACTCACTTCTCTTTTGTCGAAAAAGATATAGCGATTCGTGATTTTTTATTATCGCATGAAAATCAATTCATCAAAATCAATGGAAAAATCAGTCAGTCACCTGAAGATGAACTGGATATTATCATTAAAGATTTAAACTTAGCCGATTTTACTGATTTTGTCTCTCTCAAGAAAAGTGTTAAAGGTATTGTCGATGGAAATTTCCATCTCTCAGACATTTTTAATACCCCTCGATTATTTGGAGATATCGCTGTTAAAGACCTTATTTTGGATGGTTCGGAAATAGGAGATGTCAACTTACAAGGTAAATGGGACAATACTAAAAAGTCGGTCAATGTAAGTGGAAATTTAATCAATCGAGGTGTGAAAACATTTGACTTTTTCGGTGATTATTATATCCAACGTAAAAAGGACAATCTTGATTTTAAATTAAAATTTGACCAAACAAACATCGCCTTTATTAATTCCTTTATGGATCCGAAAGTAATTTCCAATATCAAAGGATTACTGATTGGAAACTTAGCAGTAAAAGGAGAATTGCTCAAACCACAAATCAGTGGATTTTTAGACCTAAAAAATGGAAATGTGAAAGTCGCTATGTTTGGTGTGAATTATGGTTTTAATGGAAAAGTAAAAGTTTCAAAAGACTTAATTCAAATAGATAATATGCCTATCTCTGATGAAGATGGAAACAGAGGATACATCAACGGTGGTATTGTTCACGACAATTTTAGTAATTTCAATTTTGATGTATTCGTGGGGTTAGACAATGTGAAGAAACCAAACGGACAACCAGGTAGTTTCTTAGCGATGAATACCAATTACCAAGAAGGGGCAATCTATTTCGGAAAAGCGTATGTAAATGGCTGGGTAAACATCGATGGTTACTTAGACAATTTGAACATTGAAGTGAATTTAAAAACCAATAAAAATACGTCTATTACTATTCCACTTTATGGACCTGAGGAGATCGATGACATTCTCAGTTATTCATTTATTAAAAATGACAGTCTCGATACTGTCGTTATTCCTGAAAAAATAGACTTCACTGGCGTTAACCTCAACTTGAATTTTGACCTTACACCTGATGCACAAATAAAATTAGTCTTTGATGATAAAACAGGAGATGAAATGGTCGCTAATGGATGGGGGCAGATTTCCATTAAATTAAATACGGACAAAGATTTATCAATGGACGGAACATACACAATCACGAAAGGTTCATATAACTTTGTTTTTAATCCGATAAAAAAAGAATTTAAAGTAGAAAGCGGTAGTAGCATTAGTTGGAAAGGAGGCTCTCCAACCGATGCTGACTTAAATATTGTGGCCGTTTATAAAGTAAACACTGATTTATCAGTTATTACCCCAGATTTAGAGTCCCAGAAATCAGCGGGTGGAAATCAGAATGTGGATGCACGAATCTACATATCAGGTGATTTAAACACACCACGCCTTTCATTTGAATTACTCGCTCCTAAAGCTTCCGAAAGTGCCAAGGCTGCTCTAGCTCGAATCAATAGCGACACTGATGAACTCAACAAACAATTCTTCCTATTATTATTGTCAGGTCGTTTCCAAGGATCAGGTGTTAGTGCGAGCGAATACGGAAACAATGCAGCATTAGAAGTGCTTTCGGGTCAAATCAATAACTTGTTAGATGCGGTATCAAAAGACGTTCGGTTAAATGTGGATTTAAAGCAGAATGAAGCAACGGGTCAAAGCTCACAAGCGATTGGGTTTGAGAAGAACTTCTTAGATGACAAACTGGTCATTAAAGGAAATTTTGGCGTTCAAAATGTATCTGAGGGAGAAAATAACTCCTCCTCGTTTATTGGAGATATCAACTTGGAATACATCATTGACGAACAAGGAAATTTACGTGTCAGTATCTTCAATGAGTCTAATAATTATTCGGTAATGCAGGATAAAAACTTGGGACCATTTACACAAGGAATTGGTTTAATTTATTCAGAGTCGTTCAATAAAGTGAAAGAAATGAATATCATTAACTTTATTGTGGATTGGTTTAGAAAAGACAAACACTTTAAATTCACGAAGCGTCGTCGTCAGAAATATCTACCTGAATATAATAAAGTGATTGTTCCGACAAAGGAGAATAGTACTTTGGAGGAAGAGAAAGAGAAAAAGGAGTAGATGTCAACTAGTAAAGTTTGATGAGAAAGAAAATTCTGTAACTTATTCATATATATTACTTTACGACACTAATTCAACTATAATTCTATATATTATCCAAAACAGCGATTTCCTTCAAACTATTCCCCCCAAAAAAAAAACATTTAAATCTTTGCTTTACACGAATTTTAATTTTCACTTGATGATTTCACTAGGAGTCAAACCTGAGACCTCTAGAACCGTAGTTCTACTCCTCTATTTCAGTTTGTTTCGATTTTTTATTAGTTATTAGTCCCAACATCATTATAAGAGCGGTTAAAATTATCACTTGAATAATCATGGACCTATTAATAAACGGGATGTTTTGTGATGGTTTAATGGAAAGAAATAGTAAGATGGTGATTAATCCTCTCGGCGCAATAAATAGCAATAGAGATAACGGTAGTTTGATGAATTTTAGTTGAATTGCTCTAAAAATAAAAATAGCCGCTACAATTCCACCTGTCCACGCCAGACTATCAAGATTCATTATTTCATTCTCTTTAATCAGGTAACCGAAGAGTAAAAAGAAAAGAGCTCTTACTAAAAAAGTAGCTTCCACTATCAATTCTTTGAATTTACGAACCTCTTTATTCAACTCGTCTGGTTTAAATCTTTCAATCCATTTAAATTGTTTTAACTCGTCAATATTCCCAAGAAACAGCCCAAAAGACAATATGAAAATAAGTGCCGGTAAATGATAAATTTCCGAAATGGCAAATATCAAAATAACCAGCAATACGATAGGCGCAAATTTTATTGGATGATCAATTTTACTCAATAATAATGCAAGACCGATTGTTGCAATAAATGAAATAACGGTCATGATAATCAGTTCTAATCCAAAATAACCAAACGAGATTAAACCAAAGCTTTGATTAAAAGCAATAAAAGTGAAGAACAAAACGCCTATGATGTCCGATAGACTACTTTCATAAATTATAAATTCCTTATTAAAGGTTGTAAGCGTTTTTACACTTGGTATGGCTACAGAGCTACTAATTATACAAAATGGTATAGCATTAACCAAGCTATCTTTAAAGGAATTGTGCGCAAAATATTGAAACACAAATGAAAGTAAAAACGCCAGCGCAAACATTGGGATAAGAGAAGCTAAAATAGATTTTTTGATTAGAGGAGCTTTCGATTTGTTGAACTCTAACTCCAATGAACCTTCCAAAACTATTAGGATTAATCCAATCATCCCTAAAACGGGTAAAAATGGCGTTAGATCTGGTATTTCAATTCCAAAAAGCATGGAAAGTTGTTGCACTACATATCCTAAACCTAATAACAAAATCACAGAAGGTACTTTTGTCTTTGACGATGTTAGGTCAAAAACATAAGCTAATAATAGTAAAGTGCATATTGTAATAATAATTGCTATTGTCAAATGTATCGGTTAATTTTCACTGTTTTATATGGTATTCAGCCGCTCAAAACAATATCACTTTAAGTACACGACAAATAAGATAGAAAGATAATGATAAAAATTTATTTTAAAACGCTCCACCAACAATTTAATGTTATTTGTAAGTCGTAAACAACTAACGTAAATCACTAAACATCTTGACTGCAGAATATAATATCCATTTTTTTAGTTGTGAATAAATTATCCAAAAAAAAACAATTTATGAATCATAACCAAAAGTTGGGGAGGAATTCTTTAATATTTCCGATTTTTGTAA
>CAZDAR010000089.1:0-6812 GCA_964503665.1 uncultured Flavobacteriales bacterium
ATCTTGAGGGGGTTGTGCACTATGTGCGTGCTGGTTCGAATCCAGTCGTGGGTACAAAAAAAAGCCGTAATCAGTTTAAAATGATTGCGGCTTTTTAATGGTTAAAATCATAATTTTATTACTAGATTTGTATTAACTCATAAAGAAAGACGTGGAAAAAATTATTTGTGGAATTCAACAAATGGGAATAGGTGTTCCCAATGTACAAGAAGTTTGGAAATGGTACCGTAAAGCGTTCGGTGTTGATATCAGGGTATTTGAAGAGGCTGCGGAAGCGCCTTTAATGACAAAATATACTGGTGGCGTTGTTCAAAGTAGAACTGCAACATTAGCACTAAGCATGGAAGGTGGAGGTGGATTTGAAATCTGGCAATATACTTCTCGTGCTACAGAAAAATCTACATTTGAGATACAATTAGGCGACTACGGGCTTTACCTATGCAAGATAAAGTCAAGAGATGTTAAGGCGACCTATAATTATTACAAAAAACAAAATTTCGATATCGTTTCTGAGATTGCACAAACGCCCGAAGGAAAAGACCACTTTATTATAAGAGATCCAAATGGTAATCTTTTCGAAATCATCGAAGGACTTGATTTTTTCTCCAAAACAAAAGCACCAAGCTTAACCGGTGGAGTAGCTGGAGCAGTGATTGGTGTCAGTAATATAGAAGCATCTCTTCGTTTTTATCAAGAGGTTTTAGGATATGACTTAATCGTGTATGACTCAACCGATACGTTTAATGTATATGCCAATGTTCCAGGTGGTAACAAAGGAGTAAGACGTGTGCTTTTACGTCATACAATTGAACGAAAAGGACCTTTTGCGAAACTTTTAGGACCAACAGAAATAGAATTAGTACAAGCAGTAGAGCGAACCGACGTTCGCCAAATATTTGAGAACCGTTTCTGGGGAGATTGGGGCTTTATTCACTTATGTTTTGATATTCAAGGGATGGATGTTCTTCAAAAAGAGTGTGAAGCAGCAGGTTTCCCTTTTACAGTTGATTCAGGAAAAACTTTTGACATGGGAGAAGCGGGAGGTCGTTTTTCATACGTAGAAGATCCAGATGGTGCGTTGATTGAATTTGTAGAAACCCATAAGGTTCCCGTATTGAAAAAAATAGGGTGGTATATCAACTTAACCAATAAAAAAATGGGTGAGTCTTTACCAAATTGGTTACTAATAGCGATGCGTTTAAATCGTGTAAAAGATTAATGGTTGATTTAACGGTCTAAATCCTTTAGTAAAAGTACGCATAAACTGACTTGAAATGCGTAATTTTGAGTCTTACTTTTTCAATAAATAAACAATGAAAATATATACTTCAATAGTAACGGTTACAATCCTTTTATTGACGCTGTCTTCTTGTAAAGATGAGATTAAAATTAATGGTTCGGCTGAACCTTCAGCTGTCGTATATGCTGTATTAGACCCTAGTGAGTCTATTCATTATATAAAAGTGAATCGTGCGTTCGTTACTTCTGACAATCAATTAGAAGCTGCTGCTATTGCGGATTCTAATTACTTTTCATCTGTTACTGGAACGGTAAAAGAATACAAATTCGGAACTTTACTTAGAACTTTTAACTTAGAAGATACACTTATTGAAAATAAAACAAGTGGTGTCTTTTACTATCCTCAGCAAAAGGTGTATATGTTTAAAACGACTGAAAGTGATCCTTTGAAAGCAGAGAATGGATACGAGTATCGACTAGAATTGAACATTAACAATGGTGAGTTTTTAGTAAATGGTAGTACTGAATTGGTAAGAGATGTTAAGATTACTTACCCAAATGCAAATGCAAGTTCTTCGTATTCATTTGCAGCAGTTCCAATTAATCCGGATAAATATAAATCACCGAAAATTGCAGGCGACTATGGTAGCGGCTATATGTATGACTTAAGACTTCGCGTTTCTTTTGCTGAATTTACAAGTGCTTCTGATTCCACAATTAAGACATTTGATTGGATGATTAAGTCGGGAGATATTAATAGCAGTGTGAATAAGTTGATTAGTTCTTCTGCAGATGGTCAAACATTTTATGAGTTGATAAAAAGTAATGTTTCCAATAACCCGAATATTATCAAACGAAATTTAATTAGTATTTCCGCTGTACTCACTTCTGGCTCACAGGTACTATTAGATTATATTGCACTTTCGAAGCCTAGTTCTACGATAGCACAAAATAAGATTACCTACACGAATGTAACAGCGACAAATAATCGTAAAGCATTGGGTATTTTTACCGCTAGAACAACAGTGATGTTAACTAAAACGGAAAATACGGTTGTTTTTGGACAACAATTATCGGCTATCGATAAAAACTCTATGCGCGAATTATGCAAAGGACCAATTACTGGTTTATTGAGTTTTTGTGGACCGAGTTCAGTGTATCAAGCAGAGGATTACTATTGTAACTAACCTTTTGAAAATGAGTTTATTATTATGAGTGACCGAAAGACGCTTTTTGCCGATATAATCCTTCCTTTATCCGTTAAAAATGTCTTTACTTATCGTGTCCCTTATGAGTTAAATGATAGTATTCAAAACGGCGTTCGAGCTGTTGTACCCTTTGGACGTTCGAAGTTCTATTCGGGTATCGTTGTTCGTATTCACGAAGAAATTCCTACTGGGTATCAAGCAAAATATATCGAGACTATTTTAGATGACACTCCCATCGTCACCCCTTTTCAGTTGAAGTTATGGCAGTGGATGTCTGATTATTATATGGCGCCACTTGGTGACGTTATGAATGCTGCTTTACCATCTAATTTGAAATTAGCTTCAGAATCGAAGATTGCACTTCATCCTGATTTCGATACTCGTCAATCGGTAGATGATGAACGTTATTCAACTATAATTGATGCGCTTGAACTGAAGGAAGTACTAGATTTAAAAGAGGTTTCAGAGCTCTTGACGATTAAAACTATTCAACCTATCATTAAGAAAATGATGGAGGAAAAGATGGTTATTTCAACCGAGGAATTATCGTATAAATATGTGGATAAAACCGCTTCCTATGTTTTCTTAGAAAAAGATTATCAAAATCTAGAACAGCTCTCGTTTTTACTCGAACAATTTGATGGAAATAAACAGAAAGAAAAACAAGCGGATGCCATTACGCTTTTTCTAGGAATTGTCAGTCATGACATGTTGGGTTTCCCCGTTTTCAAAAAAGACTTGGAAGTACAGGGTGTTTCTACTTCGACGATTAATACATTGGTAAAAAATGGCATTTTCCGCATAGAAAAGCTCAAAATAGACCGTTTTAAAGCCGAAAAGAAAGAAATATCGAAAGAATTAACACTTTCTCCAGCACAACAAAATGCCTACCAAGAAGTAAAAACTTCTTTTGATGAAAATAAAATTACGTTGCTATATGGAATTACTGGATCAGGAAAAACAGAGATTTACATTCAACTTATTCAAGAGGCACTTCAAAAAGATCAACAAGTACTTTTCTTACTTCCCGAGATAGCATTAACAGCTCAATTAATACAGCGACTAAAAGCCTATTTTGGTGATTTAGTAGGTGTTTATCATTCTAAATTTAACCAAAATGAGCGTGTTGATATTTGGTATCATGTATTGAATAATCACCCGAAACGCTTTCGTATTATTTTGGGAGCACGTTCGTCAATCTTTTTACCCTTTCGAAACCTAGGATTGATTATCGTCGATGAGGAACATGAAACGTCTTATAAACAGATGAATCCGTCGCCACGATACAATGCCCGTGATATGGCTATTGTCTTGGCAAACCTCTTTAAAGCAAATTGTTTACTAGGTTCAGCAACGCCTTCCATGGAATCTTATTTTAATGCACAAGAGGGAAAGTATGCACTTGTCGAGTTAAATGAACGCTACGGGAATGCTACATTACCTGAAATTCTTTGTGCTAATTTAAAGAAAGAACGTCAAAACGGTTCGATGAAATCACACTTTTCATCTATGTTGATGGACTATATTCATCAGGCGTTAGAAGCAAAAAGTCAAGTTATTTTGTTTCAAAATCGACGTGGTTATACGCCTATTTGGTCGTGTGAAGTATGCAATTGGACACCGAAATGTGTGAATTGTGACGTTTCTTTGACCTATCATAAATTTTCTAATCAGCTAAAATGTCACCATTGTGGTTATGTGGCAGCGCCAATAGGATCTTGTAAAAACTGTGGAAGTAACCGTTTGAATATGTTGGGCTTTGGAACTGAAAAAATTGAAGACGAATTCTCTGTGTTTTTCCCAAACGCCACTGTTAAACGAATGGATTTGGATTCTACCCGTTCTAAAAACGCCTATCAAACAATTATTGAGGACTTTGAAGATAAGAAAATTGACGTTTTGGTGGGAACACAAATGCTTTCCAAAGGATTGGATTTTGAAAACGTTTCTCTAGTCGGTATTTTAGATGCTGATTTAATGCTCAATCGTCCTGACTTCCGTGCGTATGAACGTAGTTTTCAAATGTTATCCCAAGTGGCAGGAAGAGCGGGTCGAAAAGATAAAAAAGGAACCGTAATTATTCAAACAGGACAACCTGACCATTGGATTATTATTAAAGTAATGGAGCATGATTACATTGGTTTTTATAAGAATGAAATTATTGAACGTAAGAACTTTATGTATCCACCGTTCTATAAATTGATTACGTTTACGCTAAAAGATAAGGACGAAAATAAACTCAGCGCTGGTGCTGCTTTCTTTGGAGACGAACTAAAAAAACTTTTAGGAAACCGTGTTTTAGGTCCTGAATTCCCAATTATCACACGTATCAACAATTACTACCTCAAGCAAATCACCATTAAGATAGAACGAGAATTATCGCCTAAAAAAATCAAAGTAAAACTCGACGAAATCATCGACTTGTTTTATGGACAGGTACCGTTTAAATCGGTGCGTGTCAATGTGGATGTCGATCCGATGTGATTGGGTTTACACCACTTCTTTTTTAGTGTATCGATATATTAGGTTGGGAATATACTTAAAGAATATTGAAAATAAGAGAAAACTTTTAAGCATACTTAAAACTTTCCCTACCTTCTTTCAACCCGCTTTACCTCAGTAATTTCATCGAGCGAATGGTAAATAAAACTGACCAAATAAAGCATTTGATCTCTGCCTTTTCGTTGCCCAATTTTTGCCACCACAAAAACAGAAGCCAAGCAAATAATTCCAGCTGGAATAAACCAAATAAATGTGCTGGAGCCAGACACCTGTAATTGCACAAAACCAAATAAACCAACAAAAGTAGTAGTGATAATCAACGCAGCATAAATCAAAGAAAACATCGCCCAAACTGCTTGACGAGGGCCTAGCAAACAACATACAGTAACTTTTCCTGAAAATTCCCCTTTATCAATTCGAACCGTCATTTCGGGCGACCAGTAATGAGCCAACCAACTTGGAGTTTTCAATAAAATCAAATTTTTAGAATGATCGCAGGTAACCGTTTTTGAGTTTTGAACTTGTGCTACAATGTGAGCTGCAGCGACTTCAGGTTCAACTTCAATTTCTAGAAAAAAGCGTGGGCGAATTTCACCAAGTATAGTATGATTTAATCGATTAAATGCCATGGTTAAATGTATACTTTTTCAAAATTCAGAAAACACGTGGAGCTTAATTTGTTTTAATTCTAAATTGATTAATGAATAATTATAATCGTTGTTGAGTTCTTTTTTTGCTCCGTGAATTTCGTTCCATGAATCAAGACAAAATCCTGAATAGCTTTTTCATTGACAACATTGTCACGAATTATTTCGCTTTCATACAAATACTTGGCTATCTGTTTTTTCATTCCGACATTTTTCATTTCACATTTCGTTCCACTATCCAAAAAAGTGATGTCAAAATAAGTTACACGTCCTTTTGGATTTCCACTGCTGATTTCTTTTGAGTCGTAAAAATCGTTGAATTGCAGAAACGCAATCTGTTTTCCGTCCAAGGTTTTGAATTTGAAATTAAAACTCGAAGCACTTTGCATGTCTAAAATGAATTCCTTTTTGCCGTCAACAAAAACGGTATCGCCGTCAAATTTAATTTTTTGAGCAAAATTGAATTGTGTAAAAAGGACAAAGAAAAGAGTGAAGAGTGTAGTTGTTTTCATTGCGTCGTTTATTAAATGAGAAATAAAGGTAAATATAAAAATTGTATTTTAATTTTAATTAGTCGAAAAGCAATGAAATCATCAACTTGTTATATGGTCAAGAGACGTTTAAATCGGTGCGTGTCAATGTGGATCCGATGTGATTGGGTTTTTCTTTAATATTTTCTTTTGGACTTCGTTCCACTGAAATTCGTATATTTACCTATACAGAAACACAGCAAAAAATTCTTCTTTTGAAATGTTTTTACGAATATTGACATGTTAAGAATTCACAACTCTAATGAATTGATTTGATGATATGTTAGAGCTCATTAATAAACTATTTACGCTTTTAAAAAAGAAAATTATATGACACAAAATCAAAAAATATTCGTTCATTTTCTCGGTGCAGCTGGAACTGTTACTGGGTCAAAATATTTAATTGAAACAGCACAAAACAAATTCTTGATTGATTGTGGTCTGTTTCAAGGTTTAAAAGAACTTCGTTTGCTTAATTGGGATTATCTTCCAGTCGATGTGTCAACGATTGACTTTGTATTACTCACACACGGACACTTAGACCATGTTGGTTATCTACCACGACTAATCAATGCCGGTTTTAAAGGGAAAATTTACGGAACAGATCCAACACTTGATATTGCGGAGATTATTTTAAAAGATAGTGCGAAAATTCAGGAAGAAGAAGCTGAAAAGGCGAACAAGCA
>CAZDAR010000090.1:0-6776 GCA_964503665.1 uncultured Flavobacteriales bacterium
TAATATTCCCTACAAATGGAATAGAAACGAAATAATATGTGAAATTTTTAGTTGCTAGTGCTTGTGAACCATATTGATTACAGGGGAAATAGATAAAGTCCACGCTTTTGGAATTGTTTGTAATCGTTCCATAAGTAAATAAGTATCTACCTCTATAGGAAGAAAATATATCAGTTCCTACATTTAATATTATAGAAGGGCTATATAATTGTGATTTTTTTAGTATTCTATATTTTATTTCTCCTCCTAATATATTGTAAGTCATGAAATTAGTTTTAATTGGTTGATATTGTGTATTTCCTTTCAAGTTTCCCACAAAGGAATAGGATAATAATACACATAATTCACTTTTATTAAAATGAATTGAAATACCTGTTGACAGATTACTACCTAACCAACCAAAGTTTTCTAAACTTTCATGAAAACTAACATATCCATTCAGTTTGCTTTGTCCTAAAGAAATAAGAGGTAAAGCAAAGAATACTATAATTAATTTCTTCATGGCTTTATCATTTTAGTTTGAACTAACTGTCGTGCGAAAAATAAAATATAAACACCTGATGCTAAATCAGCTGTATAAATAGTAGTATTCCCTTTAGGGATGAGTACTTTTTTACTAATTCTACCATCGACGGTAATAATAGTTAATTCATCTTCTTTGTTTGAAACAATAGTAATATAATTGTTAAAAGGATTTGGGAAAACCAATAATTGTTCTTCTATATTTTCAGTTGAAATTGTCAAAACATCTGATTTCAGAGTAAGCGAATCACTCGATTCTTCCACTTCTCGACCTTGTGGACATCCGTTTTTTATAATGACATACCAAATAACAGGGTTTAATAATTCATTCCCGCTTGGATTGGCTGTTAATTCGTTATACTTCAAAACCAACTCTCCTTTTAGCAATGGAGTTTTATCACATTGCGTGGAAAGATGGTTGCCTGTCTCAAAAGAGTAATAGTCAACTCTATATTTTGTATTTTTACTTAACCCTTGAACTCGTAAACGACGATTTAATGGTAACAAACGAACGTCATTCCATTTTATATTTTCAAGATCATCAATGGGTTCAGTATTTCCATAATTCAAATCACAATAATCATTTAATCTTTTTGTATGTACATTGTAAGTCCTGTTTTTCACGTACCCCACGGAATAATTTTTATTATTGGACAAATAATATTGGTGTTCTAATGCAGAAAAGTTTGTTTGATGACTATTTATAAATAAGAATAGCTTTTCCTCTTGCTTCCCATGCCCCCAATTTCCACCTCCTTCACTCAAGGTATTTATAACATCATCGCCGTTCATGTGTTGCTGTGCACGAATGGTTGCAGGCCAAAGGGTTTCTTCTCCTTTTCTCCAACCGAACCATGTAAGATAACCTGCCACACCCGTAAATGGAAAGGTCATCATATCGACTGGGTGTTGGGTGTAGCTCGAACATTCTTGATACTTTTCATCAAGTCCGCCTTCTGAAAATAGTATAGGTTTAGATAAAATTTGACGTTGTTGTATAGTAGCGGTCATTTTATAAATATCATCAGGTGTTGTGTAATATTTGTTAAGCCCAATAACATCTATGTTTGGCAATGCTTCTGTTGCTATATCTTCAGTAATATCTCCCCAACCCATATCCACTCCAATCAATTGATTATGCCATTGTAATGAATCTTTAATATATTCTGACAGTACCTTGTGGTATTTCAAAACTGCCTGTCGTACAGGTGTGTGAAGTGGGTCGGAAGGTAAACCGAAAGGTCTGTTTTGCTGAACAGTAATTTGCCCTGAGGAGGTCTGCACTTTGGCCTGTTCATTCACATGAAATGGTTCGCTTAATATCTCAAATTCCATAATTTTGGTTGAATAACCATACCGGGCGATATAATAGCGTATTCTTTGTTTATGGTAAACAAGATCATCGTCATTGGAAAGTGCCTCGTAGGGTTGCTTTTGTCCTTGAGGTTGGTCATTGTAACAATAACGCGGTTTGTTATACACCCAAGGTGACGTGTCTAATGAGCCGTCTTCGCCAGGGCCTGTTTTATATATATCATAATCCCAATCCCAATCGAATGCGCCATATTCATCTAACTTAAAAAACGGCACTTGATTCATGAAATTGAACAGCATCAACGAGTTGTATTTTTCCATCGTATCCAAGAGTTTGTCTTGTTCGTACGCATAATGCAAGCGTTTGTAATAATTGCCTTTTTCTTCAAACTCAATAAGTGAAGAAGCAGGGTACTGAATAGTCCTGATATAGCGCGTTTCTCCTTGATAACGATTTAATTTCAAATATTCGGAAATCATATCTAAATACTGTTTCCAATGTACGGTATTTGACGCTTTTTCTGAGTTCATATCATTAGCCGCCAAATTATGGCCATAATAAATAGTGTCGCCATTAAATGTTGCTCTGACAGAATCAATAAAATTAAATTCAATTCCACGATATGAACCTAGCATAGGATAAGGAAAGTTTGTTCCCACCGGAAAAATCATTCTATCACCTTGTTTTAAATTAAGCTTGTTTTCATGTACTGTTACATAACCGGGGTCGCCACTTTCAACGACATTAAACCAGAAATCATCGGAGAGATAAGTTGTTCCTTGTACGCCATCGATTCGAATACTGATTACAGCTTTCCATTCGCCATTTAGAGGTGGTGCAAAACGCACACGAAAAGGATAAAGAGTAG
Organism: uncultured Flavobacteriales bacterium; assembly: GCA_964503665.1. Taxonomy (GTDB): domain Bacteria; phylum Bacteroidota; class Bacteroidia; order Flavobacteriales_D; family Crocinitomicaceae; genus 40-80. The sequence continues at coordinate 2,706 of CAZDAR010000090.1, forward strand.
GTACTTCATCCCAATCATCGGTTTGGTGATTCTCATTGTATTCACGAGTATAGAATCCATCCACTTTTACGATTTTCCCTGTTGTAACGTGTTCAAAAGTTCCTTCTACATCGACTTTCCACTCTAGAAACGGATTCAATTCATCACTGTAAACTCCTTTTTCAAACAAAAAATGATGGATGCGCTCTTGAATCACGTCGGGTAATTCTATGCCAAATTCTAATTTTTTATAACGTAAAACGCCTGCTAAATCCGTATAATTCATCACGGCGACCTCCAAGCCAGCTTTTGCGGTTATTTTTAAATGCACACCTCCAGTCGTGTCAAATCCACCTAAATGGACATCGTCCTTTAGCGTAATTTCATTCTTTGCAAAAATAGTAGTATTGTTACTGTTGTTCAAATGAATAACACCGTTATCTCCTAATGTGATGCACGTTCCTGTTATCGTGTCTTGAGCATTTGCCTGTGTCTGAGAAAGATGTTTGGTATAAACCGAACAGTCAAAGACGCTTACTTGTGCATTTAGTTGTAAAAATGACGTAAGCAATATGCAGAGGATGTGAAAATTTTTCATAATTAATGGTTTTTAGTTTCCAATGCTTCAATTCGCTTTTGTTGTGCTTCCATTAACTTTTGCTGTTCTTCTAGCAATTTCTGTTGTTGAATCAAATACAAAGTCAGTTCTTCCACTTTCTGCATCAATAGTTTGTTCATTTCGCCTAAGTTTAAACCGTCTGTTTCGATAGTTTCAGCTTTTGGAACGTTAGGAAGATGACCATTCTTAGTAATAAAATCTTCGACTTCGTTTAACGGCATCAATTCATATTCTTTATGGAAAACGAAATCAGGCCATGATTGTAGATTTACCTTTACCTCTCGTACATAGAGCAAACCGTTGTTATCCAGTTGAAGTAATTTTGTAGCAGGTTGACTACTTCCTGCGGTTCGTTCTACTAATATGGGTAATGTTGCGTTGCTACTGGTCAAAATATGAAATTTAGCAGTAGGTTTTATTCCGACACCAAGTTTGACATCGGTTATGCAATCATGGTTAAGTAGAAACATTTGTTCAGAAGCTCTTTCCCATTGTGGTAATAATGCATTTGGCCATGAATTACAATCAAAGTGTTCGGGTAAGATGGGAAAGCATAAAACACATCGATAGCCGATCCGCCATTTACCACTTTCCCATTACTGTTAATCATCAGTATTCCATTTCCAGGTAAAGTTGTATCAACAATTGATTTTAGTTTCAAATCACCTTCTTTGATAACGATATCACCTTTTAAGGTTGTTTTTCCATTGACTTTCAAGTCGTTTTTAATACGAATATCGCCTTTCACAATGACGTCACTATCCACCCGCAAGACATCTTTAATACGCGCACTCTTTTGAATAATCAACGAATCGTTGACTGTCAATGTTGAGTCAATCATCGCATTTCCATTTACTTGTAACCTGCTAGTTGGAGAGGTAGTACCAATACCGACATTTCCATTTGGAGGAAGTGTGTTCGACTGAGAAAAGACTGTGTTAAAACCTGATAAAAGAGCAAAGATAGAAATGACTTTAGCGGATTTCGAAATGATATTCGATTGCTTTTGAATTATTTTCATAGTAAATAAATTAAGGAATTTTTACTAATATATTTAAAAAATATTCACCTTCCAAAAATTTAACACAGTTTCCTCTTAAATTTTATTTATTTATCTGGAAAACAAATTGTTAATTATTTTCTACTTAAAACATCATTCTCAAATGAACCGTACTATCGGATTTAGTGCCTCCTTGAATCGTTTTGTACGATTGGGATTTGTATAGTAAATTGAATTTTTCCTCCCTAGACCCTTCCGACTTTCGGAACAGGCTCTCCAAAGAGGGGAAACTTATTCTTCATTGAAAAAAAGCGAGCCAAAAAATCATTCCAACGAAATATGCTGCTTTCTCAAAATCTTCCGTACCGTTACTGCATATACCAACAAGAAACAAAAGCACACAATTCCTACTAAATACGCATGTTGAATTCCGAAAATGTCAGCTAATTTTCCTTGTAATGGTGGAATAATCGCACCTCCCAAAATCATCATGACTAAAAAGGCAGAACCTTGAGAAGTATGTTTTCCCAATCCCGCTAAGGATAAAGAGAAGATACACGGCCACATAATTGAACAGAACAAACCTGTTGCAATAATCGCATAAATCGTAATCATCGATCCGCTGGACAAACCAATCGAATGAGCTACACCATCTAATTGAGCAGAAGGAATAATTCCAATCGATAAACAAATAATACTTAAAGCGCCGAAGATGGCAAGTGTTAGAGCTGGTTTATTTTTACCGATGAAAAAACCGATGATTAAGACGGTAATGAAAAAGAAATAAATCCAAAAATCGGAATAATGACCACCGTTTAATGTATTGAAATAATAAACAAACCCAAAACCTAGGAAAGGCATAACGATAGTCAAAATAATGGACATTGTTTTTGATAAATTGAACGCATAAACGGCACTCGCCCATCGTCCCATCATCAAACTTCCCCAATACAATGAAACGTATTTAGCGGTTTCAGCAGTATCAATTCCTGCTACGTCTGGTGATGAAATTAAATCGCTCAAATTACTACCCGTCGCCACTTCCACTCCGACATAGATAAAAATAGCGGTCATTCCCCAAACGAGTTGCGGATACCCCAAAGCACCCCAACCATTCTTCTGCTTTTTAGATTTTTTTAAGGCGGTGAAAAGAAATATAAAGACGCTAGCAACACATGATAATAAACTGATCAGTTGGAGAATTTCTCGGTTTTTGGGGTCTAAAATGGTAATGTTATCCAAAAAGAAGATAATACCGATTAAGCCAATAATCACTACCGTCATAGTGACTAATGTTTTCAAACCATTTTTCAATTCCGAAGCATCTTCTCGTTGACCGTCCATTTCATCGTTGGGCAATTTCTTTGACATATAAAACAAAGCAGCAACTGACAGAAATAACAATCCAACAAAAACGTAAAGTAAAATCACTTTTGAAAGATTCAAATTAGGGATTTCTTCTGTTGAAAATGAAGTAGAACCAAACAAGGCTAAACCGACTAATAACGGTCCTAATGTTCCGCCGATACTATTTATTCCACCACCTAAACTGACACGATTAGAACCTGTTTTTTCATCTCCTAGCGCAATCATAAAAGGATTGGCAGCCGTTTGTTGAATGGAAAAACCCAATCCGACGACAAAAAGTCCAAATAGCATTCCAGCGAATGTTTCCAGCCATAAAAACAAAATCATCAAAGCAGCACCGAGAGCCGAGAGCAATAATCCGTAAACGATGCTCATTCGGTATCCCCATTTTTTGATTGGATCTTGCGAAATTTTGTATGTTATGTAATAAAGAATAACGGCTCCCATGAAGTAGGCAAAGTAAAAAGCAAAATCCACCAACTGGCTTTGAAAGTGATTCAGTCCGAAGAAGTGTTTACAAAAAGGAATGAAAATACTATTTCCAGCAGCAATAAATCCCCAAAAGAAAAACACCATACACAGTGTTAAAAGGGCGGAATAATTTGTTTTTACTGTTGACTTACTCATAATATTTCGTTTTGAAAACAAAAATGCACTATTTATTTCAACCTTAGGATAGGAGTGTATTTATTTTACACACAACAAGACGTAGAAAACTCTAATAAAGGCTACGATCATGGAAATTCATGAAGTTTTCTTTGCGCCATTGCGCCTTCTTGGTGTCATTGCGGTTAAAAAAATCAGAGTGAGAAACAGAGCGAGAGCGGAAAACAGAATGAAAAATCCTCCGTGACCATTGTGACTTCACTTCGACACGTGCTCAGTGCATCGCTTGGTGTCATTGCGGTTAAAAAAATCAGAGTGAGAAACAGAGCGAGAGCGGAAAACAGAATGAAAAATCCTCCGTGACCATTGTGACTTCATTCCGTCATTGTGGTTAAAAAACAAACAACATTCTAGTTATAGCTTACAATTTTCGTATTTTTGTGGCGATGAGTAGAGTTCATGATTATTTCCAATTAGTTAGACATCTGACATTTAGAAG
>CAZDAR010000091.1:0-6695 GCA_964503665.1 uncultured Flavobacteriales bacterium
ACACTAAAGTGGATTATTTCATTGATAAATTAAACGGACTTTAATTCGAAAAAGAAATAAAGTGGTTTTTTTCTATCAAATAGTATTTTTATAATAAACCAAAAATGACAGTTCGCTGTCATTTTTTTTTACCTTATTAAATTTTCAACCTAAAACATCAAGAATATCTAATAATTGTGTGTCTTTTTTCTAAATATTAAAGAAAAATTAAATAATTTAGTTGACATTTCAATAGTAATCAACATGAAAAAAAATAATACAATATCCGTAATGATAACAAAAGCAGCTAAGGCAATTATGGCTTTTATTCTGACAGTTAGCTTAAACACGGCTTATTCCCAAACCAATACGCCACAAACAAGCAAATCACTGCATGTTGTAGTGGCGAACGATTCAACTACACATCCTATAATAGTTGAAAAAGAGATGGGAATCAATCAATCGAACTACAAATTACTTCAATTAGATAACAATGGTTTGCTCTATACACGCGAAGTGAAAGTAAATCTCCAATCTTGGCCAGATTTTGTGTTCCATAAAGAATATGAATTGATGCCATTAAACGAAGTCGAAACGTTTATTGCTAAGAATGGACATTTACCGAATATTCCAAAAGCAGAAATCATTGAAACAGACGGTTTAAATTTAGGGGAAATGAATAAATTACTGATGCAGAAAGTGGAAGAACTGACTTTGTATCTAATTGAACAACAGAAGGTTATTGATGCTCAACAAAAGCGTATCGAAGCGTTGGAAACTAAAAATCAATAATTATGAAATTAAGCTATCATTTTTATCAAGTTCGAAGACTAATTTATTTTGACGCACTTGTATTATTGAGAATAATTTATATCAATTAAATGAAAAGCCAAATTCAACGACGGATTAGGATGTCGTAACCTGTTCCGATGTTGAATCGGAATTGATTTTTTTGCCGGAACACAAACGACGAATTGCTGTCGTAAAAATAACTGTCTGAGCGCTAGCGAGTTTTATTTTTGCAAGCAATGAGGAAGATTTGGGTGGCAAGAAATATCACGACGACGAGGTTTTTGTTACTTTTTCCCGGAGAAAAAGTAAAAGAAAAATAAAAGAGCTCAGATTTCAAGAATTTATATAATATGTATGTCAGCATTTCAAAATAAAATAACGCCAAAGTTTGACGAATATGAACAATAAAGCAACATTTAGAAGCTTTCTACTTCTTCTATTTCCTTTCATTACAGTTATTGTTCATGCTCAAACCTATGATCAGTTTAACGTAAAAGAAGAATACGATTATTTTAATGCTAATTTAATGTCTCGATACAAACCTTTCGATTCTATTACAAATTTAAAAGATAACGTGTATGGAGACGGAATGGGCTATGTTTTAGAAGGTTATATAACGATGTACGAAACCACTAAGGACAAAGACTACTTGTACAAATTTGTGATGCAATCTCTTAGTATCATGAAGAATAGACATGATTTTAGAGGTGTTGATTATTTAATACCACGGTGGGACACTTCAACTTCCTCTATGTATTTAACTGGAAATACACTAGCACCATTAGCTCGTTTTGTCTATTTCATTAAAAATGACTCTTTATTAAAGAATACGTCCATTTATCCTTTTGACTTCATTAAAAACAATTCAATCGGTGTCACTTTTACCACGTTTGGAGATTACGCAAATTGGTTGCAAGACAGATGTGGTGAAACTTTGTGGTGGTTCATCTCAAATGGTTACTGGACAACTGAAGGATTCAGACGATTAGGAGAAAGTACACCTGCAGAAATCAATCAACAAGTCGGGTTTGGGAGATCACTTCTTTATATTGGTTTAGCTGCAAACGATACTTCTTTTTTAGCTAAGGCAGCTATTATAGCAAATCAGTTTAAGAGTACTATTTCTATTAAGGATAAATGTTTTGGCGGAAAATATCGTCAGCCTGTTTTTGAAATAACATCCAACAATGCCTACAAATGGTATCATGCTGGTTGGAGAGTAAAACATTATCCATGTAATACTACTTCTCGGAATTATAATGTGTACACACAATATATTGAGGACATAAGCCACGGTGTTAGTAGTACATGGTTGGTAGATGACTTTTTAAAATACCAGCCAAACACACGCTTTCAGCAAATCGACATGGTTCGGTTTAAGAATATGTTTGCCAAAAATGTGTATGGTGGAAATGGTATTTTTCATAATACAGTCAGTGGTGCAGATTTCCCATTCTATTGTGGAGAAGGCTGTAATTCAACAGGGAAAGCACCAAATTTTGAAAATTTCGAATTTACACCGTTGAGTTATATGTATCTCTCTGAATTTGATGACCTTGAAATCACTTCTCCTACTGTTTATGAAATTGTGATGGAAGATTACCGATTAAAGATTCTAGGAAAAATTAGAATTTCAAATCAATATGGAGGTCAAGCAAATAAAGGACATGCGGAAGTCGTTGCAGCACAATGGAAAAGAGAAGCTTTCAATCTAACACTTTATAAACGGAATCTTGTTTACGATCAGGACTTTTTTGCCAAAAATAAATTAACGATTGCGCCATTAGAAGGACCGAATGCATCTTATGCGGAACCAAAAGAATTTAAGGAATTTAAAGTGCAGGAAAATGTCATTACAAACATCACTGCGGAAGAGGAAATTATATTGAAACCAGGAATTCATTTTACTTCGGGTAGTAATGTGTCTCTATCTATTACTCCTAGTCAGAAATAAAGTCAGCATCCAGAGAGAATAAAATTAGCATCTTCTTTTTTACTATTTACAAGGATAATATGTTAAATAGTTTGATTTTAATAAATAATAAAATACTTTAGTAAATACTATTAGTGCTAAATTAGGAAAATGATGAAAGTTAATATCTAATTGGCATTGCAATATATTATGTTGAGGAATTGTGAAGTAATTGAAAATCTAAAGAATGAAAGGAACTTTATTCATTTGTGCGCTACTTATTTTCAACATTTCTTTTTCACAAGAGAAAATAAAAGGATACGTTAGTCTTTCTCAATCAACAAACTTATTTTTCCAATTTACCGAAACAGATTTAAGCGTGGGAATTGCCGTTCCGTTAAAAATGGGTGTCATTTCACTTTTCGGTTCCTATCAGCGTGGAGGAAATTTCAGACGAGCTCCCATTCCATTTTATCATATGAATTATCATTTATTAGGTGGTGGTTTCAAATACCGGGTTTTAAATCCTTCTAAAATCTACAGCCCAACTATTCGGTTATCCGCTTTAACAGAGGTAGGTACTAATTACGCAGGGAAAAAATTGGAATTGGATTATTATTCTGAAAGCTCATATTATATGCCCGTTCATTTTTTTCCATCAAATACTCCCGGAGAAATACATTCATCTGAAAATTATCATACGGATGATGTTGTATATTTTTATGTATATGATTATATCTCTACCCCATTTATTGGCACTATTTTTATTGGAAATGAGTTTAAATTGATGAAATCACTATTTTTAAATATAGCTATTGGATATCAATGTAGAGTTGTTAGAACGCATTACAAAATTTGGCAAAATAATATTTATGATCCTTCATTAGTGGTTGAACCTACAACTAAAATAGTGGATCGTTATAAGATGAAGAATACAAAAAATGGAAATATCGATTTGGTACACTATTGTGAATTAAACGTCGGGTTCAATTATATAATTTCCTTTAAAAAAGATTCAAAATCGAAAGAACTTTAAATTAGTAACATTCTAACGTTTTTAGTATTTTATTCTATTCCACTCTATAAAACAATAGTAAATAGTGTCAATTTTTATTTCATCTCTTATAGGCTTCTAAAATCAAATAACATAAAAAATAATAGTGCGATTATTAAAATCATTATCTTTGCATTAGTTCTTTGGGGTCGTATTGGCTTTGACAGCAATTGAGATTGTTGAGTATAAGCATGTAGAGCCTTGAGATGGAGCTCTTAAATATCCTGTCTCAAACAATAAATGACAACACGTCATACGCACTTGCTGCTTAATCGATCAAATCGAGATAGCTTAATCCACGCTGAATAATAGTAAGCTGGACAAGTACCACACCAGCAATTTAGTCTATTAAAGCTGGGATTGTGGTATCAACCAAATAGACTGGCGCCGACCTCACTCCGTGGAACGCGTAAGATCTCAGGAGTTAAGTTTTGTATTGGGTGTTCATTTCCGTTACAAAGTCGAAAATTAATAATGAACTAAACATGTAGAAGGCTTAATTATACGTTGTTTGGACGAGGGTTCGAATCCCTCCGACTCCACATTTTTCTTTTAGAAACCCCCATTTAGTACGTTTCATTTTAAATAGACTAAAATGGGGGTTATCTTTTTATCGTAGGCCGAATAAAATTAGACCATGAAATTCGAAGATTTAAACTTAAATAACCCTTTACTGAATGCACTAGATGATATGGGACTAGATACTCCCACGCTCATTCAAGAGAAATCATTTTCCGTGATTATGTCGGGCAAAGACTTACTCGGTATTGCACAAACAGGAACGGGTAAAACATTGGCGTACTTATTACCTACTCTACGTTTATGGCAATTTGCCAAGAATCCTTTTCCTCAAATTTTAATCATCGTTCCTACTCGTGAACTCGTTATGCAAGTTTGTGACGAAATTGTCCGTCTTACTTCTTACATGAATGTGGTGACTGTTGGCGTTTACGGTGGTGCAAACATCAATACGCAAGCGGCGAAAATTGTGGAAGGTGTAGATATTATCGTTGGAACACCTGGTCGTGTGATGGATTTAATGTTACACGGCGATTTAGTACCTAAAAATATCAAACGTTTTATCATTGACGAAGTAGATGAAACCTTGAATCTAGGCTCGCGTAACCAATTGACGACGATATTAGATTTATTGCCCAAGAAAAAACAATCGTTGTTATTTAGTGCAACCATGAACGAAGATATTGAAGAAATGATTGACAATCACTTCATTGCTCCTGTTTTGGTCGAAGCTGCTCCTGCTGGAACGCCCGTGGAAAAAATCCAACAGTTAATTTATACGGTTCCGAATCATCATACGAAAATCAATTTATTGAACCATTTATTGGAAGACGAGAAATTAAAGAAAGTATTGATTTTCACCGAGAGCAAGAAGCACGCAGACGCATTATATCTAATCTTAGCGGAAAAATATGGCGATCAAGTAGATGTCATTCACTCCAATAAAGCGCAAAATTACCGTTTTAATGCAGTGACTAAATTTAAGAACGGTGAATTACGGATTCTTGTAGCCACTGACTTGGTTTCCAGAGGTATGGATATCAACGAAGTGACACACGTAATCAATATGAATCTTCCTGTTAAAACAGAGAATTACGTCCATCGTATTGGTCGTACCGGTCGAAAAGGAATGACAGGAATTGCTCTTACGCTTTTCACACCGTTTGAAGGTGACCAACTGAAAGCGGTAGAAAGCTACATTCAAATGACGATTGAAAAATTACCGATTCCATCTGAAGTTGTTATTTCTGAGCTATTAACCCTTGATGAGCAGCCGGAAGTAAAAATGAAGAATCAACTGACTAAATTACCGCGACGCATTGATGTTGGTTTGTCTTTTCATGAAAAGAAACTCAAAAATCAAATTGACAAAAAGGCGAACTTGAAGCCTCGTCAAAAAAAGAGAATTAAAAAGAAGCGATAAAATTAGTAAGCATAGTGAAATCAAGTAAAAATGGATGTGAATCGTATATAATTTGTAATTTTACACGACTCGGATTGTCTATCTTCAATAATATTAATGTTTAGAATCTATCTTTTTATTTTTCTTTTTGGAATGCCAGCCGTACTTTTTTCTCAGAAGGAAGAGAAAAAGCCACTTATTAATGTCGATCCAGATACTATTGCTACTGATAAATATGTAATTTTCAGAAATCGTTTAGTGCTATATACTGATTTCGGTTTTGTATCTTCTCCTTTTTTCATCCGCTTCAAAGATACCATGAATGTCCCGCACACCTTGAATTACCGCATTAATCATGGTATATTAATGGGAATCGGTGGTTCCTACAAATCTTTGATGCTACGATTAGGATTTATGTTGGCTAACAATCTTGAGAATAAAGAAAAATATGGAAAAACGAGTTATTTTGGTGTTCATTTAGGTTTTCCCATTAAAAATACCTTTACCGAAATCAATTTAGTCTATTATGGAGGATATTCTCTAAAAAATGCCCAGAAAAAAATTCCTGGATATCTAGAAAAAACAATTATTTATCCTAAAGTATCGACCCTTAATATTTCTGCATCCACGTATTACTTTTTCAATAAAAATTTCTCTCTAAATCCTGTAATGGGACGTTCTGGAAATTACAAAACTAAAGTAACTTCATGGTTTATAAAAGGGGTTTTTGGCTATAATGATGTGTATGATAAAGAATCGTCCATTGTACCTGAATATTTCCATGAATCAGTCACTAATCGAGTGAAAGCATCTCGTATTGGAGCGATAGAAATAGCTATTATTCCTGGTTTTGCTTATGTCAATCGGTATAAAAACTGGCAATTTTCAGGTGTCGCAGGCATCGGTGTTTCAATACAGCAAAAATACTATCATTTACCTAACTTTACGCGAAATAGTATGGGATTGTCGCCACGAGTTGATTTAAAAATAAACTTAGGGTATAATCCAGAAGATTGGTTCGTTATGTTGAATACTGA
>CAZDAR010000092.1:0-6386 GCA_964503665.1 uncultured Flavobacteriales bacterium
TCGTTTCATTGATTAACATCTTGAAGCAAAATAATGCTAAATATGGTTGTGCTGCTATCTGTAATGGAGGCGGTGGAGCATCATCAATGGTGATTGAGAATATCTAAATAAAGATACATTTTATAGAAAGCCGGAGTCAGTTGATTTCGGCTTTTTTTTGTGGGAGGTTTTTTTCTCACAGACACCGAGGAAAAGAGCGGAAAATCAGAGTGAGAATGAGTGAACAGAACGGTAATTCAGAGTGAGAAACAGAGCGAGAGCGAGGAAGAGAAAGAATTAGTAAGCTCATGAAATATACTTTGCGACCATTGCGCCTTCTTTGTGAACTTAGCGGTTAAATAAACACAACGTTATTCTTCACTCTGTTCCCTCATTCTCACACTATCTTTAGGAAGCCAGAATTATTCATCTTCGGCTTCGGCTTTTTGACTAATCGCTTTCTCCTCATCTTCCATTTCTCTTGCTTTCGTCAATGCACTTGCCACCAAACCAGCAGGAATAGTCACAATTCCGACACCAATCATTAAGATGAAAAAGGTGAATATTTTCCCACCAACTGTAATTGGATAAACATCTCCATAACCGACAGTCGTTAATGTAACAATTGCCCACCACGCACTGGTGAATATTGAGGAGAATAACTCCGGTTGTGCTGCGTTTTCGAAGTAGAAAATACCAGCAGAAGCGATGTAAAGAAAGATAGCAGTCACTATTAGAAATAAAACAGCTTCCTCTTTAACGAGTTTTGCCGCTACTGCAAATCGATTGAGCGCCTTGTTGTAACGAACTAATTTAAAGGCTCTAAATATACGTATTATCCTGAACGCTCTTAATGGCATTAAGTCCAATGCTGTGCTGAGGAAAAAAGGTAATATTGCTAAGAAGTCTATGACACCGAAAAAAACTAAAAATATATTTAAAGGGATTTTTAGCGACGTAAATACGTAAGATGTATTCTATCGTGAAGATAATAATCGAGATAATTTCCACCCATTTTAATATCACCTTCGTTTGAAGAGAATTATCAGGTAATGTTTCAAAAGTATAAGCTACTAAAGTCGTTACAATTAAAAACTGAATGATATAGTCAAAAATCCTTCCTTTAAAGGTCGTGTTATCGTCAATAATTGCTCGTAATTTCTCTTTCTTTCTCTACTTCATATTATTGCTAACGATACTAAAATTAAATTATTATTTCGTTAGTTTCTTATCTTGAATGTACTTATATGTGAAATAGATAACATGACCAATACCAATGACTATTGAAACGTAATAGAAAATAAGATCTCTTTCGTTTTCATGAGTTCCAAAATGATGCAAATTAGCTAGTACTAATAATAAGGCAGCCAATCCAAGTCCTGAAAGACTGATGATTGTTTTGTCTTTAAAATGCGCATTATCAGCATTTAACTTACTTTTCTTTACACCATAAGCGGCATAAATATCCATTCCGACCAACATCCAAACTAATAAACGAATCCAAGTGTCGAATGGTAAGAATACCATCATGAAAAGACATACTAAGATTCCTAAAATAGGAATATACGGTACAAATGGAACTCTAAATCCACGTGGTGCATCTTTCATTCTATAGCGCATCACTAATACACCAGCACATACTAAGATAAAAGCGAATAATGTCCCAATACTGGTCATTTCACCTACTATTCGTCCTGGTACAAATGCAGCAAATGCACTTACGAAAAGCATGAATAGTAAATTGGATTTATACGGTGTTCTGAATTTACTGTGTACTTCTGAAAATATTTTCGGAATCAAACCGTCTTTACTCATGGAATAAAATACGCGACTTTGACCTAATAGCATCACTAGAATAACAGATGCATATCCTAATAGTATTGCCATAATAATAGCGGTGTTTAACCAAGGATAATCAGGGTGAGGAATGCCGTTTGCATCAATTGGTCCCATCCAGTCAATAGCCGTTGCTACTGGTGCTAATTCACCACCTTCAAAGTTTGAATAATGTGTAACACCCGTCATGACGTAAGCAAACAGAATGTATAAAACGGTACATATAGCAAGTGAGCCTAAAATTCCAATAGGCATTGCTCTTTTTGGGTTCTTGGTTTCTTGTGCAGCAGTAGAAACCGCATCAAAACCGATATAAGCGAAGAAAACAATCGCCGCAGCTCGTATGACACCAGAGAAACCAAACTCACCAAAGTTTCCTTTGTTTTCTGGAATGAATGGTGTTAAGTTCTCAGGACGGATATAGTTAAATCCAATGATAATGAAAATTAAAACGATACTAATTTTTAAAAGAACAATAATGTTGTTCACTTTTGCCGATTCGCTCGTTCCTTTTACTAAAACTAAAGACATTATAACCACAATAAAGACAGCAGGTAAATTCATAATTCCACCGTCAAATGGTGTCTTCATAAGTACCTCGGGAAGTGCCACACCGTAGTTGGCAAATAATTTGGATAGATAACCGCTCCAACTCGAAGCAACTGTTGCGGCACCAATGGCATATTCTAATACCAAATCCCAACCAATAATCCACGCGATGAACTCACCCATGGTTGCATATGAATACGTATAAGCACTACCAGCAACGGGTATCATGGAAGCAAATTCAGCATAACACAAACCTGCTAATCCACAACCTACTGCGGCAATAATAAATGAAATGATAATTCCGGGGCCTGCGTAATTGGCAGCCGCCATACCTGTTATAGAGAATAGTCCTGCACCTATGATGGCTCCAATACCAAGTGCAACAAGTGAAGTAGAACTCAATGTTCGCTTCAGCGTTCCTTCTCCTGTGTCAGATGCTTCGTGTATTAAATCTTTAAGTGGTTTTTTAATAAAAAGACTCATATTGTATAAGTTTCTATAATTTGGGGTTATTTTTTAAACGAAAGCCGAAAGTTAATAAAATTTAATTATTTCGAGCAATTAGGGAATGTTTTTCGGGTTTTTAGTTTTTTATGGGAAGAGGGTGTCTCACAGATAAAATCAGAGTGAGAATGAGAGAAGAGAGCATGTATTATGAAAAACCCTCTGTGACCTTCGTGCCTTCATAGCGTTCTTTGCGGTTAAATAAATTCAGAATGAGTGCCAATAGCTATATATGGAGAGAAGCGAGCGGAGAAAAAACAGAATGAAGAATAAACACTCTCACTCTGTTTCTCACTCTGATTTCATTATTCTTTTTCAATCACAATATCATATTTATCCAACAAGCCCAAAGCGCCCAAGGTAGAAAATTTCGCTTTTTTGATTTTGTTTATTTCCGGGTCGATAGAGTAGTTGTAGGCAGTTCGTAAATCGGTTCTTTCCAAAATCGTACGGTTAAATACTGCTCTTGTCAAATCACATTCGTGAAAAGTCGCATTCGTCAAATCGGCATTGGAGAATTCCGCTTCTTGTAAAGTGGTGTTTTTAAAGTGTGTCTTTTTGAGTTTCACTTGGAAAAAGGAAGAATGATTCAAAATACAATTCTCAAAACGCAGCGAAAGTCCAAATTCATTGCATTCATCGAAGTGAACGCCCAACATTTTACAATCTTTGAAATCAATAGTTCTAAATGAGGTGTTCACAAATTTTGTCATGCTTAGATTGCACTCTATGAATTTACAATCGGAGAACTTACAATCGGCTAACGAACTATTGGAAAAATCGCAATTGAAAAAACGGCAATTTTCATATTCACCTTTGGGTAGAGGTGTGTCTTTGTAATCAATTTTACTGAATGTTTGTTCTTCTATGTACGGGTCTAGCATGATTTATTGCTCTCTGTTTTAAATATGTTCTTTGCGATTTATTAATGACTTCTTCACTCATTTCTAACATTCCTTTCTGCTCGTCTGTCAATTCTAGTATTTGTGAGTTTGTTTTCCATTACAATCACACAAAAATAATAGGTGCAAGATAAGAAAAATAGTAAACTAGTCGCCATTCCTGCATTATAGAATGTTTTTCCTTTGATATTAAAATGAAACGTGTGCGCAATGGTATTCCCAAGAGAAATCATAATGGTCGCTATTCCCAACCAAATCGCTTTTTCGGCCAATAAAGCCGCCAGAAAATAAATTCCTCAACCCACAAAAACATTGATATAGTAAGAAGTGTTCGGGTTCAAAGGATAACGATCTGGATTCGAACTCTTATACATGGCGGTATTGATCATTCCGGGGAACGTTCCTACCATACGATACTCTTCTAACTGATGCAAGAAAAGCGTTGCGAGACTGACCCACATAAGAAGTTGATAATCCGATAATGTGTCAAATTTCAAGAAGATGAAACCAACAATGAGTATGGATAATAATCCACCGATGTCGTACCAATGTTTTCTGAGTGTATTCATTTTTGAGGAATTTACCTCTCAAATTTAAATTATCGATTAAAAACGTTCTTTTCTTATACTTTAAAGGAATAACTATTCGATAAAATCGCATCTAACACCGAATATGATTTGTAATGTCGTTCAGACTGTAAACATCAGAACTCCTTAAAATCAACGTCAGCAAGAAATTGGAATGCGGCATTTTAAAACTATGGAATTTAATAAAGATGGTTCTGGTAAACTAAATTTAATACAATATGGTGAAACCGCTACCAATCTATTTAAGTATGAAAACACTGAAAATAAACTTGAGTTAACATTTCTTGCAGGACCATTATTTAATGAAGGAGATATATTGAATTATACATTAGACTGGAAGAAAAATGAAATTCATTTATATACTTATGAAACTTGGTCAAGTAGTAATGGTAACGGTTGGTATGAAGAAACAACTGTCTTAAAAAAGAAATAAAAAAGGATCAAACTCTCCATAAACTTTCAAGCAGGATTAATTTCCTGCTTTTTTATTTGTATCATGTTACATAATTAGTTAACTTTGTTTAATGGAAATAAAAAGGGAAATTATATTCTTTGACGATTACTTTGAAGACTTCTTCAAAACGCTTGATGATAAAACGAAAGACAAGGTTGATGAAATTCTCTATTTTGTTTCCATTTTGGATGTAAATTCCAGCAAAGTATTTGAAAAAAATTGTCAATACAAAAGACTTGTACGAACTTAGAATCGAATACAGGAGTAACATTTACCGAATATTCTGTTGTTTCGACGATGATAAATTGGTTGTTTTATTCAACGGTTTTCAAAAGAAAACACAAAAAACACCTAAGAAAGAAATTGAAAAAACAGAACGAATTATGAATGAATATTTTAAACAAAAATCAAAGAGCAATGGAAACTAAAAAGAACATAAAATCATTTAGCCAACATCTTGATGAAAGATACGGCAAACTTAGTAGCGACAAACGAACGGAGTTTGAAATCAAAGCAAAAGCATTTGCCATTGGCGAAATTATCCGTGAAGAACGAAAACAAGCAAATATGACACAAGAAGAATTAGCAGAAAAAATTGGAGCTAAGAAAAGTTATATTTCTCGTATCGAAAACGGGCATACGGATATTCAACTTTCTACGCTTTATAAATTGATTGAATTAGGATTAGGGCTAAGATTAAATTTATCAATTGGATAAAAGCCCTCTCATAACAAGCCATCTGAACGGCCAGTCCGAAGAAATCTCTTCGTGCTTGGCATTTATGTAAAAAGAAATTTGTAGCTTCGTGTTTAAGTTTCACTTAAAAATCGGGCCAGCATCAGGTGGCTAAACCGTTATGTGGCATTATAAACCGACAACCGACAAAAAGAATAAACTATGAAAATAATACTTTTACTAATCACATTGATTTTTACGACTGGGAATTTGTTTGCTCAGAAACTGTACGTTTGGTGTCCCAAGGAACAAATTGCTACTCCAAGACAAGGCTTTTTAGAAAAAGACACTATAGACTTGGTGGTTTTTGACGGAAGAATTTTAACCTCGAAATCAAAAGTTGAATGTACTTCAGACGAAACTATCAACCAATTGACAGATTTTATAAGACGAACTTATCCTTCAACGACAATAAATATTTTAAACTCAAATCAATATTATAAAGACCCAGCTAACAATAGAATTACTGTTAAAATTGGTATTTCGGCATATCACGCAGCGTTTGGAGCTGACGTTAAAGTTGGGATAGGTAGTGTAGGTGGAAATTTTTCTTATGGTGTTTTTCCTGAAGGAAAATGGAATGCAGTTACAGCCTATGCAGTGAAAATATATGACTATAGGAATAATAACCAGATAAAGAAAGTAAAAGATATATTAAAGACAGCTTCTCGACCAACTACAGGAGGTTATATAACAGCAAAGAACATACTGAATTCTTCACATATTGAAGCAAATCAAGAGATACTATTCTTTATTGACGAGACATTAATGAAATAACGCCACATAATAACTAAGTTTTCGTCTTGCCCGAAGGGCTAGAGATGAAAACGCTGTTGAACG
>CAZDAR010000093.1:0-6373 GCA_964503665.1 uncultured Flavobacteriales bacterium
TCAAGCCAAAATTTTGGAAAACCTGATTTTGGGTGGCGCATTGATGAAGTCAGGAGATTCATCATTTAAAGGAATTAAAGCCAATTGTTCATCTAAGTCCTTTAGTTCTGATTCGTACTTATCGTACATTCGGTCATAAACTGCTTGTCCCCCTTTTATTTTTTCATCAATCCATTTCTCTGTCAAATCATATATTTTATTTTCAACTTCTTGTTTTCGCTTGATAAATGTTTCTCTTTCTTCTTCTCTCGTTTGATACATAGATTTATATTGTTCCATAAGAATGTGCTCAAATAGCTTCATAACAGGTGTTGAAATAGTAATCTTAGAAAGTTCGTCTTGTAGTACCTGATGAGGTTTATCCGCGTTGAATGATACCTTTCCACAACCATATCTTTTACAACAATTGTAATAAAAATAGGTTTTACCATTTGATTTTGGTCTTGGATAACCAGTCATACTTCTGTTACATTCGGGACATAATAATAAACCTCCCCTCAAAGGTAGCTCTTCTCTATCCTTAGATGTTTTTTCCTTGATGCGGTTCTTTTTATTCAGATAATGTTGATTTCGTTCAAAGGTAGATTCATCAATAAGAGGTTGATGAATCATTCTTACCACTTTTTCTTTTTCCGTTCTTGGGTCTGTAATTTTATTCTTAGCACAGTAAATTGAACTCGAAAGCATTCTGCTTAGTGTACTTTTTGTGATTTTGAAACCTTTTGCTTTGTATTTATTTATCAATTCATTTTGCGAATATTTTCCAGTACTATAATCCTCTAAAAGTGTTGTAACATGATGTGCCGTATTTGGGTCAGGAATCATTAGAGGTTTTCCAAATACATCCTTTGAAGGTAAATACCCGATTGGTGGTTTACTCGTATAACGTCCATCTTCAAGTGCTTTATAGTTGCCATCTTTTACCCTCTCGCTCCTTAATCTATTCTCATATTCAGCAAATGTCATTTGAAATGAATGAGATAAAAAATCTGATGAGCTCTTAAGATTTTTCCAGTCTTGAATACAATTGACTTCTATACCATATGTTGAGAATTGCTCAATCATAATTGAGGTTTCCGTTAATTGTCGGGAAAATCTATCCCAAGCGGTTACTAAAACGAAGTCTATTTTAGTGTCACCTTTCTTATTTTGAACAGCAATTTCAGTTAGCTTATTAAATTGTGGACGGTTAAATGTTTTAGCTGAATAATCTTCTTCTAAAATCAACACAAGGATAATACCATGCTGTTCGCAGAAAGATGTAATTCTATCCCGTTGACTGGCTAAGCTAAAACCATGGTCTTTTTGGTCGGTGGTGCTAACCCGAAGATATGCAATTGCTCGTTTTCCTTTTAACTTGTCTGGTATCATGTATATCGTTTCCTTTCGTGTAAATTTCAAATGCTACTTTACTCATCTTATATAATAAATCCCTCAATAGTAAAGCTTCTTCGGCTGTATATTGTACATCTTCCGAATGAGCATTTAATATTTCTATGGTCTTTTTTTCTGATAGCATTTAACTTGCTTTTCTCCCTAATTTCTCCAATTGGGACGGCAAGTATAATTCTATAATTTCTCTTATTAAAAACAGGTAAAAATTTGACAATGAATAAATTATTTGCTTTAACAAATAATTTATTTGCATTAGGATATAAAATATTTGTTAAAGCAAATAATTCACTAAAAGTGCTCATTCATGTTATTTAAGATTTTTTAACAAAAACCATCTCATATCCGGTAATTGAGGAATAAAAAAAGGAGAAATTTATTTTCTCCTTAATTCATATTTTAGTCTTCTTTCAAAATTTCATCTGGTTCTTTTACTATCATAAAATCCGTTGAAATATGAAAAGGTGCAAGCACCGGACTTTTAGTCTTCATTTTATCGTCATTGGCTGTATAATATGCAAAAACATAATAGTATAGAGGTTTGATGCTGTCAGCCTTTTCTATTAATATTTTCTTTTCTTCCAAGAGCTTTACAATTTCTTCTCCCCTAACTCGTTTTTCTTCCCATTGTTTCTTAAGTCCTTCTATGTCATGTTTCAGTGTTGTAGTATAAGCATCTGTACCATTCGATACATCCAGATACATTGCCAACATGTCATTTTTCGATTGGAATTCTTCTGCAAGTTGTTTTCCTTCCTCCATAATTCTTTGGGCTTCTTTTCTCAAATCAATCATTTCATACCCCAGTTTTTTCTGTTCTGTAATGGTATCTTGCACATGAATAGAATCAAGCTGAATAGAGCCTATTAATTCAGGATTGTTCTTTTGTTCTTCTTTAAACTTTTCCTGCATGTAATTATCAATGACTTGCTCCATTTTCTCTTTAGGAGTTGGTTCTTTACAGCTTACAAGAAAGATGGCTGAGGAAATAAATAGGATGTTAATTGTGATTTTTCGCATAATCATTTTGTTTTTTCTCTGCCAGTTCCGAACAGAGTGTTAAACAAAAAAGAAGCGTGGAACTGAACCATACTCCTTAGAGGCTCGCCAGAACCTTATTACAATACAGAACAGCCCACGCCATGAGGCGTAGCCTTACATCTGTATTCTTTGTAATAATATGAAACTGGCGATTTCTAAGGAAAGAATACGATTACGCTACTATGTCTTTATTTTCTTACTTCAAATAATATTTCTTTTTACAGTAATTCTTATACCTCAAAGATACGATGAATTACAATTATCTCACAAACGTATGAGTAATTATTGAATTACTAAAAATCTTCTTTGGTTAAATATGCTTGATTTTTAGGAACTATTGAACTGGAAATCGGTGGAATAATGACACTCCTTTTTTTATAGTGTCATATTTGTCACAAAAATAAATCTATATGATTGATAAACAGTCTTTTTGATTTTTTGAAAATTAAGATGAAATGCTTATGAAGGTAAATCGTTGTAAAACTGCACATAAAATGCTATGGACCACCCGTAAAAGGTATTTACTATCTTGATACAGATACTGCTCATAATTTAAAGTCACGAATCACCTCAAATATGAAAGTTGCCTTATTACCCCAGTTTCATTTATTCTTTTTGTTACCATCTGAATACTTGCTTCATAAAAATCAGCAATTTCATTTTTCGTCATACCTCGTTTTAAAGCCCATAATAATGCCTCACGGGGTAATTGTAAACAACCTCCTAAACAATTTGCCAGCCTCTTGCTCAACATCAAAATCTCTCAACAGTCCATTTGGAATATCTTTGGATGTTTCCCTCATTTGATGTCCACATATTATATGAGCTAATTCATGCATTAAATTACTTTGTTGCCTTTGAGGAGAATGGGTATGATTATGAATAATCATTCTATCTCCTACTCTATTAGGTAGAGTTAAAGCAGACCATGAATTATAATTATGTATATCTGATTCAGAAATCCCAAAATCCAATAATGTGTAAATATGGATACCCTTATGCTTTGCTAACTTAAATCCACAAAGTTTATCTATTGGTTTAAGTCCAAGTTCAGCTCTAGTAATAACAGCGATTCTATTAGCTTCTGACTTAAAGCCTCTTCGTAAGGTATTTTTATTCCTCGATGTTGACATTTAGACCCGTTCAACTCGTTCAAACGCCATTTTAATAACCTGCTGTAACATATTTAATGTTGCAGAGTCAAGAGCCTGATCCGCTCGAAGATGATATGAAATTTTTTCTAGTGTTGATTCCTCTTCGGAATTTTCATGTCCAATAATAAATTCATCTGTTTTAACCTCTAACCATTTACAGATTCGAATAAATGTATCAACATCTGGTACTTTTCCTTGCTCAATTCTAGAAAGTGTAGATGCACTCACCCCTCCAATTTCCTCAGCCGTTTCTCTCAACCCTTTGTTACCTCTTTTTTGATTCAACATCTTTGAAAGCCTTACTGTATCTAATTCTGTACTCATAACTCTCCTGTTTTTATATGCAAAATACAAAAAATGTTTCATTAATGCAACATTTTTCTTGTTAATAAAACAAACAAATCGTATCTTTGACGAAACATTTGTTTTATTAATGGGACGAAATTAAAATAAAATTTAAAATTAGCATGATAAAATAACAGAAAAATAAAAAAGCCCAGTCAATGACTAGGCTCGTTTAGCTTTCAGAAAACTCTGAATCTTTTAATTCCATCCCAAAGATATGAGTTTTTTTCTTTTTAGCAAACAGAGTAAAGTCAACTGTAAAATTTGCTTTATAAGCTCACCAGCAAATATGAGTGCTTTTCCCTCAATAAACAAATTTCACCTTTTGAGGAAGGTGAATGAGCACAATTTAAATTAAAACAGATTCAAAGATGAATAAATTAGAAAACACAAGAGATGTAGATGTGTGTTATAAAAACGTGTGTGTAAAAGCAAAAGGGAAAAACGGAGAGATACTAACTTATGGAATATTTTTTCTAGCAGTATGTATCGGTATTAACATGCTAATTAAAGCTACAAAATAAGAAAAGCCCTTCGGGGTTTTTCTTTAATTAATAACATTATTCACTAACATTTAATAATGAGAATAGCAAAAAAAAGAGTAATTTCTATAGAAAATTATTTAGGGACAATCGATGAGGGAGCAAATTTTTATATTGGTCTTTTAGATATTGACAATTTCAGAAACAAACTAATTCAAATCGGTTTTTCAGAAGAATTGAATACTGGAGAACAAGTCCTACCTACTGTTCTTGGTACTAAATCAAGATTCAATGCCAACGGGGGTTTCATATTACTACGTGACTTACCTAAAGAAACATACTTGCGAGAAATTGAGTTTAAAGACTGGCATGGAAATTATCATACAAGATATGCAGCTTATCTACGTTACCAAAGACGTCCCATTCCAGCTCCAAATGTTGAGTTATTAATAAGAAATGGAGCAGATAGTCAAAAAATATTAGTATCTCCTCTATTGATAAACCATACTAATAATTACGATTACATTAAACATGTTATTAATCTCTTTCTTGAATTATTTGGTGAATGTGAAATTCTACAAGAAAACTTAATCCCAACATTCAATGTTCAAGTGACCAGACTAAATTGGGATATTCTTCCACAAGGAAATTATCCTTGGCAAGTCTTAGGTCCTAGAGTTAAAGGAGTGATTGATACAATAAATAGGCAAAGAAGAGGGGTTGTTCAAAGATACATACAACGGATTTCAGAACATAATCCTGATTTTGTTGCAGTTGGGCGTGCTGGATTCAGAGGTTATCTAGTTTTTGGATTTCCAGATAAAGATTTCTTTATTCTTGAAAGTATTTATACGGGTAATGCCACTTATGTCTTAGGACAAAATTGGCAAGTAATTTCACAATTAACAAAAGAAGAGATTCTTCTCAATGATTTATACGAAAATAGATTAGTCCACACCGAGGGTTGGGACAATAGAATTGATGAGTTGTTGAATTAATTTTACTGTTCAATGCTCTTTAAGAAAGTAAAACCCCAGCAAATATCTGGGGTTTTTAAAATTCATTGAATTTTTACCTAACCAATGGATGTTTTAACTTGATTCCGATAATGAGTCATTTGACAGTGACTCTTAATTATCTGTATATTTCAGATTTACGAAATATAAAAAACACGTGGAGATTTAACGTTTTAATATTTCTATAATTTATTTCAGTGGATTGTTAAACCAACGGACTTTATACTTACCTTTGCTCTCTGCGAATGGGCTTCCACCTTTCGCAGAATTAAATCCTGAATGCTTCGGTATTCGGGATTTTTAATTTTTCAGCAAAAAGAATAGGATTACTCTTAATTTAATAACATTAAGAGAATATTGATAGTTTTATGAAACATAATGATTATTGTCTAAAACATGTAATTCTTATGGCATTAATATTCGGGTTCAATACCCATTAGGAAGGTGAAACATAATAAACATCTGAGGTTTTCAAAATCCGTTAGATTTTTAAGCAACAAGTAAATATTCGATAAATGGCTTTAAATCATATAGTTTCTTAATTCCAATGATAAAATCGTTCGAGAAGTCTCCCGTTAGGGGTACTAAAAACAGAGTAAAAATGAAAGCGAAAGCGGATTTTTCACTCTGTTTTTTTTTATTCTATACTTTCGTGCTTAAATAAGCAAGGCTCTATTTTTACAGATAAATTACAACGCGTTAGATAGTTGAAACAAAATGTCTTGCATTGTGATTTGCTTTCACCACGAAGTAGCATGAATACCACTAAAAAATAAACTCTCCATTCATAAAAGTTCTATTTTTACGGATAAGTTACAACTTCGGCACATTCAGATTAAGCGACGCATTGTTGTGATTTGCTTTCACCACGGAGTAGCATGAATACCATTAAAAAATAAACACTCTATTCATAAAAGTTCTATTTTTACGGATAAGTTACAAC
>CAZDAR010000094.1:0-6189 GCA_964503665.1 uncultured Flavobacteriales bacterium
TGGCCAGCAGCTGCAGGTGGAGCAACAGGTTACAGATTAAGTGTTGGATCTATGCCTGGTGCAACTGATGTTTTAAATAATTTTGATGTTGGTAATGTTCTTTCTTATCCATTATCAGGTTTAGTAGGAGGTACAACTTATTACGTTACTATCTTTCCTTATAACTTAAATGGTTCTGCAACAGCGTGTGTAGAAACTAACTTTACAACATGTGATGTTTTTACAGTTCCTTTTTTAGAAACTTTTGATTCGACTTCTACTTCTGAATCTTGTTGGTCAATATTAAACGTAAATGGAGATGGAGATTCATGGAATACAAGCTATGCAACTGCTCCAATTACAGGTGATCAATCTGCAAATATGTATACTGATGGGAATGGTGGCGCTAATAATGATTGGCTTATTTCTCCACGTATTACATTAACAGGTAATCAAAGATTAGTTTTTAAATACAAAGTTCAAAGTTCAAATGAACCAAATGATTTCAGAGTAATGTTGTCTACAACAGGTAATGCTCCTGCTAATTTTACAACAGAATTAGCCTCTTTAGCAAGTTATTCTAATACATCTCCTGAAACTATGGCTTTAGATTTGACAGGAGTTACAGGTGATGTTTATTTTGCTTGGCATGTTCCATCTGGAGGTCTTGATGGATGGAGATTATATATTGATGATGTAACTGTTGAGGATATTCCTGCGGTTTCACCAACATGTGTTGATATAACATCACCTGTAAATGGTGCATTAAACGTTTCAAATTCTTTAGTTACATGGTTATCAAATCTTGATGCTACAGGTTATAGAATTAGTGTTGGAAGCAATCCAGGAGCAACAGATGTTTTAAATAATTTTGATGTTGGAAATGTTCTTTCATATTATTTAACTAATTTAGTAGGTGGTTCAACATATTATGTAACGGTTTATCCGTACAATGGTTTTGGACAAGCAACAGGATGTACAGAAATTAATTTTACAACTTGTGATGTGTCTACAATTCCTTTTATAGAAGAGTTTGAAAGTATTACTTCAGGAGTTCCTTCATGTTGGGGAATAGCAGGGACTACAACAAATTCAGCATATCATTTTTCTAGTTTTGCTACTGGAAATACAGGAAGAGGTTTACGATTTGACTCTTGGATTAATTCAAATGGAAATACTTCTGAATTAACTACTCCTGTTATTGATGCTTCTTCTGTTTCATCTTTAAGATTGAAATTTTACTATAAAAATCCTACAGGAGGTAATTTTGAAGTACTTGTTTCTTCAGACGGAGGTTCAACTTATACTTCGTTAGAATCAGGTTTAACAGGAACTGCTAACTGGACTTTGAAAAGTTATGTATTAACGAGTTACATAGGGGCAAATCTTAAAGTTAAATTCAAAGGAACAAGTAACTATGGTAGTGGAGACGCTTATATATATTTAGATGGAGTTGTACTTGAAGAAATTCCAGCAACAGTACCTAATTGCGTTACTGTATCATCTCCATTGAATGGAGCTATAAATGTTAGTAATACCACTGTTAGATGGTCTGCAAACGTAGATGCTACAGGTTATAGAATTAGTGTTGGAAGCAATCCAGGAGCAACAGATGTTTTAAATAATTTTGATGTTGGAAATGTTCTTTCATATTATTTAACTAATTTAGTAGGTGGTTCAACATATTATGTAACGGTTTATCCGTACAATGGTTTTGGACAAGCAACAGGATGTACAGAAAGTAATTTTACAACTTGTGATGAACTTGGTGATTTCGTTGAGAACTTTGATGGATTATCAACTACAGGACTTATTCCTGATTGTTGGTCTAAAGTTCTAAGTGATGGTGTAAGTACTTTTGCATCAGTGGGAAGTGATACCAGCAATTTTACTGCTCCTTACAGTATTGAATTATATAATTCTAATTCTCCATCAACTTCTAATATAATGTTAGTTACACCTTTTATTAATAATTTAAGTGCAGGAACTAACAGATTAAGATTTATGGCAAGAAATGAGTTTAGTGATACCCAAGATATCATTGTTGGTACAATGAGTAATCCTGGTGATGCTTCAACTTTTACACCTTTAGAAACAGTTGATATCAATGGAACTTTTGCTCAGTATATTGTTGATTTTACAGGTTATACAGGAACTGATGATTATATTGCAATTAAAAGATTGTCAACTTCTACCTATACTTATGTTTATTTAGACAATATTATTTGGGAAGCAATTCCGGTAACGGCACCAATTTGTGCAACAAACGTAGTTGCCACTCCAAATGCAACTTGTGGTAATTTTGCTAATTCGATAACTTGGGACTTTGTTTCTGGTGCTGATGGTTACTATATTTCTGTGGGAACAACTTCTGGAGGAACTCAAGTAGCTAATAATGTAGATTTAGGAAATGTTTTAAATTACTCATTCAGTGGAGATTTAAACACTACTTATTATTATACTATTACTCCTTACAATTTGGTAGGATTAGCAACAGGTTGTACAGAATTATCATTTACAACTAATGCTAATGGATGTTACTGTGATTCTGTTCCAACTTCAAATGACAACGATGGTATTACAAATGTTCAAATAGGGTCAAATAATTTCCCTACAGGTGATGTAATGTATTTTGATCACACAGCAACAGTTGTTGATTTAGCTCAAGGAATTAATGCTAATGTACAAGTAACTTTTGCTACAGAATACGATTATCACACTAATGTTTGGATTGACTTTAATGATAATTATACGTTTGAGTCTTCTGAATTAGTTTATCAAGGTCAATCTTCTGATGCAAGTCCTACTACTTTAAATGCTTCATTTATTATGCCAGCAACTGCAGCTCTTGGTCAGCATAGAATGAGAATTGGTACAGCGGATTATGGTCAGGAAATACCAGATCCTTGTTATTCTGGCGCTTATGGTGTTACTTTAGATTTTATAGTTAATATTGTTACAGCATCATGTACTCCACCAGCTGCAACAACTACTTTAGTTCCAGATTGTGGTGCTTCTCAATATTCTATAGATGTAGATGTAACTGCTTTAGGAAGTGGAACGCCTTCAATTACTGATGGAACAAATTCATGGCCAGTTTCAGCTATTGGAGTGGTAAATGTTGGTCCATTTGCAAGTGGTTCTTCAGTTAATTTAACTTTATTACATGGTTCGGATACTACTTGTAATTTACCATTAGGTAATTTTGTTTACTTCTGTCCACCAACTAATGATACTTGTGCAACTGCAATTCCAGTTACATGTGGATCTGTTGTTACGGGTTCAACTGCTAATGGTGCATCTAACACAGGAGGTAATGCTGCTGCCGATGTATGGTATTCATATAGTGGAGCTGCTGGTGCAATAACAGTTAGTTTATGTAATAATACATCTTTTGACACCGTTCTAAGAGTGTATGATGCATGTAGTGGTACTCAAATAGGATATAATGATGATTTTTGTGGAGCACAATCACAAGTAACTTTTACAGCGGATGGAACATCTACTTACTACATAATGGTTGAAGGTTGGTCTGCTAATACTGGTATTTTTGAAATGGCTGTTACTTGTGTATTAAGCAATGAAGATTTCGATAATTCTAACTTTACAGCTTATCCAAATCCAGTGAAAGATGTATTAAATGTGTCTTACACAACTGAAATATCTTCAATCAGAGTAATCAATATGATTGGTCAAGAAGTAATTTCTAAAACTATTAACGCTACTTCATCACAAGTTGATATGTCTCATTTAAGTGCTGGTACTTACATCGTAAATATAACAGTTGGAGACAACGTTAAAACATTAAAAGTTGTTAAGCAATAAATATTAAATTTAGTTAATTATTAAAGTCCCGATTTATTCGGGACTTTTTTTTATCTTTTTCCTAAGTTTTACTTTACCCAATGAGAAAGAACTTACATAAATTAGAGGACAACTATTTAAAATCTTTAAAATTTATGTAGGTTTGTAAAAAAAAAATAAGATGTATTTTTCTTTTATAGTTCCCGTTTATAACCGACCAGATGAAATTGATGAATTGTTGGAAAGCTTGACTAAATTTACTTCATCAATTCCTTTTGAAGTTGTAATTGTAGAAGACGGTTCAACAATTCCTTGTGAGGATGTTATAAAGAAATACATTAATGTATTATCTATTTCGTATTATTTTAAAACTAATTCTGGTCCTGGAGATTCACGTAATTATGGAATGAAAGTGGCTAAAGGTGATTATTTTATAATATTAGATTCTGATTGTATCATTCCGTCAAATTATTTAGCTCAAGTTCAAAAAAGTTTAGAAGAAGAATATGTAGATTGTTTCGGTGGTCCTGATGCGGCATTGGATTCGTTTTCGGATATTCAAAAAGCGATTAATTTTACCATGACTTCTTTCTTAACAACTGGAGGAATAAGAGGAGGAAGTGAAAAAGTAGATAAGTTTCAGCCTCGTAGTTTTAATATGGGTTTATCAAAAAAAGCTTTCGAAGCTTCCAATGGTTTTGGAGACATCCATCCTGGAGAAGACCCTGATTTATCTATTCGATTGTGGAATTTAGGTTTCAAAACTAAGCTAATTAAAAGTGCTTTTGTATATCATAAACGAAGAATTAGTTGGGAAAAATTCCAAATCCAAGTCAATAAATTTGGAAAAGCACGTCCTATTTTAAATTCATGGTATCCAGAACATAAAAAAATCACATTTTGGTTTCCTACTTTATTTCTATTAGGATTTATATTTTCGGTTTTGTTAACTTTTTTTAATCTTCCATTTTTTCTTGCACTTTACGGATTTTACTTTTTATTATTATTTATAACTTCGTTATTATTCAATAAAAAACTAAAAATTGCGTTATATTCATTGTGGGCAACTGTAATTCAGTTTTATGGTTATGGAAAAGGATTTTTACTTTCTTATTACAGAATCTCAATTTTAAAACAAAAACCTAAAGAAGCATTTCCTGAGTTGTTTTTTAAAAAATAGATATGACAAAAATAATTGGTTTAACAGGCGGAATTGGAAGTGGAAAATCTACTGTAGCAAATTATATTGCTTCAAAGGGAATTCCAGTGTACATTGCGGATGAAGAAGCCAAGAAAATAATGGAACGAGAAGATGTAAAACAAAAAATTCAAAATTTGTTTACTCAATCTGTTCTCAATCCTGATAATTCGCTAAATCGAAAAAAAATAGCTGAATTCGTTTTTAACAACTCCGAAAAGTTAAAAGAATTAAATGCTATTGTTCATCCCGAAGTACAGCTTCATTTCAAAAATTGGGTAAAAGAGCATGAAAGTTTTCCCTACATAATTAAAGAAGTTGCCATTCTTTTTGAAACTGGCGGAAATAAACAATGTGATAAAGTTATTTTAATTACTGCTCCAGAAGAACTTAGAGTTGAAAGAGCTATGAAACGTGATAATTTAACAAAAAATGACATTTTAGTTAGAATTAATAATCAACTACCCGATTCTAAAAAGAAAGAATTAAGTGATTTTGTTGTTGATAATATTAATTTAAATGATACTTTCTTAAAAATTGATGAAATTCTTAAAATATTAGCAAAACTTTAAAAAAAGGTTTATATGTTAATCTTTGGTTAATGTATTTTAACGAGAAATGTTAAAATGTTAAATTTGTTTCGATGAATAAGTCAAGGTTTAGATTATTGGTCTTTTTAATGAGTTTATCATTAATAGGTATCATCTTAGTTCAATTGTATTGGATTTCTACTTCGTTGGACAAAAATGAAGAGGAATTCAAATACCACGTTCAGCAAGTTTTGGGAAATGTTTCTAATACTATCAAAGAAAAAGAATTGGTTGCTTTTTACAAGTATTACAATAAAATCATTGATAGTACAGGAAAAATTCCAAAAGAAGATGAATTAAAAGAAATTTATTTCTATGAACGCGATAAAAAAACTAATGAAACTATAATTTATACCAACACTTTAGTAGCGGAAAACTACGGTATCAATGGTTCGTTCTTTGATAAAAATGCAAGTTCAGTTAATTTTGGAAATGTAGTTTCTAAACGAAAAACAGAAATTTATAACGGAAATTCTTTAAACGATGGAAGTATACAAATGCGTTCGTTTCCTGATGTTACAATTAAGAAGTCAGGAAGTATTTCTAGTTTAGATAAAGCAAATTTTGAAGTTGCTTTTAAAGATGTAGTATCATTAAAACCATTGCAAGAGCGAGTTA
>CAZDAR010000095.1:0-6092 GCA_964503665.1 uncultured Flavobacteriales bacterium
TTTTTCAAAATCCAGCTAATAGCGGTCGCTTCAAAGGTACCTATCGCTTTTATGCGAATTACAGAGATCAATGGCGGAGTGTGACGGTTCCTTTTCAGACATTTTCTGTCTCTGCGGATACAAAGTTTGAGAAGCCTAAAAATTTCGGATTAGGAATGCTACTTTTTCACGACGTTGCTGGTGACGGACGTTTTAGAACCATCGAATTTCAAGTGTCGCCATCCTATAATCTGAAGTTAGATTCTGATTCCATTCATAATTTACGTTTAGGAATGCAGTTAGGACTCAATCATCGTCAAATGATTTATAACAATTTCTATTGGGACAGCCAATTTGACGGGACACAATATAATCCAGCACTTTCAACGAACGAAGATTTTGATACCCAGAAGAAAACAAATTTCTCCGTTGGTGTTGGCGCAGTTTACGAATGGTCAATAAGCGACCGAAAAAGAATTGCTGCTGGAATTGGTCTTTATAATATCAATGCGCCTAACCAAGGATTTATGGGGCAAGTCATTAAGCGAGATCGACGATTGAATTTTTTTGCGCAAGGCCAATTTAGAGTTGACCACGATTGGGACGTTCTTCCTACGATACAAATGAACTTCCAAGGAACATATAACGAAATTATTTTCGGAGCGAATGTTCGATATATCTTTAAAGAACGTTTAGACCAATATATGGCCTTTTATGCAGGTGGATTTTTCAGAAACAAAGATTCAGGCTATCTGTCGCTCGGTATGGATTATAAAGCTTGGTTTGCAGGCGTTAGTTATGATATGAACTTCTCTAAATTGGTTCCTGCTAGTAAAGTTCGTGGCGGTATTGAGATTAGTTTACGTTACATTTTAAATAGAATTAAACCAAAAAATATTTATCATCGCGTATGTCCAGATTATATCTAATTCTTATTTTATTGTCAGCTTCGACTTTTACAAGTTTTGGGCAAAAGGAATTAGATGCCCTTTTAAAAGCAGGTAGAAGCCAATACCAAAAAGGTGATTATGTGTATGCACTTTCCTATTATGAACAGGCGATGAAAGTTGATTCTAATATTGTCAATGTCTTGTGGGAATATGCCGAAACATTAAGAGCGTATAAAGATTACAGAAAAGCAGAATATTACTACGGAAAAGTCTACGAAAAAGAACAAGCAAAGATGTTTCCTGAAAGTATTTTGATGTATGGCTTGATGCAAAAGCAAAATGGAAAATATGAACTGGCACTTAAGACGTTCAAACAAGCAGCACGAAAATATAGTAAAGATAAAAAAGGTTACTTGTACTTAAAGTCGAAGAAAGAAGTGGAATCTACTTCTTGGGCACTGAGTAATGTAAAGATTGAAGATCATGTTATTATTGATTTATTACCGAATGAAATAAATACGCCCAACTCTGAATTTGGACATATTATTAAAGACGACATTTTGTACTTTTCATCGCTTCGGGGAGATTCGATTTCTGATAATGAAGAAGTTTATGCAACGACCTATAAAACAAAGATTCATACTTCTCAATTAAAAGATGAGAAATTCCAGAAAGACACACTTGTTTCTGAATTTTCATTCGATAAATTAAATACTGGAAATGGTACTTTTTCATTGGATGGAAAGCGGTATTATTTTAGTATTTGTAACGATAATGGATATAAATATCAATGTAAAATTGCCGTAGCATATTTTGAAGATGGAAAATTTACAGATATCGATACTCTAGGTGAAATCATCAATACATCCGGTGCGAATACTACGATGCCTTGCATTGGAGAGTTGAGTGGGAGGGAAGTGCTATTTTTCGTATCTGACCGCAATAAAAACCAGCAAATGGATATTTATTATAGTTTTATTAAAAGCGGTAATCAGTATGGTGCTGTCTTGAGCTTAGATAAAGTTAATAGCATTGGTGAAGAAATTACTCCTTTTTGGGATGATACGGAACAACGCCTTTATTTTTCATCCAATTGGCACAATGGTTTTGGAGGATTCGATGTGTTCTTCACTAAATTTGAAAATGAACAATTCTCAGAGCCTATAAATGCTGGTCAACCTACCAACTCACCTGCTAACGATAATTACTTTTTTAAATACCGTGACTCTACGTATATTTCGAGTAATCGTATTGGTGTGAACTACAGTAAGAATCCAACCTGTTGTAGTGATATTTTTGTGATATATTCTCCAATTCGTTATGTGAAAACGAAGAAAGAAACGTTAGAAGATCTCAATAAACGTTTACCTGTTACCTTATATTTCCATAACGACTGGCCGGATCCAAAAACAACTTCTCAAACAACAAAAATCAACTACATTAATAATTACAACGACTATCGAGCGTTACTACCCACCTATAAAGAAGAATATTCCAAAGG
The DNA here is from genome assembly GCA_964503665.1 of uncultured Flavobacteriales bacterium. GTDB lineage: Bacteria > Bacteroidota > Bacteroidia > Flavobacteriales_D > Crocinitomicaceae > 40-80. Next base: position 2,371 of record CAZDAR010000095.1, read on the forward strand.
ACTTACGGGTGAGGCTATTGATGAAGCCAAAGAGGATATTGAAAGCTTCTTTGTGCAATATGTGGATCAAGGGGTGAAAGACTTAGAACTGTTTCGTGACTTGATGTTGATAGAATTGGAAAAAGGAATATCGTTAGAGTTGACTATCAAGGGATTTGCCAGTCCTTTAGCAAAAACGGATTATAATATCAACTTGACTAAAAGAAGAATTAACTCGTTAAAAAATTATCTGTATCAATACAATGGAGGTGTATTTAAAAAGTATTTGGATGGCACAGCGGATAATGGAGCACACGTCCGTTTTAAAGAAATCCCTTTCGGAGAATATACAGCCGATACTTTCATTAGTGATAACCTAAATGATTTAAAAAACTCAGTCTATTCGAGAGTGGCGTCATTAGAACGAAAGATAGAGATTCAAAGTGTGAGTATCATATCTAAAGACTCTTCCAATGTAATAGATATGGATATACCGATTCGACATTTAGGAAAAGTTACAAAAGGAGAGGTTGTTAGTGTGACATTTAGAATCACCAATGTAAGTGATGAAGTGGTCAATTTCCAAAAAGCAGAGGTAGAATGTAGTTGTATCCGATTACGCTATTCGAAAGAAACACTCCAACCTGGAGAAGTATGTGAATTAGAGGTTTTTTTTGATACCAAAGATCTTTCAGGAAATGTTGTTCAAGCAATTCAGTTGCGGACCATTGAATCCAGTTTAAAAGAAAAGATTGTCGTTACGGTGGAAATAAGTCATTAAATAAATCTCCGCTATTACAAATTCAAATATATTTGCCACATGGCTAAATCAAAGCGAATTGTATTTTTAGATTTTATGCGTGTCCTCGCATTACTCATGATGATAGAAGGTCACACTACCTATGATTTTTTGGATTTAACCATTCGAGATGGAGACAGTAAAGGAATATATTTCTGGTCATACATCAGAGGATATACCGCTCCTTTTTTCTTAATGGTATCAGGTGCTGTTTTTGCCTATTTGCTTCTAAGTCAAGAAAAGGAAGATGGTTCTAATCCGCGTTTAAAAGCTGGTACTCGAAGAATTATTACTCTTTTCTTCTGGGGGTATCTTTTGAACTTTCCACTTTATATTATTGGAAAGATCTTCTCTAAAGATGGTTGGGATAGATTTATGAATATCCGTATAGGAGAAACATTGCTGACGATATTTTTAATTGCTATTGCGTTGTATATTTATAATTCACTCCAATCTGATGACGATGAACGAAAGTCGGAAAAGAATTACATTAAGCACCTATTTAAACGGACGGGCTTTAAAGGAAACAATTTATTAATAAAAGCACGATTGTTAAACCGACGATTTATCAAAAGTGAAACACGTAAACGAAGACTTTTCTCATCTGTCTTTTATTCCCTTTTAATAAGCATTCCTTATCTCGTTATTTCCTCGTTATTATCTATCGATGAGAAGACGAAAGCGCTACGTTCAGATGTGTTGCATATCATTGGGATAGGCTTATTGATTGTCATGTTGATTTATTATATTTCCAACAAATACTTTCGCAATAAGACCCGTATAATAATGGGAATTAGCTACTTTACATTAATGTTGGTATTTCTTGGATTATATCCATTGCTAAACAAAGTCGATTTCTCTAATTTGCCTCTTTTTATTTCTGCCTATTTAAATAATTATGGAACAAAGTCGATGTTTACACTTTCACCTTGGTTAGCGTATATTTTTGCTGGTGGAATCATGGGCGTTTGGTTATCGAGAGAAGTGGAGAATAATTTCACAGAGTTTAAGGCAGGAATAAAACTATTGGTTGTTGGTCTCATTTTAATAACGCTATCTAACTTAGGAGAAGCCTTTGAAGTATATTATTATGGAAGAAGCTATTACTGGTATGATAGTCCCAATCTAGTATATCACAGAATGGGAGTGGTTGTTTTAGTTGGTTCTTTTATGTCCTTCTTAAGTATGTATATCAAAGACTTACCTGTCTTTCTGAAGCAAATGAGTCAGAATACGCTGTGGTTGTATGTGGGCCATTTGGTGATTATTTATCAAATTGTAAAACCAATAATAGGGTATAGAACACGTTTTAGTATTCCAATCGTTCTTGGTTGTGTGGTAACAATGTATCTATTAATGTATCTTCAGACACGCATCATTATCTTCATTAAAAAGAATGGTGGTTACACGGCTCTATTTAAAAAGTGGATTTTACGAAAAAAGAGTGTGGAATAATCTTCCAGTATTTGATTACTCTAGTTTTATCAATTTTCCATTCCCCGACTGAATTTCAAAATTGACAAAATTTGGAACTCCTTGGTAGTATACATTTCCATTACTTCTTATATCACCTGTCAAAGCAACTTGATTGGCATTTATGTAGATAGCTTGACTCGTTGTGGAGCTAACATAGATAGATTGTTTGATTTTTAAACCTAAGGTGTTCAGCGAGCTTGCCATTGATAGATTACTATTACAATAATCGGACTTTCCTGTATAAGTAATATCACAAAATCCATAGTCTACAAAGGTATTTATTGACTCTACGTCAATGTTTAACTTTATGGAAGCTGCACCATCATTGATTTTGACATTTAATAAAGGCGATTTGAGGATACCTCTTGTAACTACTGAGTCGCCTGAGTTAATTCTTAAATTTTCTAAATCTGTTAAATGGATTTCTACCGTTATTTGCTTGTTCATCTTTCGTAAGAACTTACATTTGTTTTTATCTGAAATGTGTAAAACAGAGTCTCCATCATATGAGAAATCAATATGTTTGATTAAGTTTTCACCACCTCGCACCACTACTTTATCCGTCGAGTCTTGAATGAGCACATATTTCACCTTAGAACTAAGAAAGAGCTTGTTTAACTTAAAACCTGTTAATTCAAGTTCTGCCTCGTTTCCGTTTGATTTAAAGCATGCGCGATCTTCTTCCTTCTTACAAGAAAAAGTTAGTAATACAATGGCTAAAAAAGTAATCGCCTTAAAACGTATATCCAATTCCATATTCCACATAATCTGCTTTAGCCCAATGCGATTTTAATCCAAGAACCGCAACTAAGTGTTTGTTTATTTGATATTTAAATCCAATTCTCGAATAGAATAAGCCATTTGGGTTGTACTTATCGAATACATAAGCGCCCAAACCAATAGCGACTCTCAACTTGTTAATATACAAATTATATCCTCCGAAAATACCTGCTTGTATAATATTCCAATTAGTTGCCCCGATTCTATTGGGGTCACTTATGATGGAGGATTTATAAAAACCATCCGCATAAATTTCAATCCCTGACTTTTTGGTAAAACGCTTTGTGACCACAAATGATAAACTTCCAATCGGAAACAATTTTCCTCCAATTGGGTACTCTTCCTTGACACTAAAAACACCTATAATATTATACTTCCATTTTTTGTCTAAATCAATCGTGTGTTCTTTTGTTTTTAATTCAACGTTCTTAAATTGATATCCTAATCCAAGGGAAGCGTACAGTAAATTAACGCCCAAGTTCGGAACTCTTGAGGCACCATTGCTAGCGTGAGTAGCGTTAATTCCTAAAATAAAATTCATATTGTTTTTAAAATAGTGGCGGTATTTTAATCCAAAATTGACGAGCACATTGATATGAGTGCTCATAGCCACATTTTTAGGGTTTTTGAAAGGGTCATAAATTCGTGATACATAACACAATCCAAAACCGATACTTCCTGATAATTC
>CAZDAR010000096.1:0-5873 GCA_964503665.1 uncultured Flavobacteriales bacterium
GAAGATTTTTGTATACAAGATGCCATTGATCGTATTGTTGTCTCCATGATGGTAAAATACAACTCTGAAAAGGTAATTGTTTACAATACCGCACAAATGTATCGTCACGACCGATTAGCTTATTTAGAAAAATGCATAGAACAAGCGAAAGTTGGCGGTTATCATTATGGTATCAAGTTGGTACGTGGAGCATATATGGAGAAAGAGCGGGAACGTGCCAAAAAAATGGGCTATCCGTCTCCGATTCAAAAAGATAAATCTTCTTGCGACGCTGATTTCAATGCAGCAGTCGATTTATTCTTGAAAAACGTTGACAATACAGCTGTTTGTGTAGGAACACATAATGAAGAGAGTTGTTTGTTTACCATTGAAAAAATGAAAGAATACGGTATTGATCAAAAAGACAAACGCGTTTATTTTGCACAATTGTTGGGAATGAGTGATCATATCTCTTATAATCTAGCGAATGCAGGATACAATGTAGCGAAATATGTTCCGTATGGCCCTATCGATGAGGTAATGCCTTATTTATTGCGAAGAGCGGAAGAAAACACATCTGTTGCAGGTCAAACAGGACGAGAATTGACGTTGATTGAAAAAGAAAAAAAGAGACGAAAGATGTAAAGTCCATCATCTCTTGTCATTTCTTTAAGCGTTAATACGTTTTTGTTACAAAACCATTGGCAATATAACTCATTCCTTTTGTCAATTGACGAATAGTATAGGTTTGAAATTTTCCCGTTTCTAATTGAATAGCGGATATCGTTTCGTATTCTTGCACTTTGGTGATCGGATTCCAGGTCAATACTTCAACGGTGCCAATCATTTCCGCAAAATCGTTTAATTTCAGTTGGTGTCTCAATCGATCCAATGAAATAAATCCAATGCCTTTTACATACAATGGATGTTCAGGAGTGAGTTGAATTGATTTTGTAGTTGTTGAAACTGTCAAAAGTGTTAGGTGAATTTGCTTTATGACACCAGTTATTTCCGATTGATACGTCGTGTTTTTATCAATATCTACCGCAAGTACTTGTTGATGTTCGTTTAAATTTTCAATGGAAAGAGTAGAAGAAAAGGATGCTATTTCTGTTCCTTCTGCAAAACAACACAGCACCCATCCAATTTCAGAAATCGCCACATCGTCCCATTTATCACCTTTATACACTTCGACGATTTCAAACTTAAAGGTGCTTGGATTATCGTATCCGCTCTCAAAATCGACTTTAAAAGGAAGTTCAAATCGCTGTTGTCCCATTTCATCAGTTAGAACAAGGTAACACAAAGGTTTACTATCCTTGTAAACTTTGAATTTCTTCACTCTAGAATTGTTTTTCCAATTAGTGGGTGTCGATTGATACCCATTATAGATGGAGTTGACACCTGGTGCTTTTATTTCAAACCATTCACCAATGCCATATCCTTCAACACCCTCCACCCAAGCTGTCATAGGGTTTTGGTCATTTATTTTAGTGATAGTGTACGAATTTTTTCCTTGAGCCGCTAATGAAGAAGATGCCTTTCCAGATTCGACACCTTGTTCGCAGTCATTGTAGAAGAATTCAGGTGAATCGTCATTTTCTGTTTCTTTCTTAATAACTGGCCAATTGATGTTTTGTCCTTCTCCACCAACCGCATAAATGATCTTCAAGTTATCTTCTGGAGCGAGTGTCTTCTCGGTAGTTGATTTATTTCGGTCATTTTCCCCATTATCAAAGAGACTATCTTTAACGGTTAAATTTGACTCGTTATTTTCTTCTAGTTGCTTATTTTGAGGAGCGCTTTGACACGAAAAGGCTAAAAATAAAGAGCAGATAATGTAGCTATATTTTTTCATAGTGCAGTTTTTAAAATTATTAATATTAGTCAACTAGGGAGTAGATGTATTTTTTTTTGTTAAAAATAAATAAATTATCTATAATAATCTTCTTTTAACGTGCAATTGAGTTTTATTTTTGCGTTAATCAGTTGGTGAATCCAGAATAGTTGACTATTTTTGTGCCCGTAAATACTTTATTGAAACGGGAAACACCCATTTTTTTGAAATTAAAAATAACATTCATCGCTTTGATATTAGAGCACTATTGAAATGTGAAATATAATTTTTGAAAAAAAAACTTTGAATGAAGTGGTGTAATGAAGAAATAAATACTTAATATTGCATCCCGAAAATTGTCTAATAAAAGAAAGAAAATAATTGTCATGGATATTATTAATGAAATTGCGAAAGAATTAGTTCCTGTAAATGATCTACCTAATTTTAAGGCTGGAGATACAATTACTGTAGCTTATAGAATTGTTGAAGATAAAAAAGAACGTGTTCAGCAATTTACTGGTGTTGTTTTACAGCGTCGTGGTACTGGAGTTACTGAAACTTTCACTATCCGTAAGATGTCAGGTAACATCGGTGTAGAAAGAATTATTCCTATATACTCTCCATTTATTAGCTCAATTACGGTTAATAAAAGAGGTAAGGTTCGTAGAGCTAGAATCTTCTACTTTAGAGAACGAACTGGAAAATCAGCGCGTATTAAAGAACGTAGAGTTTACGCTAAATAAGATTTTTAAATCTAAATTGAAGTCGTCTCATTGGGACGACTTTTTTTGTTTTTATAACCTTGTCTTTCCGAGAAAAATTCAAATACTGCGTTTTTCTCGTTTTTGAAACAGTCACTACTCATGTAAGCTCCTTGGTTTTAGAAAAAAAGACTCGAAAGCCTTGTCTTTGAACATCTCTCATCAAAGACTTAAAATGAATAAGTTCTCATTTCGCATTCTTTTTTTCATTGTAATCATTACTATTTGTGAGCAACATATCGCTTTCTTCTCTTTTTCTCCGTTCTGATTTTTGTGAGCAACATATTCACAATAAAACATTAACTTTACCTCAATGTTTTTCATTCTCTCAAAAATATTACTCTTTTTTACCTCGCCTTTATTTTGGTGGTGTGTTGCTTTATTATTTGCCTTTTACGGATCTTCTCCAACCATTCGCAGACGTTTTCGTTTAGTGGTGATAATCGCGTTTTTATTCTTCACCAATACCTTTGTTTTCTTGGAGTTTGAAAGATTATGGGAAATTCCAGGAACGCCCATTGAAGTCATTCATAAAACCTACGATGCCGGAATTGTTTTAAGCGGAATGGCGATGTACGATAACAACTTAAATAGATTATCAATTCAAGATGGTACCGACCGAATTTGGCATACTATAACGCTTTATAAAAAAGGAATTATACGAAAAATTATTATTACAGGGAGAGACGGAACGATTGTCGACAAAGGATTGAACGAAGCGGCTCAGTTCAAACACGATTTGGTGATTTGGGGAATTCCTGAAGCAGATATTTTGATTGAACAAGTTTCTAGAAATACCTATGAAAATGCGCTTTATACCAAAGAGCTTTTGAGTAAACATCCTGAAATAAAATCATTACTGTTAATAACATCGTCCAATCACATGCGTAGAGCAACAGCGTGTTTTAAAAAGCAATCACTTAAATTCGACACCTTTTCGACCAATTTATTTAATGGACAAAATCGTCTATGGAACTTTGATCATTTGATGATTCCCTCTTTTAGTACCTTCGTGAAATGGAATAATCTCACCAAAGAATGGACGGGATATGTGATGTATAAAATAACGGGTAAAATTTAATGTGTACTTTCAGCTCATGAAAGAATATTTAGAAAAGACGGCTTTTTTACAAGTAGATCATCCTTCTACCGCTGCGTTTTGTGCCGCAATTGTTTCCTATTCTTCTAAAACTGAAACTGCATTAGCGCTTTATTACAAAGTTAGAGACCATTTTTTGTACGATCCGTTTCATCTCGATTTAACCCCAAAAGCATTACAATCATCGACCATTTTCGAAAAGAAGCGGGCTTGGTGCGTAGAAAAAGCAATTATTCTGGCGACTTGTGCTCGGTATTTTGATATTCCATCGCGATTAGGGTATGCTATCGTTGTCAACCATATTGGAAGTGATAAGCTAGTTCATTATTTAAAGCGAGAAGAAATCGTTTTTCATGGCTACACCGAATTGTATTTAGACAACCGTTGGATAAAATGCACACCTGCTTTTGACAAACGTATTTGCCGTGTTTCAAACGTTTCTCCACTTGATTGGGATGGAAAGACCGATTCTCTTTTCCAAGCCTATGAAGGCAAACAACAATTCATGGAATACGTACACGATTACGGTTCCTTTAGCGATGTTCCAATTGACTTAATGAATCAAGAAATGAAAAAGTATTATCCGCATTTATTTGAGGAAATCATCGATACGAAGTCGTTTTCATTTATACCGAAGAAGGAATTTTGAACTTCATCGCTTTTTTTTGAGTGCTTTTGTCGACTACTCGGATAAATGTTTTAGCCAGTTTTTTTAAGTAATTGAAGTGTTCAATCAATTTTTATTATAAGATCTTAATTTAGAACATTTAAATATTTGTAGTTTACTTGGTATCCTTTGTCTTTATGATAGGTTAATAAAATTGAAAGTATTTCTTTGGACTTTTGTTATAGTAGAATAAAAATGATTCGCAAATACTCTGGTTATCATTTTCATACTTTTTTGATCTTGTGTACAATATTTGATAAAGGCTCATATAAACTACCGTATTTACATTATAAACATTATCGAATCTATAAATAAAATTACATTACTTATTTTTCTCTCCGTTTACCGCACAATGCATTTCGTTACAGATTTATTGTTTTCCGTGCAAACCTTCAAAATGTAGTTCCCTAAGGGTAGATTGATTAAAGACAGTTCTATGCTTATTAACTTCTGCACTTTCTTTTCGAGAATTATATGACCTACCAAATCACATAGAACAAGTTTTTCAATTCGTTCGGTACTATTAATTATTAATATATCATTGACTGGATTAGGCCAAACAGCAACATCGAATTCGTCAACGACCAATTCCGCAACACTAACATTTGCTGCACAATCTGCAGAATATCTTGGCGGTATTAACCCGTTTGCATTTCCCCAACCGTCATATACAGCATTTCCATCCACAGAAAAACACAAAGTTGCACTAGATTGTTCGAAAGGTATTGTAATTGGCAAATCAAACCCCATTGTTGAGCCAACGCCTTCTATAATGGATACAAAACCAGAATCGTTAGAATTTGACCCCAAAACCCATCTTTCATGATACAAACCGTCGATTAATAACACAGAATCATATGCCATTACTAGTATTTGGGGGTAATCCATATTGTTCAATGTTTGCGGATATGGTTGGCCGACAGTTAAATTGTCAAAATCATATAAAAGTTGTTCTTGGTTCGTATTATTGTCCCATTGATAAATTCGTTTATTCGGAATGTCTTGACGAAATAACACTGAAACCTGATCGGGAAATATGTCCGTTCCTTCTTGATAAGTTAGTTGATTTCCCCAACCGTCAACCCAATCGGCAATAGTATGCCCATGAAGCGTATGATATAGTGTCCCACCAATAATGGAATCATTTCCAAAACTTAAAGGCTGAGTAAGTGTAGCGTGTTCGTGGTAAGTAAAATATAAAAATTGACCTTGAATCCAAACTGCACTTGATTCTGGAATTGGAATATACGTTTGAGCAAAAACGTTGCTGTTCATCATAAAGAGTAAAAGAGTGTAAAGTGTTTTCATAATGCCATTTTATTTAAGTACGGTTTAGTTCTACTTTTAGTTGACTATAACGATCGACAATAAGAAACGTAGGGTATTTCGAAGCACCTACCTGTCAAGTTACCAAGCCTTTTATTAACTGTTATGTTGTTCAAATTTAGTGCTTTCTGCCCTATGTTTTTTATTGCGTGTGTGTGCTCTGCATGAGCAGAAGCACACGCTTGTGTAAGCTATCATAAAAAT
>CAZDAR010000097.1:0-5696 GCA_964503665.1 uncultured Flavobacteriales bacterium
TGTCTTTCTTCTTATCAGGTCTTGTCTTTGGATTGATTTTATCTAAATCAATTTTACCGAGAACATTCAGATGCATACCACCTGTCTCTTCCTTTACTTCTTCTTTAGAAGGTGCTTCTTTGATAGGCTCTTCTTTTGCTGATTGCTCAATAGCAGGCTCTCCTTTTGTTTCAGCATCAACAATTGGCTCCTTGGTTAACTTAGATTTAAGGTGTTCGATATCTAATTCATCTTCATCTTCTGTCAATGCACTCTCTTCTTTTGGTTTATTATCATCCAAACTAATCGTCTCTCTTCGCTCTCTTTTCAAAGACGTTTGTTTCGTTTTTTCTTTCAGCAAAAGATCATTTGCAAATTGTTTTTGAAGTGCTTCATATTGCTCTCCTTCAATCTTAGTGTTTGGATTGCTATCAATCTCTTGACCTTGCCCACTAAGAAAATCAACAATTGTGGAGATAGAAACATTTAGTTCACTCGCTACCCTACTTAATCTATGTGTTTTTCCGGCCATATATACTTTTTACACTACCCCATGTGGTAGCAATTAAAATTAATTATCAAATTCAGAACGAAGTATCTTCTGAACTTCAAGAATGGTCTCTTCTTCTAAATCTGTTCTGCTTACTAATTCAGCAGCACTCATTTCTAATACAGCTTTAGCAGTATCACAACCAATTGCTTTCAATTCGTCAATAATCCATCCGTCAATTTCATCCGCAAAATCCTCTAAATCAACATCATCATCGTCGCTATCCATTTCTCTAAATACGTCAATTTCGTATCCAGTTAACTTAGCTGCTAATTTAATATTGTTTCCTCCCTTACCAATAGCAAGAGAAACTTGATCTGCTTTTAAAGATACTTTAGCTGTTTTTTCTTCTTCGTTTAATTCGATTTCAGAAATTTTAGCTGGCGCTAAAGCTCTTTGAATCAACAAACTATTATTTGTTGTATAGTTAATAACGTCAATATTTTCATTTCTCAACTCACGAACGATTCCGTGAATACGCGAACCTTTCATTCCTACGCAAGCACCTACTGGATCGATTCTGTCATCGTATGACTCCACCGCTACTTTCGCTCTTTCTCCTGGTTCACGAACAATTTTCTTGATAGTGATTAAACCGTCAAAAATTTCAGGAACTTCGAGTTCGAATAATCGCTCTAAGAATTCTGGAGCTGCTCTTGATAGTGTAATTGTAGGCCGTGAATTACGCATATCTACTTTCGCTACAACAGCACGAACACTTTCTCCTTTCTTAAAGAAGTCAGAAGGAATTTGTTCTGTTTTCGGCAATACTAACTCATTACCATCGTCATCCAATACTAAAATTTCTTTCTTCCAAACTTGGTACACTTCACCTGTGATGATTTCTCCAATAAGGTCTTTGTAAACTTTATAAACGTTATCTTTCTCTAATTCCAATACTTTTGCAATTAAATTTTGACGAAGTGTAAGAATATTTCTTCTTCCAAAGTCAACAAACTTGAATTCTTCGGATAACGACTCACCCACTTCAAAATCCGGTTCGATTTTGATAGCGTCTGAATAAGCTATTTCTGTATACTCGTCTTCGACCTCTCCGTCCATTACAATTTCTTTATTAATAAAGATTTGAACGTCTCCTTTGTCAATGTTTACAATAACATCGATGTGTTCGTCAGTATTGAACTTCTTCTTTAGCATAGAGCGAAAAACGTCTTCTAAGACGCGTTGCATCGTTTGCTTGTCGATGTTCTTTAATTCTTTAAATTCCGAAAATGATTCTACTAATTCTAAGCTATTCATTGCTTAACTATTTAAATTGTATAACAACTTTTATTTCTTTCACAGTAGACATTTCCACTGTTTCTTCTTTATTTACTTTTATTTTCTTCTTACTTCCTTCTGATTTCTCAACAACTTCGTACTGGATTTTAACCTTTTCCTCAGTCGCTTCTAAAAGTGTTCCTTCTTGCTTTCTACCGTCGAGAAAAACAACTTCAATGATTCGTCCTATGTTCTTTTGAAATTGTCGTGGATGTCTCAATGGTTTGTCTAATCCTGCTGACGAAACACTAAGTGCAAAATCATCTACTTCTCGATCTAAATTATGTTCTACATTTCGAGAAACTGAAACACATTCATCAATAGAAACACCACCAGTGTCTTTGTCTAATTCGATAGATATAGCATTGGTAGATGAAATCTTCATTTCTACAATAAACAAATCAGAATTTAATTCTAAAATGCGCTCTTCTGCTAACTTTCGTACTAACTTTTTATCAATCATAAAATACCAAAAGAGGGGATACAACATCCCCTCGTTCAAAATTGTAGTGCAAATTTAATCATTTTTTTAATACCTTGCAAAAATATTTTTAATTAGCGATGATTTAATTTGAATTATTTGTTTAGTTTAAGCTGCTTTAAATGAATTTTTGTTGTAGCAGATATTCAGCAATTTGAATTGTATTCGTGGCCGCTCCTTTTCTTAAGTTGTCGGCAACAATCCATAAATTAAGTGTATTTTCTTGTGTTTCATCTCTTCGAATACGGCCCACGAAGACATCATCTTTTCCTTGCGCATATCGTGGCATTGGGTAAATGTTGGTGTCGGGATTATCCTTCACTTCAACACCTTTTGTCACACGCAAGGCTTTGCGCACTTCTTCCAAGTTAAAGTCGTTTTCAAATTCGATGTTCACGGATTCAGAATGGCCGCCAACAACAGGAACACGAACCGCCGTTGCTGTTACTTTGATGGATGGATCCAATATTTTTTTCGTTTCGTTGGTCAACTTCATTTCTTCTTTGGTGTAACCGTTGTCTAAAAAGCTATCACAGTGTGGAATACAGTTTTGGTCGATAGGATAGGGATAGGCCATTTCGCTCGAAATATTGTTGCGCTCGTTGATCATTTGTTCTACGGCTTTTACGCCCGTTCCTGTCACCGATTGGTAGGTCGAAACAATGACTCTTTTGATGGTGTATTTTTTGTGTAAGGGCGCCAAAACCATCAGTAATTGAACCGTACTACAATTCGGGTTGGCAATAATTTTGTCTTCGGCGGTGAGTTGGTTGCCGTTTATTTCTGGTATAATGAGTTTTTTCGTGGTATCCATTCGCCAAGCGGAACTGTTGTCGATAACGTAAGTTCCTTTTGCCGCAAAAGCAGGAGCGTAGTCTAAAGAAGTTTGTCCGCCAGCAGAAAATAAAGCGATGTCTGGTGCTGCGTCGATGGCTTCTTGCATACTAAAAATACGGTATTCACGACCGTCAAAGGTGATAGTCTTTCCGACTGATTTCTCAGAAGCGACTGGAATTAAATCTGTTATAGGAAAATTGCGCTCTTTTAAGACTTCTAACATGATGTTTCCTACCATTCCTGTTGCTCCAACGACTGCTACTTTCATATCAAAAAATATAGAAATGAATAAATTATTTTTTATAAATCTCAAAATTAGTACATTTATCGTGTTTTATTGTGCTTATGAAAAATTTAATCCTGATTTCGCTCTTCTTTCTCCCACTTTTTTTAACGGCTCAGCTGGTGGAGGATTTTTCCGATGGAGACTTTACTGCTAATCCTACTTGGAGTGGGACAGTGGCTGATTTTGAGGTGAATGCAGTCCACCAATTGCAGACAAGCGCAACGGTTGCTTCGACATCTTATCTGACAACGAGTAATGCCTTGACAGACCTCGACGATGTAGAATGGCGCTTCTATCTCAAACAAGGATTTGCGGGCTCGGGCGGTAATTTCACAAAGATATTTTTAACTGCCGATGATGCGACGTTGATCAATGTTCAAAATGGATACTATTTATTGTTTGGAGAAGCGGGAACGAATGATGCCATTAAGTTGTATAAAATAGCGGGTGGTACAACCACTTTAATCCTGACGGGCACATCGGGTGCTGTTGCCAGTTCATTTGCTGTGGGTGTTAAAATTATACATAGCGCAGCGGGAGAATGGAAGCTGTATACCGATTATTCAGGAGGCACGAATTACATAATAGATGGAACTACAACGGATATCAATAGTAGTGCGGAACCTTATTTCGGAATCTTATGCGTTTACACGGTTTCCAATGTTAAAAAGATTTTTCTAGATGACATTTATGTTGGACCTGAATTATTAGATGTCATTGCGCCGACAATTTCTAACGTTTCTGTTGTATCCAGTCAATCTGTTCAAGTGACGTTTAGCGAAGAGGTCGATGCGGATATCGTGAATCAGCTTATTTCGACCACGCCTACATTGACTTTAAATACGATTACACAAGAAACAAATCCAGCCATCGTAACCTTGGATTTCTCTTCATCCTTTACGAATGGAGTAACCTATACGGCAACGATTCCAAGTGTGAAAGATGTCGCGGGGAACGATACGAGCTTAACGTTTAACTTTACGTATTTAGTGGCTGAAACTCCTGCTGTGGGCGATGTGATTATTAATGAAGTGTTGGCTGATCCAACGCCTGTTGTAGGTTTGCCAGAGTACGATTATGTAGAATTATATAACCGAAGCACTAAAATTCTCAATCTTCAAAACTGGAAAATAGCGAACAACTCTTCTACTGCAACGATTACCAATTCAATTTGGTTATTACCAAATGAATATGTAGTTCTAACCTCTAGTGGTGCTATTCCACAATTGCCCAATGCAAAGGCAGTAACTAGTTTTCCAAATTTTAAGAATGCTTCTGATGATGTTATTTTGGCGGATGACAACAATAATCAACTCGATAAAATCACGTACACGATTGATTGGTATAAGGACTTTGATAAAAAAGACGGAGGTTATTCATTGGAGCGAATTAATCCTGATTTGGTGTGTTCAAGTGAAAATAATTGGATGGCCTCTACAGCTATTTCAGGTGGAACACCGGGGTTAATTAATTCGGTCAATGACAATACACCAGATGTTATTTCTCCAATTATCGATACGGTTATTGTGATTGATATGACGACTATAAGTGTGAAGTTAAATGAAATAATTCCGAGTGCTGTTGTGAGTCAGATTGTTGCTATTGGTACTCCATCAATTGCTGTTTCTTCCATTACGCAAGATGTTTCTGATTTATCAAAATTGATTATTCACCTTTCGAATCCCATCGCGGCCAATACCTCTTATTCGTTAGAATTGCAAAATTTAGAAGATTGTGAAGGAAATAATGGTAATAGTACAAAAGCATTCATTTATCGGGTTTCTGAGACTCCTTCTTCAGGAGATATTATTATCAATGAAGTGATGGTAGATCCTTCACCAGTAGTTGGATTACCAGAATATGAATACGTAGAAATTTATAATCGAAGTAATAAGCATTTCAACTTGAAAGGCTGGAAAGTTGGAAACGATAATAGTTTTGGAACGATTAACACTTCAGTTTGGATTGCGCCAAATGAATACAAAGTATTAGCCTCGTCTTCGGGTGTGTCACAATTCACCAATTCGGTTTATGTGAGTAGTTTTCCAGCGTATAAAAATGCAGCAGATAAAGTTATTTTGTTAGACTCAACAGGAGGTCAAATGGATCAAATCGCTTATACGCTTGATTGGTATAAAGATGATTTTAAAAAAGACGGTGGTTTTTCTTTGGAGCGAATTAATTCGACATTTGTTTGCTCTGATGTATCAAATTGGAACGCATCAAACGATATTTTAGGTGGAACACCCGGCTTAATCAATTCTGTGTATTCTACTGAACCA
>CAZDAR010000098.1:0-5397 GCA_964503665.1 uncultured Flavobacteriales bacterium
CTTTTTTTATTGAGCGGTCGTGTCGGGGTGAATTGCAATTCACCCCGACATTATTTTATCTCACGTAAAACTGCTTCTAATTGCTCCTTAACATCTTTTCCTTCTGAATTATCAATCACATAATCCGCAAAGCGTTTCTTATGTCCATCATCTGATTGAGCGTCCATTCGCGCTATGATCTCTTCCAATGTATGATTGTCTCGCTTTACAATTCGCTCTAGCCTTTCTTTCTCTCCAGCAACGACTAGAATGATACTATCCAATTCTTTGTAATATCCCGTGTCAATCATTAAAGCAGATTCGATAAATACGAGTAGACTTTGTTGTTCGGCGCACCACTTATCAAAAGCACGATAGACAGCAGGGTGAATGTATTCATTTACCTTTTTTCGTTTTTCGTTATCTGAAAAGATAATAGCAGAAAGATAGGTTCGATTTAGTGAGCCATCCTCAAAATAGGCTTTCTCTCCAACTAATTTTTGTACTTGATCTTTTAAAGTAGCGTCAGTTGTCATACAATCTTTGGCAACGATATCTGTGTAAAAAACAGGATAACCCATTTTTTCAATCAATTGACAGATATAAGACTTGCCACTTCCTAATCCTCCAGTAACACCTATTCTCTTCATATTGACCAAATATAAGAAGAAAAAGACCAATATCTATTAAAAAAATCCTTATACACTAAATAAAATTCTTACATTTGGAAATCTTATTTTAGGATTCAGTATGAAAACACTACAAGCCTACTACTTATTATTAGTTGCTCTTTTCTTTGGAACAACTACATTTGCACAACTTTTTCCAGATCCTTCTACTTTGTCAACTGGACAAGGAGCTGTTGGAACGAACGATCCTATATGGACTTGTTCGCAATGGTACACTTCACAACCAGCCAATCCAAGTAGTGCAGTTTATACACCGGCTTTAATTAATAATAACTGTGCTCCAGGTTCATGGGTAGATCCCTCAACTCTTCCTACTCCAATGAATAACGGAAACTGGATTACAGGACAAGATGCTAACTGTGCGACTAACACTGCTTCTGGATATCGTTTCTTTCGTTTAGAACTGAATCTACCTGCTGACTGTAATGGTTTTAGTGTTACTCAACCAGGAAACTATACCTTAACTTTCAATGGTTATGTAGACAATCTTATTACAGATGTATTTTTAAATGGAAGTCCTCTTGGAATTTCAGGAGGAAGCTATTCATTAGGGTCTCAACTAAATATAACTATTGTTGGACCTTGGGTAGTAGGTATTAATTATATTGATGTCTTGATTTATAACGAACCCTCTGGAGGTTCAGGTGGAAACCCATATGGGCTACTTCTTGTTTCAGATGCAAATTCTTTAAATGCAAATGATACGGATAGCGATGGTATTTCTGATTTGTTTGACCAATGTACCTGTGAACCTGGTAATAATCCGGTAGGATGTTTAGATACTAATTTCACCTGTGATGTCGACCTGATAAGAACTACTTTTTTAAATGCTGGTTGTAAAGAATTAATTGGATGTTGGGACGATTGTTCCATGTACTTTTTAAATACTCAATATTTGTCGGGAAGTGCTGCGCAATCATTTGCACAAAACTTAGGCTCTAACCTTATTTCTATTCAATCAGCAAATGAGAATGCGTGTATTCTGACCGATTTGAACCGTCTAGGTTATACGAGTGGAGATGTTATTTGGATTGGATTTAACGATGAAGCCGTGGAAGGTTCTTTTGTCTGGTATGACCAATCTCCTGTAGTTTATACAAATTGGGCGCAAGGTGAACCGAATAATTCCGGCGGAAATGAAAATTGTACACAAATTTATCCTGGTGGAGGAAATCCTGGAACATGGAATGATCTTAATTGTGGTAGTTATAATTCAATGTCTATTATCGAAGTGAATCTTTGTCCGATTACGAATGTGACACCATCTATAACAATGTGCCAAGAAGAGGATACAACGATTAAAGTACTTTCTACCATATTAGGCTCGTTTCCTTATACGTATGTATGGGATAACAGCTCCATACAATTGACTCAGTCGGTTGCGCCGATGCAAACAACCAACTACTATGTTACGACAACAGATCGTTATAACTGTCAAACAAAAGATACAGTGGTAATTACGGTCAATAATAAACCAACTGCTGATTTTTCAAGTAATGCAGGATGCCAAGCAAATATGACGGTTAATTTCACCAATGAGAGCACGATTCCAGGAAATGAAACACTTACTTCCAATTGGAATTTTGGAAGTGGTCAATCAAGCACCATGAATGACCCTCAAAATACGTTCTCTAGCTTTGGAGATAAATCAGTGGCCTTAGTGGTTACTTCTCCAGGTGGGTGTAAAGATACTGTCATAAAAAATGTATCTGTCTTAGCAAAACCTGTAGCAAACTTCACATATAACGCTAACTGTAATGTGAATCCAGAAATTACTTTTCAAAATACGAGTACAACTCCAGACAACAGTTTATTATCTTCTAATTGGAATTTTGGAAATAGTCAAACAAGTAGCGTAGAAAGTCCAACCGTGACCTTATCTCAACCTACAGGAAATACGGTAACTTTAATTGTGATAACACCAGATAATTGCAAAGACACGATTACAAAAATCGTCGATGCGAATGTATTACCTGTTGCAAATTTTGATTACATTCCTGCTTGTGTTGATCAAGTAATCAGTTTTAACAACACAACTACTATCGGCAATGGAAATGCATTAAGCTACCAATGGGCTTTCGGCAATGGTCAAAGTTCGACACAAACCAATCCGACAACAACTTATGGTACAGGTGGCAATCATTCTGTCTCTCTTATTGCTACAAGTGTAACTGGATGCGCAGATACACTTGTGAAAGATGTGACAGTTTACACTTATCCAGACGCACCAGTAATTACCTCTAATTCTCCTTTGGAGTGCCCTGGCGATGACTTTACTTTTAGTGGTAATGCTATTAGTGGTGCAAGTTATTTCTGGTCAGGTCCTCAGAACTATTCAAGTACAAATAGATCAAATACATTAATTGCTAATAATGAAAATCAGGGAGACTATTCGTTATATGTTGAAGTAAACGGATGTCCAAGTGATGCTTCCGTTATTAGTATGACTATTGCTGGTAAATTAGTGCCATTAGTAGCTGATTTTCCAAATGTTATAACTCCAAATGAAGATGGTAAGAATGATTACTTAGACATTAATGAGTACTTTAGCTCATGTCTTCCTTTTAGAATTGAAATCTACAACCGTTGGGGAAATAGAGTATGGGTTCAAGAATCTGCTGGTGGCGTTTTCCAAGGGAAAGATCAAAGATCAGGAGCTGACTTAGCTGATGGCGTTTACTTCTACAAGTTAACCTACGGAAGTGAATTAAGACAAGGATATATTACGATAATAAGATAGGATTAAATCTTTCCTTCTTTACGCAATTGCTCTCTTACTTTTGTCGCTGAAATAGTTGAAATTTCTTCTGGAACTTGGTGTTCGATAATGTCATAACCCACGCCACGGCCAAAGTTAATGCTGCTAATGTCTGGAATAATCATCGCTTTAATACGCTCTTCTTTAATTAAAGGAGCATAAAATTCGTTGATATTCTTTAATACTTGTTCAGGTGTAAATGGATTTTTGTCATCAGGCTTCACATCACGAACACAGATAAGGACATTCTGCCCCTCATCTAACACCCGTTGAATGATGAACTTGTGACCGTCATGAAGTGGTTGCCATCTTCCACAAAACATGGCGTATTTTTTATCAGTAGTAGAGGTTACTTTATCCGCTTTTACAATATAATTCTTCATGACTTCAGCTTTTTTAATAAATAGTCAAACGTTTCTTTTTCTGACTTGTTTGTAGTGTCTAATTCGATATAATGATCAGCCGGGGGTTCGTAGTATTCAACATGGAAATGTTCCCGTCCTCTAATATCATCCGTTTTCAAATAGAGCTCCAATGTTTTGTGCATTGATTTAGTAGTTTCTCGTAAATCTTTAAAAGGTGAAACGAGACTGACAATTGGAAGAATATCATTTCCAATAAGAAAATCGACCATTTTCTGTACAAAATCAATATTTCTACGTCTTCCTGTTATGGAGTAGTCTTTATTTTCAAATAAAAGCCGAATATCGTCACCGTCTAAAATGACTGCTTTCCTTTTGCCATTTGTAATGACATGATGATGAATTAATTTCCCGATAGATGTTTTACCTGCACCTGGTTGGCCTGTTAGCCAAATAACTTCAAACTCTTCAAACATAAAAATTTTATTCTTTTCAAATATAACATTTATAGCTTATTTAGGGGCTATTATGTCAATAAAGTTGAAGAAAGTCACTTTTTGAATAATTATTTTCCATCTACTGCTGCAAAAGTAATTTTCCACATACCTCGCAAGTCCCCCATTTTGTAATTAGTGGCTTTATCATTGGGATATTTTTCATTGATTTTTTGTAACGTCGCTCCATCAATATCTTGTACTGGAGCACCATGACATTTCAAACACGTCGGCATTCCAATAGCAATAGGCTTATAATACACTAAAGTTTGATTTTCTTCTTGTACAAAGTGAATAGGTTCAACTGGCTGTGAGGAAAAGGTTTCCTTGAATTTCCCCCATGCTGAACGCTCACCATCTGTTTTTAAGTTATTGTTAGGATTACGATTTTTATCGGTTACTCGTTGGATGGTTACGTGATGTGCATTTGAAATAGAATCTGTTAATGGCATCGCTTGCAAGTTACAGAACTCTACTGCGTGTACAGGCCCACCTTCTTTCATTGCTTTGGAAACATTTTGCATCAAAGTGGCTTGTGCTATTTTGGAAATACTATCTCCGAGCATTAACGTTTGTTCTTTTTCAACATCACTAAATGTGTGCGCTTTTTCTCCTTGACTACAGCTTGCTAAAAGTAAAGCGATTGCAAACAATGAGAGTTGAATAATGTTTTTCATAATGATTGAATTTATTATTTTAATAGATAGTACAAACTTCCTCATATTTTTGGTGTTTCAAAGTGACTTTGGTCACATAAAGGCTTAATTTTCAAAATTAACTAAATCGATTTGTTGGAATAACCTTCCAAATTACTATCTACCTGAGTTCGATTATTAACACATTGATTATCAGTAACTAATGATTAATATGTAAAAATAAGTGAAATACATTTAGCATCTTTAATGCGTTTATTATTAATGATTTAAACTGATATTATGATTTCACTCAAGATAAAGTTACTGAAATTTTCTATTTAACAGACGAATTTTGTTCAGAATTTCAAAAATCAATTCAAGAATATTCACTTGGTAATCTGCCTAAGAAGAAACCAATAATGAGACATAGTGAAGTGATAACGATTTTGATTATTTTTCATGGAATGCAATCCAAAAATC
>CAZDAR010000099.1:0-5162 GCA_964503665.1 uncultured Flavobacteriales bacterium
TGGGTTTATTAAATATTTTTGTCATGAAACGTTGCGCAGGGTGAACGGCTGCGGAAAAACGTCCAAAGTAACTATCAATAGTATCCGTTCTAAATTGTAATATTTCTTCTAATAAAGCACCGTCTGCATAATTTCCACAGTGAAAATTAATTTTAGCAAAAGTATTTTGTGGAAAATCTACTTTTCCCATACCGTAAGCATGAAAAGCTCTGGATAAAAAATCTTTATAGAGGATACGACAATTTTCTCCACCACCTAAATTAAACGTTTGATGTAATAATGCGTCTTTTTTGCCAATTGAGTTTACAAAGGCACGTGCCGTATCTTCCACCGTACAGATTTCCATGATTGTTTCTAATGGCATGTGAAACATTAATTTTGACATCTTGTGATTACCAATTCCCATAATAGCAGAAAGACGGAAAATAGACCAATTTAATTTACTTTCTCTAATTAGTTTCTCTGCGGCAATTTTAGTGAATGCGTATTCGTCTCCAAGACTTGGTGTTAAAGGATCAGTTGTGTATATATCTGGTGTTTCACATCTGTCACCGTAGCAGGCAACGGAAGAGCTGTACAATAAAAAAGCATTTGGGGAAACCTCTTCTAAAGCAGCAGTCACATTTCTAGTTCCTTCTATATTAACATGATGTGTTAACTTAGGTTCATCATCCGCAAGTGGTGGAATGATAGCTGCTAAATGAATTACATATTCTTGGTTCTGACAAGCACGTTTGACATCCTCATGATTAGTAATCGTCCCATTCACCACATTTATTCCCGGATAGGATTTTAAAATTTTATTTGTTTTTTTACTAGGCTGTACAAAAACCGTGATACTTTCTGGAGATTGTTTGGCATATACTTGTTTTAATACTTCTTTTCCAATTGAACCTGTGGCGCCAGTTATTAATACTGAGTAATCTTTCATTTTCTTTAATAATATTTTGTTTTAATTGTTACTGTTTTATCAGACTGTAATGTGAATTTAAAATCGTTAAATGTGGGTGGCCTCCACATGTTGTGCCAGTAATCACCAAATCCAAATCCCTCCGATGGTAGAACCCAATCGTAATCTATTTTCCCATTGGAGTTTTCATCATCCATAATCGCTACACCATATACTCCTTTAGGAAGGTTTTTGAAAGTAAAAGTAACCGAACCATTCATTAAATTTTTCTTAGGTAAGTATATGCGTCTGTCTTTATCAGAATAGCGTGCTTCAAACTCTTGTTGATTTTTATATAAATCTAGTTGAAGTTTACCCTTGTTATTACGTAGAGAAGTCACGACAATCGTTAGCGTATATGTATTTACACTTGATGTTGTTTCGACAAAATTATTTTTTGTATAAGTCAAACTAACAAGTGTGAATGTTGTAATTAAAGATAGAATTGTAAAAAGACTTTTTTTAAGAAATTGCATTTAGCGAGAATTTATTGTTGATTGAAGTCATGATATTAAATATTAATAATGGATAATCAAAAATAACTAGTTTTTAGATGTAATTAATTGATTTTAAACTAAACTTTCAAGGTGTTAACCGTAGAATCAATCTTTCTGTAATTAGTTTTCAATTATTATAACGTGGTTAGCATTCATTCTATTGTTTTTGATGTGATTTATTTTGTTTTGGAAGTGTAAGTCGTCAAGTTACTATTTATAATTTAACTATTTTTAACGCTTAATAAAATGGATTCATGCTTTTTACACCTGTTACATTAGGTCCAATAACCTTACGAAATCGTTCGATACGTGCTGCTGCATTTGAAGGAATGTGCCAGAATCATAAGATAACACCTCAGTTAATTGATTACCACGAGCAAGTAGCGAAAGGTGGCATTGGTATGACTACCGTGGCTTATGCAGCCGTGCAAAGAAGTGGATTGTCCTTTTCACATCAATTGTTAATTGAAGAAAAAGGATTAGCAGACTTGACAAAACTAGCCGATAAAGTACATCAACACAATGCTAAAATTAGTATTCAATTGGGTCACTGTGGAAACATGGCCAAGCGTGGTGTGATTGGTAGTCGACCGCTTTCTTCTTCCACGCACATCAACTTATATGCACCATCTTTCCCAAGAAAGATAAATCAAAATGAGATCGATGAAGCAATTAAAGCTTTTGGAGATAGTGTTCGGATAGTGAAAAAAGCAGGTTTTGATGCTGTTGAAATTCATGCCGGTCACGGTTATCTAATCAGTCAGTTTTTATCACCTTACGTCAACAAACGGAAAGACGAATACGGTGGTTCATTAGAAAACCGAATGCGTTTCATGGTGCAAGTGATGAAAGAAGTGCTGGATGCTGCCAATAATGAAATTGCTGTTCTAGTCAAAATGAATATGGAAGATGGTGTTAAAGGAGGCGTTACACTAGAGGAATCGTTGCTAATTGCCAAAAAGCTTGAAGAATTAGGTGTTAATGCTTTAGTACTCAGCAGTGGTTTTGTTAGTAAAGCACCGATGGAAGTGATGCGTGGAGTGATGCCTATTAAAACATTGGCAGCACATGCAGGAAGTAAAATTATGGGTGTCTTTATTCGCCTATTTGGAAAAATGATGGTTCCGTCAATACCTTTCAAAGAAACCTATTTTCTTGAAAAGGCTAAAATCTTTAGAGCGAATTTAAAAATGCCAATTGTTTACGTTGGTGGAATATTGTCGAAGGAAAATATAGATACTGTTTTGAATGCTAATTTTGAAGCCGTTGCTATGGCTAGAGTTTTAATTAAAGATCCTGATTTCATTAATAACTTAAAAATGGAAATCTATAAAAAGTCGAGTTGTGACACCTGTAATCACTGTATTGCCGTTATGTACAATGGACCGTTTGAATGTATCCAAAATGTAGCGCAAAAATGACCTCACATCTTAAAAAAGAAACGTATGCGTTAATTACTGGAGGTTCTTCAGGTATTGGACTAGCTTTTGTGCGTCAACTAGCAGAGAGAGGATATAATATCTGCATTGTCAGTAATCAACAAGAGGAATTACCCATTTTAGAAAATAAAATAGCGGAAGAATACAGCGTGAAATGTGTTTCACTTTTCATTGATTTAGCACAAGATGATGCGGCTCAAAACGTTTATAATTTTTGTAAAGAGCAACAATTAACGATCGAAGTACTCATTAATAATGCGGGTTTTCTAATTGCAGATGAATTGGTGAACGTAGCGCCACAAAAAATCACTGCTTTATTAAAATTACATGTTTTGACACCCACATTACTCTGTCAATTATTCGCAAAAGATATGATTGTTCGTAAGAAAGGGTATATTTTGACTGTTTCTTCTACTTCCGCAAATATGCCATATCCACTGATTTCATTATATGGACCGTCAAAATCCTATATACGTAATTTCACTAGAGCGATGCGAAGTGAACTTTACAGTGAAAACATACATGTCAGTTGTATATTGCCTGGAGCAGTGGATACGAATTTATACGATTTAGAAACTTCAAAGATAAAATTGGCAAAGCGATTAGGTATCATGCATACTCCTGAGTTTATCGCAAAAAGAGGTGTTAGTATATTGTTAAAAAATAAAGGTGAGTCAGTACCTGGAATATTAAATAAACTCAGTTTGATTTTTATTAAATTAGTGCCTGATTTCGCTATTCGTAAAATACTCAGTTGGTGGAATCAATCAAAGAAGAATGAAAATATAAAAGGTGAAAAATGTTAAGCTTTTTATCTTAATCGTTTTTTAGCATCCTCTTTATTTGGGAGATTCAAACTGAAACAAGTATCTTTACGGACACTTATTTATATAAACCGTACATTTTAAAATTATAGAATATGAATTCACACGATTATATACAACTGGAAGACAAATATGGAGCACATAATTACCATCCACTTCCAGTAGTTTTGGCGAAAGGAGAAGGAGTTTATGTTTGGGATACAGATGGAAAAAAATATTTTGACTTTTTATCCGCTTATTCAGCCGTTAATCAAGGTCATTGTCATCCTAAAATCACGAATGCATTAGTAGAACAAGCACAGAAATTGACGCTTACTTCTCGTGCTTTCTACAACGATTGTTTAGGACCTTACGAGAAATTTGCAACGGAATATTTTGGATACGATAAGATATTACCCATGAATACAGGTGCTGAGGCGGTGGAAACAGCGTTGAAATTATGCCGTAAATGGGGATATGAGAAAAAGGGTGTAGAGGAGAATAAAGGAATTATAATTGTTTGTGATGGTAACTTCCATGGTAGAACAACGACTATAATTTCTTTCTCCAATGATCCAGATGCACGTGAAAATTATGGACCTTATACACCAGGATTTGTTTCTATACCGTATGATAATTTAGAAGAACTGGAAAAAGCATTAGAGCATCCAAATGTGATTGGATTTTTAGTGGAACCGATTCAAGGAGAAGCTGGCGTTTACGTTCCTGCTGAAGGGTATCTTTCTAAAGCATCTGCATTATGTAAGTCTAAAAATGTATTGTTTATCGCTGATGAGGTTCAAACAGGAATTGGTCGTACAGGAAAATTATTAGCAGTTCATCACGAAAACGTTCAACCAGATATTTTAATCTTAGGAAAAGCACTTTCAGGTGGCTTGATACCGATTTCAGCTGTTTTGGCAGATGATCATATTATGTTAGTGATTCAACCAGGGCAACACGGATCTACATTTGGTGGAAATCCATTAGCATCTAAAGTAGCAATAGCAGCACTAGAGGTCATTAAAGAAGAGAAGTTAGCCGAAAATGCACAACGTTTAGGTGATCTTTTTCGCCAAGAAATGAACCGTATTATCGCTTCTACCGATTTGATTAATAGTGTTAGAGGAAAAGGATTGTTAAATGCTATTTTGATTAATGACACACCAGATAGTTCTACCGCTTGGGATTTATGTGTAGCCATGAAAGAAAATGGATTATTAGCAAAACCAACACATGGAAATATTATTCGATTTGCACCACCATTGGTAATGAATGAATCACAACTGATGGAATGTGTAGCGATTATCGAAAAAACAATAAATGATTTTTCAGCTACTAAATAGTTGATTAAATAAGGCGTGAATTAGTTATATTTGCACCTTAAGTTGCCCACGTGGTGAAATTGGTAGACATGCAATCTTGAGGGGGTTGTGCACTATGTGCGTGCTGGTTCGAATCCAGTCGTGGGTAC
>CAZDAR010000100.1:0-4876 GCA_964503665.1 uncultured Flavobacteriales bacterium
CCTGGAATTTTCAAGGGTGCTCTTGAGGGACGTGCAAAGCAGATTACTGAGGATATGAAGCTGGCTGCTGCCAATGCGATTGCCGGACTTGTATCTGATGATGAACTTAGTGATGTAAATATTCTTCCCTATTTTATGAAAGTTGTCGTCGTTAGTTTCAGTGATAATGGTCGAAATCATTTCTTCCATTTCGTCTTTTGAAAGCGCAAGATTCAGTTTCTTATTAATTCTTCCATAAACAAGTTCAGTATAACATATTTTGTCTAAAATCTCTTGTTTATAATTGTTCATAGTTGGTTACTTAACATGCTAATAGTATAAAAGCGTAGGTCGATTTGAGCTTATTTTATCTTTTTAAATGATTAAATGTAATTGAAAGTTGCTTTTCAAAGTGACCAGATGCATCATATAGATTCAATACTTTACCATACAAGCTGTTTTCAATTAAACCATATTTATAACTCGTCTTATCAGTAGTAAAGCCTTCAAAATAAATAGTGTCGTTCGTGATCGTATAAGCTCCTCTGATTCGGTCATTCATATAACAAGTCGTGTTATCAATAAAGGTATTATTATCTTTTAATGTCAACTCTTCATAACAAAAAGCAATCTCACGGCCAGCAGTCAAAATTGGCTTTCCTGTATAGTATTTTAAATTAAAATAGACCCAAGGAATGACTATCAGCAATGTGATAACAATGATTATTTTTTTCCATGATAGTTTTCTTTTCATAGGAGGCCTCTTTATATCTTGCTATATCAGTAAGAGAAACGTAATTATCCACAGCTACTTGTAAAAGAGTGATATATGCGCCCTTTACATTTACTTTTTCACTCTTTTATAAACTGAAGATGGTAATGAATGATCTCTCATAAAGTGTATTTATCTTCTATTACATTCTTTCTTGATGAACTCCGAGATATCCTCGATGTATGTTTCTCCGTAATAGTCTTTGGTTAATGTCTGAAATCCTTCTAAATGACCTCCGTCAAATTTTATTAATTTTCTATTTGGTTTTTGAGAAACTATCTTTTCGCTATCTTGTGTTGTTGTAATGACATCCTTCGTTCCACTAAAGACCAAAATAGGCGACGGAATTTTAGCGATTTTCGCTTCATATTCCTTGCTGTCATTCGGAAGAATAATGTCTTTTCCTTTTAATTCCTTTATTTTCATTTTTATCGATTCTGGATTTAGAACATATCCTTCTGAAATCATAAAATCCACCGTTTCAGTTTGTACAGCAAGGGTACTCATAATTGTTCCCATTGAATATGAAAGAATGCCAACATTTTTAAATTTCACATTTTGTTTAGTCCATCTGATAACCGATTCAAGATCAATGGCAAATTCATTATAGTACAATTGAGCTGGATTCATATCAAAATCAGAACTTTGTCCAAAGCCTCGATAATCAAAAAGTATAACAGTATATCCAACTTGGCTTAAAATCCCTGCTTGATTTAGCCACCACGACATGTTTCCCGCATCACCATAACAAATGATAATGGTATTTCCGTTGTCTGTTTCATTCGATGGTTTAATATGCCAAAGTTGGATGCTCGCACTATCCGGAGTTAGAATAGTTTTTGACTCGTAAATCAATCCAAGTGAGTCAGGAGTAATCTGATAATATTTATCTGGATTTAAAGCGAAAATTTGATTGAAAATAAAAAATTGTAATATGAATAAAAGTAGAAATTTCATATGATTGTTTATTTAAGGGTTAGAGGATTTTATTTAAAAAGATCATGATATGTACTTGTTCCAAATCGAACCAAATCCTTTGCAGTTACTTCTGAAATTATTCCACTAGCAATCATTTCTGTTAATTTACCTGAAAGTATCTGAACCCAATTCTTTTTATTTAAAAATAAAAACTCTTTCATTTCATTAATCTCTTTAATTACATCTTCGTATATAATCTCATGACCTAATTGGAGTGATTTTATTCTATCTATGATTTCTGTAGATAGCTTATTTACTTCAATCGCTTCTTCAGGTGTGAAATCTGCACTTGAAATTTGTGATTCTAATTGTTGAATGTCTTCATTTATGAAAAAAAGTAAGTTTTCATAAAATGCGTTCTTTTCACAATTTTCTGGATTCAAACACTCTATTAAATGCTTTTCATAGATTTTCTTAATAATTAATTGTAACTCGTTCATAAATATTACACGGTGCACAATTTTATGATAATCTAATATTTTAATCCGAATTGAAGAAATTACAGGCTCATAATTATATGAATAATCTGATTTATCATCTGCATTATGCCAGAACAATGTTGCTTGTTTTCTAATTATGTCCATATAATATTTACAATTTATCGCTTACTAATAATTTAAGTAATTAGCTTCGATTGTACTCAATAGAGCATCAACATATGCTCTATATTCTTTAATCATTTTAACGACACTACTTCAACCTTTCTCCAAACGCTTTTTTAAACTTCTCAATTTTTGGTCGTGCTACCAATTGGCAATACTGATTATCAGGATGTAAGGCAGCATAATCACTGTGGTAATTCTCTGCGGGATAATAGGTTGACAACGGTTCGATGGCTGTTACGATGGGGTCGCTCCACACTTTCGCTTGTGCTAGTTTTTGTAACTGTTCTTCTGCCACGCGTTTTTGTTCGTCGTTATGATAAAAAATCACAGAACGGTACTGTTCGCCGATGTCATTTCCTTGGCGGTTGAGTTGCGTGGGATTGTGAACCGACCAGAATATCTCTAATAATTCGGTAAAACTGATTTGCGTATCGTCGAATACTACGCGTACGACTTCTACGTGACCTGTCGTTCTCGTACACACTTCTTCATACGTCGGGTTTAAGGTTGTTCCGCCTGTGTAACCTGGCTTTGCACTAATAACGCCTTTTAATGAATCGAAACACGGTTCAACACACCAAAAACAGCCAGCTCCAAATGTTGCTTCTTGTATCATTCTCCTACTATTAAAATCCAATTGGTAATATCCTTCAACGCTTTTTCGGAGAAGGTAATTTCTATGTCTTGATATTCACTCACTGCTCCCGTTTCACACGGCTGAAACAAGTGATTCATGTTCGGGTATAAAATCGTTTGATAGTTATTATTTCCCGCTTT
This sequence comes from uncultured Flavobacteriales bacterium, assembly GCA_964503665.1. Lineage (GTDB taxonomy): Bacteria > Bacteroidota > Bacteroidia > Flavobacteriales_D > Crocinitomicaceae > 40-80. The sequence continues at coordinate 3,112 of CAZDAR010000100.1, forward strand.
ATCGAGTCCAATACTGATGGCTTTTAAATTCGGCTCGCCTTTCACTTGCACGTCTTTATTACCGTTCAATGCTAAAACTGGCACAGTGATTTTCTCTAAATAAGTCGCTGGTTCAAAACGCAAAAACTCACGAAACCAATCACTGCTTAACTGCGTTGCCATGCCTAAATATTGCATCGGGTTTTTATCATAATCAGCGAAATTCTCTTTCATCAATTCGAGTAAACATGCTTGATTGCAATTATCGTCTATTTTTAAACGTTTATATAGAACCTCCATACCTTGAATATAGGTATCAATTTCTTCTTCCGTCATCTTAGAAGAAGCTAAAACGTCTCGATTTTGTTGTACCATTAACGAATCCAATGGAACTGCTGGAGCAGCTAAAAATATGGCGAAATTCACGATTCGAGGTTCTTCTGCAGCTAACATTTCAGCAATCATTCCACCTTCCGAATGACCAATAATACCCACATATTTTTGATTCACAAAAGAACGCGTTCTCAAATAAGCAATCGCTGAACTCGCATCTCGTTTAAAATCGTAAATAGTCGATTTACTAAAAGATCCTGTCGATTTCCCTACACCTCTATCATCGTAGCGAAGTACGGCGATACCGTTGCGGGTCAAATAATCGGCAATCACTAAAAAAGGCTTGTGATCGAGCATTTCTTCATTTCGATCTTGTGGCCCCGAACCTGTCACTAAAATGACCGTTTTGAAACTGGTTCCTACCTTTGGATAAGTCAAGGTTCCAGAAAGTGTCACATTGTCTTTCTCATTTTTAAACGTGACTTCTTCGACGTTATACGGAAAAGGTGCTTTGACTTGTTGTAAACGTTTAGGTGGCGCAATAGCAGCACTATCTGGTACTAAGTTCAATGGATAAGAAGCGCCAAATTGCGTGAAAGTGCCGTTCAAACCTCCCTCTACCGCTTTAGCTCGATAGGTAGCACTTAGCGATTTAAACTCCATGAATATGCTATCTTTTTTCACCTTGACAACAGCTGCTTTCAGTCCGAAACTCTTCTGAGAAGGACTATCAATTTGACAATCGTATTTGTTTTTCTTGATTTGCTGCACATGAAGAATAAGCGGTAATTTCACGCCAACATCCAATTTTCCATACCAATCGCCCTGAAAAGTCTGTGCATTTACTGTAAGGAAAGTAAACAGCAAAAGTAAAGTGACATGTAATTTAATTTTCATAAACGGTATTTTTAGAAATTAGAGAGATCACTATTAATAAAGTATAGCCACTCAAAAGTATCACAAGTATTGAAAATGGAATATTAATTGGACTTAATAGTTGAATTAATAGCGACAGAAATAATGCTGTTCCAACAGCCATCACGCTCCACTTCATTTTCACATTTCGAATCAACAAAAATAAAAATAATTGAATTTGAATGAAATGAAGGAGAAGAATAACTGACCAATTCAACCACTCCACGTGTAAATACACTTTTAAAAATGTCGTTAGAATAATCAGTCCTGAAAGTAATCCTAAGGGCACCACCAACTTTCGTGGAAGTAATGCGAATGCATAAAGTAGTATACAAACGCTATAAAAAGCCGTTGAGAATAAACCTAACTTTACGGCTGTCGCTAGGAAAATAACGTCATTCTTTAAGAGTAAGGCTATAATTACCTGAATGAAAAATAGGATTAAAAAAGGAAAATGCAAAAAAAACTTCATGCGACTATTTTAAACAAATGTAGTATAAATGAAGGGAAAAAGCGAAGAATGGATGTCATTTGTTTC
>CAZDAR010000101.1:0-4648 GCA_964503665.1 uncultured Flavobacteriales bacterium
GAAAATGGAACAAATTTCATTGGCTTTTTGGCAATAATCACTTTATTCTGTGCATCTGCTGTTCCGTGCGTGTGTTCTGAATATAACTTTTCTAATTCATCAATATCTTTTTGAGCAACGGGTAACGCTCCACCAGCATCTTTTTGAATCTCTGGAAACAATCCTCCCATTGCTCCTTTCTTAGAATAGTCAGCATTAACATACCCTCTTGCCAAACGAATGTTTGTTATCGGCATGTGTATTGCAATCAATGGACTTTTGCCCATGAAGAAATCATCTGGATTGTTATTTTTGATATGAATAATTTCATCAACTTCAAATCTGTCAAGAACTTGTTCACGTCCATTTCTGTTTTCAAACAATTCATAACGTTCAATCATATTCTTCAGCTTCAATTGTCTGTAATACTTATTCGACTTGATTACTCTAACAAGTGGTGGTTGTAGCAAATTTAGTTGTGCTGGCAAACTTTCCTTTGTTGCTTTGTTTGCGAAAATCATTGAATTTCCATAAATGGAATAAAACAAATAAGAATGTTGCAAGAATTCATTTTTATTTTGCAAAACGTTAGGTTTTTTAAGTAAATCCAAAACTTCGTGTTTCTCGATTTCTTCTCCATTCAAGTTAAACATTTTCCAGCTCCCGTTTGAAAATAAAGAAGCACCCTTGTTTATCACGATATTCAATTCAGGTGTTGTTTCAAATAGTTTGTTTTCTTTCATTTCATACGTAGTAACGTAATCCTTTACTTCGTTGTTACCAGCAGTGTATGCGTTTAATATTCCGCTAATTACCGATTGATAATTTGTGTTATCTATTATTATTGGTTGCGTGAATGCGTCCGTTGATTTATTTCCTCCAAAAAGTCCACTAAAAAATCCCATAATTTATTTTTTTTTATTTATTTGTCAAATATATAGATTTTTTATATAAATTTGTGATTTATAGAGAATAAAAAATATATAATGGACTATTTTTTAAAAGAGCTACCCGACAAGAAATTCACTGACAAAATGGATTTGACACGTTATGTCAAAAAAAACATTCGTGAAATTAATTTTATAAAGAAACAAATCTTTAAAAGTAATTCCTCAATTGAGGGAGTTGTTTTAAAAAATAAAATTAACCCATTAATTGAAACTATTTCAAGCGATACAATAGAAGTTAAAGCGGTAATCAATACCACGAATATTATTGACAATTACATGGATTTGCATACGGCAACAATCTGGAATAAGACCGTTAAAGACAATCCGCATACGTATCACCTCGAAAGCCACGGCAGAAGTTTTAAAGATATAATTGACAGCAAAGCAAAGCAAAGCAACGAAATAATGAATTTTAAAGATTTAGGATTGGATGTTGATTTTCAAACGGTCGCAAATGTAAATACTTTTCTGATTAACAAAAATGACAATCCTGAAATGTTCAAGCGTTACGTTAATGGAGATGTACACGAGCATAGCGTTGGAATGCGTTACATTAATCTATCATTGGCGATGTACGATGAGGACGACCAAAAGGAAATGGATTTTTTTAATGAAAAATTAAAAGAAGCTGTAAATCCAGAAGTAGCCATGGAAAAGGGTTACTTTTGGGTGGTTTCAGAAGCAAAGAAAATAGAGGGAAGTGCGGTGTTGTTTGGCGCCAACAGCATCACTCCTACTTTATACGTTAAAAATTTCGAGCCGTCGAATGGCACTCGAAAAAACAAATCCGAGCCGTTAAACAACACTCAAAAAAACAAATTACAATTATCAAATTTTATTAACTAAATTTTTTAAAGAATGAAAAATTTTAAAGACTTCCTAAAAGAAAAAGGAATTGAAGAAAGTGCGTTTAACGAGATGGAAGCGCACGAACAGTTGAAGTTGCAGAATGATTACAACGTTCAACTTAAAAATGATTTTGAAACGGCTATCAAAAACAAATCTTCAAAAGAGGATTTAGATGCGTTCAAAAGTGAGATTACAAAATCGTTTGAGTCTCAACAAAAAATCATGGAAAATTTAGCGTTAGCCATTAAGGCATCTGCTGAAAAAGCTGGAGTTTCAGTCGAAGAGAAAGAAGCACCTGAATTGATTAAGTTATTTTTGGAACAGAAGAAATCAATGGAAGATGAAGGAACTCCTTCAAAAATCAAGGTGGAATTGAAATCTTCTGAGATTTTAAATGAAGTCAACAAATCGGCTGCATTGATGACGACTGCTAATATCGTTCCGATTGGTGGCGGTAATGGTAACGGCGTTTGGTCTCCATTATTTGGAAATTTCATTGATAACACTATATACTCCGCACCTAAATTGAGTTCCTCAATTATGGAAGACATCAGAGTTATAACTCAATCGGGAACTGAGAACATCTACTGGACTGCACGACAAAACGAAGAGGGTGATGCTGTATGGTTGGCTGAGGGAACAGAAAAACCACTTATTGATGCTGAATGGAAGACTTTCCAAAGAAAGACTGCTGAGGTGGCAGAGCGTTGGAAAGTTACCACTCGTTTCTTATTTCACGTACGAGAAGCTGTACAAGACTTTCAACAACACGCATACGAGTTGATTAACAACAAAATGGCGAATGGATTTTTGATAGGAACGGGGTTGAACAACCAACCACATGGCATTATTACAGAAGCTTCTGCTTGGGTAACACCATCTGGAACAACTGCCGATATATTGAACAACACCCCTTGTCCAAACACTTATGATGCTATCTTGGCTGGCGCAACTCAAATCAGAGCAAGAGGACACATGGGTCAGATAGTAGCACGTTTGAACACCGTTTGGTCTTATCGTTTAAAAACAACAAAAGACAAAAAAGGAGGTTACTTAGTTGTTCCATTTGCATCTCCAGACGGTTCTAAAGTTGACGAGGTTACTGTTAAATTCGACCCACTTATTCCAGCAGGGAAATTACTTGTCGGAGTGTTGAGCAACTATACAGGTGTTATTTCCGAGCAAGCTGTTTACATGGAATACTTAAGTGGCGATGACGGGGATAAAAACTTAGTTTCAAGAAAATTAGAAACGTTTGCCAACGGTTATTTACCTGCACCATTGAGAGGGTCTATCATCTACGATGACATTTCAACTATTTTGACCGACATTGACAATGGTGATGATTGCTGTTGTGGAGGAAATGGTGCTGGTGCTGGTTCAGGTGGAGGAGAATAGTAAATAATTTAAAAACAAGAATATGGCAAAAGAAAAAGAAGCAGTAGCTATCAAGTTTGATGCATCTGCTGTAAACGAATCAATCAAAGTAGGAACTAAATTTTTCTATGGCGAGCGAAAAAAAGTTGAAATCTTAAAAAAAGTAGGAAACCATTATAACGTTGGCGACATTATTGAACCACACGTAACTAAGGCGGACTATTTAATTTCACAAGGTTGGGCGAAAGAGGTTAAGTAATAACTAAACAATTTATAAAGTGGGCGTTATATTAAATAGGAGTGATTTTAGGGGAATGTTTGAAGTATCATTCCCTGCTGTAAATGGTCGAGATTCGATTGTTGAAAATGATTTGAATAATTTTGAAAAAAAGACATTAATTAAACTAATGGGTGTCGATTTATTTAATCAATTTTCAATAGACCCGATTAATCCTATTTATGCGCCACTTTTCGCACCACTACTTAATGGCAGATACCTTAGCACGTCAATAATTGACGTTGTTAAGGTGTTTGTTTATTTGGATTACCAACAAAACAATTATCCGCTGGCAACAGAGAATGGTCGGGTTGCTAAGATGTCGAGTACTTCAACAGTCGAAACGTTTCAAAGCATTGATACTTTTCGGTATAATGAAGCAGTTCAGGGATGGAAGTCGTTACAGATTTATATGCGTGCGAATTACTCCAATTTTGCAGGGATTGACAAAAATTATATATTCTACTAAAAGATGAAATATATAGATGATCACATTTCGGAAATACTTTCTAAAATAAATAGAGAGTTAAAAGTATTATCCGTCATTCCCGATGGAGTAGATAACATTGTAGAGGTATGTAATTTCAAGTGGCTTAAATTATTCCAGCACTTAATCATTGACGGTGTTCCATCTCCTATAATTGAAATAAGTGATGAATTCAACACGGTAAGGGTAATGAATAGCAACGTAACATTAAATTCTGTTGTTAAATTGCCTGACACACCATTCTTCATAGGTTCACGAATGGTAACATCTTCGGAGTGGTTACTGTATAGCCACGATTACAAGGATAAAGTACCATTCGTTTGGCTTAATTTTCCTGCTGGAATTGAAAAAATTATAAACGGTTCACGCACGGAAAATGAAATATGGAATAACATTAGATTGTTTTTTGTGGCCGACATGGATAGGGCGCAATGGGTAAGCAAAGAGACGATTGACAATAGAACTAAAATTTTGTCCTTATGGGCGAATAGTTTTATAAAATCGGTTCGTTACCCATTAGGCATTGATAGTTCTATTACCGAATTTCCGCACCCTATATTTGGAGTGGAAACAGAAAATGGAGCGATAAAAGATATAATAGACGGTAATTTGTCCGCTGTATCAATCGATTTTGATTTGTCGGTGTTGGAGTGCGAGTGTGATTGTGATTGTTAAAAAAAAAAGTATTAATTATTAAAATTTTAAAAAAATGAAATGTGTATGTAATTC
>CAZDAR010000102.1:0-4350 GCA_964503665.1 uncultured Flavobacteriales bacterium
GCAAGTACGGACAAAGATGACTTATTATACAACGACATTATAGGCGTTGCGCATAAATTGGCAACCGATACGGATACGTGTGTATTCAAGATTTACAAGGACGGTGTTTTGTTGACAAATGTAGGTGTTGATTATAACGCTGGATTTCCGTTTGATAACTTAGTTCGTGCATTTGTTTTCAATTGCAGATATTACATAATAAATCACGGCGAGGGGTGCTACACGGTGGAAAAAGAGTACACAATTGCTGGAATGACGTTTACGGACGAAATAGGGCATTATATTTTTGAAGAATACACACCAGACAATGCAAAGGGAACCGTTAGGGCGTTATGTCAATTCAATTTTGAAACGTTATGGGAAAATGAAACCATAAATTACACGGATAGCGGATTTGAGGACAGTTATCGTTTTCGTGGTTTCTTTGGAGAATGGCAACCAAAGGTATTTTCAGAGAGTGATTTTAGTGTAATGAATGAAAATAGAGTAGTGTACGTTAAGAGTAAAGATACGTATCAACTGCATCACTATTCTGCTACCGAATGCCATATTAATAGACTTCACAAACTAACAATGCACACCGCTATATGGCGCATGACAGACCATAATCCGAGTAATACGTTGCAAGAGAAGAAAATATACGAGTGTGTGCTGGACAATGAAAATACGGAGGACATAACGTATAACGCTGGAGCAAGGAAAACGGAGGTTAGGATAATACTTTCAAAACGTCAACAAAATAGTGTATCGTTGTTCGGTGGTTCGGTAGAAACACCAAAGGGCGCGACATGGTTCTTTCCTGCTATTGGAGGAGGCGGTGGTTCATGTCCTAACTCTCCAATATCTATTGACGGCACGTACACGGCTGATTTGCCAAGTGGCGATGCGCTAAACATTCTAATCGAAGACCAAAACGGCTCACCAATAACGCCATTATCAAGTTCTGTTTCGGGAGGTGTTGCAACGGTGGAAGTTAACATTCCGCCAGATACCAAAACTTGGACATTGCAATTTTTAACAGGAAATGCAGACATAACTGCGGTTGCAAATGCTGGAAATATTGCTACATTTGCGAGTGGGTCAGGAACTGGAATAGGTACGTTAACAATATCTACTGACGGTGTAACATACGGTGCTATTAGTTATCCATTTACGCCAATTTCTGGAACAACATACTATTTTAAGAGAAGTACAACGGCATCTTTTGCGGAATATAAAATGACAGAATAATGGCAGTGCAAAATTTTTATTTTTTTGGTTCATACAACGCTTTCAGACCTTTCATTATGGAGGTTGAGAGCGGTTCGGATAATAAATTTACTATTCCAACTACTGGAACAGGTTACAATTACAACGTGAAAACATCAGACGGACAGACTTTTGTAGGTCAAACTGGTAATTTAACAATTACTTTTCCAAGTGCAAATACTCGTTATGATGTTGAGGTGAACGGATTATTTCCACGTATTTATTTCAATAATGGTTCTGAACGATTAAAGATAAAAGAAATTAAACAATGGGGTGATATTGAATGGACATCTTTTGAAGGCTCATTTTTTAATTGTAATGATTTGACTTGTAGTGCTACTGATATACCAAAATTCAGTAATGGCATAAGAATGAATGAAGCTTTTATGGGTACAAAAATAAATCCCACAAACATAGCTTCTTGGCAATGGAGCAAGGTAAGTAATATAAGAAAATTTTTGTACAATAATTCATTTTTCAATCAGGATATATCTAACTTAGATTTCAGCGGAATACCTAATGATGGAGTGGTAGCTGTTGATAGATGTTTTGAACTATTTATTTCTAACGCTACTTCATTTAATAATAACAGTCAACGCCTTATTATTGATTTTCTATCAAAAACACACTTTTTAGGTACTTATCCATTTAACACAGTAAAAGTAACGCAGTATGAATTTAAAAACTCAGAAAATTTAAGCTGGAGCAATGCTCTACAAAGTGGAGAGAGGGCTATTGTAGAGGTAATTATTTTCCACAATAGACAGACTGATATTGATTTCAAAACAGGAGTTAATAACTACCCTAATTTAATACCGTCGGGAGTTAAAGAAACAATTGATGCGGTGGATAAGACTGCAGGAAAAATTCTTTCACTTAACCCTACGGTTTACGCTAATTTTGAAACGTACATTCAGGGCTTAGGCTATATTGATATTGCGGATTATTTAACGCAAACTTCTAACACTTGGACAGTAATAAATTAAGATATGGCATTTTACAAGAAAATAGAATACGTGTGGTTTGAAGCAAATAAAGTTTCAAATGCTAATTACACTTTAGATGAAAATAACAAGCAATCAATTGACGGTTGGACGTGGCATGACAACCCACCACAAGATTATTTAGACTGGTTAGATGAACAAGAAAATATAGAAGAATTTAAAGAGCAATTTCCAAATATATCAACGGAAAATGTTAATTTTGAAACAGAATAAAATATTTTAAAAAATGATTAAAAAATTTATTTTTATAATGACCGTATTGTCCGCATCAAATCTAATTGCCGTTGCATTTATGACGGCTATGTACTTTTTTTTAATGATAATCGACACGGGACTGGGACGGTATTGTGCAAGGGTTAAAGCAAGGAAAGAGGGTAAGGAAACAAGGGAAGAAATTCAATCAAAAAAGACACGTCTTGGATTTATTTCCAAGTTCTGCATATTTATTTTCGTGATTGGATTTGTGTTTTTAATCGACCACTTTATTTTTGATTTACTATTGTTTTATTGGAAAAACGATTTTCCATTTCATTACACATTAACGGCTACATTTTTATTGATATTCATAAGCTGGGAGGTCGACAGTATTGATGAACACGTTTATTTTTTAACGGGTGTAACTATAATTAAAAACGTAAAAAATACTCTTTCTATTTTCAAAAAAACGGCATTGAAAGTTTTGAGTGTAAATCAAGAGGTAAAGGAGAAATTATGACAGCGGAGCAAATTAAATTAACGAATTTCATAAAGAAATGGGAGGGCGGATTAAGCAGACACACAAATGATTCTGCAAGTAAATATCCATGCCCTACATCTTACAAGGGGATTAGAGGTTATCACACGAATAAAGGTATAACATATCAAACATGGGTTTCTTTTTTTGGAAAGGACAATGACAAACGTTTTTTTGAAATGAACGATGCCGATTGGTTTGTTATATTTTCTAAAGGTTATTACGACCCGATGAAGAAAATAACGGATAACGAACTGTTATTGTGTATTCTTTCGTCTTGGTCGTGGGGTTCGGGTGTTGGAGGAGCTACAAAACTACTTCAAAAATCTATCGGAACAACAGCGGACGGCGTTTGGGGTCAAAAATCAAAAGCAAAATTTGACGATAATATAAAACACATGGGGATTAATAACTTTGCCCAATATCTTTGCGATTGCCGTCGTGATTATTTTGTACAGATTGCCGTCGGGAAAAACTCTATTTTTTTAAAAGGGTGGCTAAATAGATTGGTTGATTTTAGAAAAACATTTCTATGAAAAAGATTGTTTTCATATTATTTTTTGTTACTTCTTGCACGGCAACAAAGCACGTGGCAACAAATACATCTATTCCACGACCTACATATATCCAGCCTGATACGTGTTTGACCGATAAGCAATTCAAACAATATCTTAAATTCATCAAAGACTCGATGAAAATTGAAAACCAAAGGACAAAAATTGAATATAAATACATTCGTGATACTATTAGAATTACAGAGAAAACGAAAAGAGTTGATTTAAGACAAGAAAATAAAACTGAACGAACAAATATACTTCAAGCCAATAAAACAGTCAGAGATACGACAAAACAAGCCGAAAAAACGAATAGAACGCAAATTAGACAAGAAGAAAAAACCAAACGCTCAAAATGGTGGGTTTGGTTGCTTATTGGCTTTGTTACAGGATATTTCTCAAACATTTTCATAAAATTGTTTTCCACTATTTCAGGACTTTGGAAAGCGTTATGATAAGTTGTAAATGTAGGTAAAACCTATTTTTGGAAATAAATAGTTTTTTTGTTTTTTGTTGCATAAGCATATTCCAATCTTGCACCATCAGATGCCTGCCACCCTCGAAGTAAAAAAATAGCGTCCACGGTATTGATTGAGTTAAGGCATTCAACCATGTAACTCTCCCACGTCTTATCGTGATTGTGCGGTAAATTGCAAGGATTTACGACCTCCGTTACTCCATCCATGCAATAAGCCTCCATTTCTGCACGAGCGAATAAATTAACGTAATTACTTACATTCGTTATCCCTCCTACTAATTGTATTCTCATTTTTAAATTATTAATTTTAATTATTGCGTATATACTCGTGTT
>CAZDAR010000103.1:0-4164 GCA_964503665.1 uncultured Flavobacteriales bacterium
GTAATTAGAATTTCAGATGTTTGGCTATTTGCATCTATTGCCATTCTTTTTTTATATTTCAAATTGCCTGATTCAGATGGGTCAGCGGGTTATGTAACCGTGAGACTTGGATTGTTATTTTTTATTTTTTTAATAATATGGCTTTCAACACAGAATTTAAAAAAATGGTATAGTTTATTAGTGGTTGCGGCTGTATTATATTGCCATTTTAAATTAAATGTCTATTACACTTCAGCAACAAAAGGATTAAACAAAGTCGCTATTGAGTGCAATAATGCATCTAACCATATACTCCCCAATAGTATAGTTCTTCCTCTAAATTATTCAGATAATTGGTTATATGGACACTTCTCTAACTATTTAGGCATTGATAAGCCAATGATAATTTTGGAAAACTATGAATGTGGGACTGGTTATTTCCCTCTGAAATGGAATGAAAATTCAATGCCAAATACTCTATTTGGTGATATGAGTATAGATAATCAATCATGCTCACAATGGAAAAGTAACACCCAAAATTCGCCCATAAAAATTGATTACGTTTTTGTATTGGGAAATATAGATTTAAAAACAGATTCTTGTAATCAGAAAATAAAACAAACACTACTGGACAATTACACTCTGATCTATCATTCTGAAAACTGTAACCTATACCAGTTTAAAAACAAATAATCGTTCTATCTATGTCACAAAAAAAAGAGAACCGTAAGAAGAATAGGCGAACCACAATTAGTGGTTATTATATTCATGATGTCAGAAAAGCAGCAAAATTCTGTTTTGAAGATTTCCTGATTTGTGTAAAATTAAATGAACTAAATCATTGTTATGACATCTTTTTAAAAGAGAAGATGACTATTGATGGTGAGCAAAGAGAATTGAGCAAAGAAATGTTGTCTAAATTTGTCAATTTCTACCCTAAAAGTTTGAATGTTATTGTGCTTTCCGAAATTCAAGCCGATTTATTAACGAACTAATTTTGTGGTATAAAGTTTTGTTGCAACATTTTTTTATAAAAAAATTACTTACATAAAGTCGCTACACATAAATTGATTTATTCAGGAGAAGGGTTTTCCTTTGCAAAAAAATAGTTCCGAATGAATCGATTTGCTTCCTTAATAAGTCTTTGCATAATACATGCATACTCTTGTACAGAGATTGCATATGCTCAGAACCAATATGTAAATTTACAACCACTAACGAACCCTGCTGTTAAAGCCGGTTGGAATTTAGTTTTCCAAGACGATTTTACTGGCAGCAAAAATCCTATGTGGAAAAATGGTTATTGCTGGGGAAATGCTCATCCCGGTTCCCCATTTTATAATCGTGATGCGAATTATATTCAAACTTCAAGCACGTTAAAATTGATTACAAAGAAAGAAGATTACACTGCTACAGGAAATTATGTACAGAAACATTACACAAGTTCAATGATTAATTCCGACCCTTGTACATTAGATACATTACCCCAAACGGGCAGAACTTGGAAATATGGGTATTTTGAAATAAGGTGTAAAAATCCCAAAGGTCAATTAATGTGGCCAGCATTTTGGCTTTTCGGTGAACCAAATTCTAAAAGTAAATGGAATGAATTAGATGTTTTTGAATTTGGAACTGGGGATGGATTAGTTATGACAAATCACTTTCAAACATCTCCGAGCTATTCTACACATCAAGCAATTTCAAAATGGGTTTATGCAATTCCTGGTCAAACATTTGGTGATACATGGGTAACATACGGTTTAAAATGGGAACCTAATAAATTGGTATGGTATATTAACAATATTCCCGTTCGGGTCGAAACAGATCAAACTAGCATCATCCCGAATGTTGCAATGCGTTTGAAAGTGGGTTCTGGGCATAATGACTTATACACTCCCTACGACTTGAATCTTCTACCAAATTTTCCAAATGAAATGGAAATTGATTATGTAAGGGTCTATCAAAGGAGCAATCACTCTACACCAAATCCAGTATTTACAATAAATAAACAACAAAGTTATATTCCTTCATCGCCAATTAATATTCCGTTTGTAAATTCTCTACCAATATATCTTGATGGTTCTGAAAGTTACATGCCCAATCATTCATACTTTCTTTCTATTCAAAAATCAGACATTTATGGCAATTTGACTGGTAGCGAAGCAATGGGATGGCTAACATCCAGTGATGTTGCAAATATTAACAAATTTAATATCACCGCTTTTGCTCAATCCAAAGGACTTACGCTAACAACAGGTAATTATTACAGAGTGAAACTGGATGGTGGTAGTCCTTGGACTGAAACAAACCAATATATTTACTTAACCACTTGTACTAGCAATATTAGTTTTAAAATTAATGGACAAAATAACACTAACTGGCCAACGGCAATAACTATTCCGTACAACAATGGGAAATCAAGAATAATATTAGATGGAACCGCTACAACTACTTGTAATAATAGTTATTTTATTTCTTTACAAGAATGTTATTCAAATGGTGTGGGATTCGGAACTGAAATTTCAAAATGGCTATCAACGAGTGAAAGTAATTTTATTTCATATTATGACGTTGAAAATTTTGCCCAGCAAAATTCCTTTACAATAGGGTATGGTAAATATTATAGAGTTAAGCTTGCAACGGGACCTTCATGGACAGATAAAATTCAAGTAATATATACTAGTCCCTGTTCAAATATTATTTCATTTACTTTAAATAATCAAAGCAATACTTTTCCAGCCCCAATAAACATTGATAACGGAAAAGAAATTATTTTAGATGGTTCGGCAAGTAAATTCTGCGATAATTTTTATTTTGTTTCTATCCAAGAGTGTAATTCAAATGGAAATGGATTTGGAACTGAAATTACAGAATGGAAACAGCATGTTTCTTATGACTCTCAAAACAATATTTACTATTATAGTGTTGGTAGATATGATATTAGAGATCTTTGCAAAAGAAAAAACTTTGACTTAGGGTGCAATAAATACTACAGGATTAAACTTGCTGCTAACAATCCTTGGACAGAATCAGTAAAAATAATTTACATTACTCCTTGTTTAAATGTAGACAACACCTATCAAATAAATGGAGTTGATGCGACCACATATAATTATGGAGATCCAAATACGATGAGTATAAATCTTTATGCTCCTCAGAGCATTTCGTGCAATGAAACATACTTTGTTTCAGTTCAAAAAAGGCTTAATGGCGTGTTAACTGGAACAGAAGCCATGGGATGGTTAACATTAGAAGAAATATATAACTTGAAAATACTTGGAATATTTGATTTAAAAGCTTTTGCCCAGTCAAAAGGACTTACGTTAGCAAATAATACTACTTACAGAGTAAAATTAGTTGCTGGTGCTGGAACTTGTAACCCAAGTACCTGGTTAGAAAATAATAAAATAATTTATTTTGGGACAGGGTCAGGAAAAATGGCAACAACTGATATAGAAGAAAATATTGAATCTGAGTTAGAAATGAAAATTTATCCTAATCCAACAAATGATAAATTTCTTGTTTCGCTTCCATATAGTGAAAATAAAATAACATTAAACTTAATTAACGTACAGGGTAAAACGTTAAAATCAATCGAAACGAACGAAGGACTAGAAGTTATTAATGTGGCTGATTTTCCTTCTGGAATCTACATAATGCAAGCTATTATAACGGACAAAATAATCACAAAGAAAGTTCAGATATTAAAATAGTAAATTTTAATATAAAAATACGTCCCTTATTTTGTCATACTTTTTGAACCGCCACTCTTTTAGCACATTGCCGTCCTCGTTCCTGTGGGCGGCAAAAAGCTAAAACCGACCCCCAAACAAAAAGCTATGCCAAAATCCATCGCACTGTAGACGGAAATTCCCTCGCTTCGCAAAAATTAAATCTTTCCCGACTGCTAATTTGCCGACAGAAAAAATCGTTTTTCAGGGACAGTTAAGCGGAGAATAATAACACTGGAAGCACAGTGGACAGTAGCACATAAGACAGAACCACTGGCGGTAACACACGGGTTTGGCAAAAGTGGCGGTTCAGTGCTTCGTAAGACTGTTTTTCGTAAATTTAAAGTTCGGTGCTTCGTAGGAAGTTTTGTGGTCAAATCGCCACCTTCGCCAAGCCCGAAACCGTTATGAGAGAGTTAAAAACAACGATTCGTAACGGAATTCGGCAATTAAG
>CAZDAR010000104.1:0-3821 GCA_964503665.1 uncultured Flavobacteriales bacterium
CATAATTCAAAGAAATTAATTTCATGAGAACGATACAGTTTAGAGAAGCTATTTGTGAAGCGATGAGCGAAGAAATGCGTCGCGATGAATCGATATATTTAATGGGTGAAGAAGTAGCAGAATACAATGGGGCTTACAAAGCTTCAAAAGGAATGTTAGATGAATTCGGACCCAAACGTGTTATTGACACACCAATTGCTGAATTGGGTTTTGCTGGAATTGCAGTAGGTTCGGCTATGAATGGGAATCGCCCAATTGTGGAATTTATGACCTTCAACTTTTCATTAGTAGGGATTGATCAAATTATTAATAATGCAGCTAAGATGCGCCAAATGTCAGCCGGTCAATTTCCAATGCCAATGGTATTTAGAGGTCCAACGGCTTCTGCAGGTCAATTAGCAGCTACTCACTCACAGGCTTTTGAAAATTGGTATGCTAACTGTCCTGGATTAAAAGTGGTAGTGCCATCAAACCCTTACGATGCAAAAGGTTTATTGAAATCAGCCATCCGTGACAATGATCCAGTAATCTTTATGGAATCTGAACAAATGTACGGTGATAAAGGTGAAGTGCCTGAAGGAGAGTATACTATTCCATTAGGTGTTGCGGATATTAAAAGAGAAGGAAGTGATGTAACTATCGTTTCTTTTGGGAAAATAATTAAAGAAGCTTATGCTGCCGCAGAAGAATTAGCGAAAGAAGGTATTTCTTGTGAAATTATTGATTTGAGAACGGTTCGTCCAATGGATTATGATACCATCATTAATTCGGTAAAGAAAACAAATCGTTTAGTGGTTTTAGAAGAAGCTTGGCCATTTGCATCCGTAGCTTCTGAAATTACCTATATGGTTCAAGAAAGAGCTTTTGATTTTTTAGATGCGCCAATTCAAAGAATTACAACTGCTGATGCACCAGCGCCTTATTCTCCAGCTTTATTAAAAGAGTGGTTACCTAATGCGCAAGATGTAATCAAAGCGGTAAAAAAAGTTATGTATAAATAGCAATTAACTTACTATATTTGAAACTTCATCAGTACTCTCTGATGAAGTTTTTTTTTACTATGAAAACAAAAATTATAATATTCTTTTTATTTATTACTTCTGTAGTTGTTTCACAAACAAAGGTTGGTGGGAAAGTGATTGACGAATCAGGTGTTCCGGTTGCTTTTGCTAATGTTGTATTTAAAAACTCTAGTGAGGGTGTAATTACAGACGAAAATGGAAATTTCTATTTTGAGTCTAAAGGAAATTACGCTACTCTAGTAGTTTCTTTTGTGGGGTATGAAAAGAAAGAAATAGCATTGAAACCTGGATTAAATACGGGGTTGAAAATTCAGTTGAAGTCCGGAACCGAATTAAAAGAAGTGGTTATTTACAATGGAAAAACTTCTAAAAAGAATAATCCTGCTTTATATATTTTGAGAAAAATTTGGGAAAGAAGAAGAAAGAATGGTCTCAAAATGTTCAAACAATATCAATATGATAAGTATGAAAAAGTAGAATTTGATTTGAATACTATAGATTCTGCCTTTATGAATAGTAAAGTGTTCAAAGGAATGGAGTTTATTTTCAAGCAGATTGATACGTCTAATATCTCGGGTAAGACATTTTTACCCATTTTCATCAATGAAACGTTGAGTGAAGTTTATGGGGATAATCAGCAAAAAAAATACAAAGAAATTACGACAGCTAATAAAAATTCTGGTTTAGGTACAGGAGATGGTGTGAACACTTTTATTAAAGATTTGTATGCAGAATTTGATATTTACGATAATTACTTAAAGTTTTTTGATAAAGATTTTGTAAGTCCATTATCAAGAACTGGAATCAATGTGTACAATTATGTTCTTAGCGATAGTATGTTTATTGATAATAAGTGGTGTTATAATATTGTGTATTATCCACGACGTAAAAATGAGCTTACTTTTAAAGGTGATTTTTGGGTAAACGACACCACTTTTGCAATCAAAAAAATCAATCTTGAAGCTAGTAAAAGTGCTAATATAAACTGGGTTAAAGAAATTTATATTGAGCAAGAGTACGAGGTTCTGAATGATTCCGTATTTCTGTTAACGCGTGATTACATGATGTCGGATTTTAGTTTTTCTAAAAAGGAAGAATCAAAAGGAGTTTATGGTAAACGAACTACATTGGCCAGAAATCATAAGTTTGACATTAAAAAAGAAGACAAATTTTACAAGCAAGAAGTTAATTTCTATGATAACTCGGTTTTCAATAAATCGAATGAGTTTTGGGAAGAAAATCGATTTGAAAATCTAAATAAAAATGAAGCTGGAATTTATAAAATGCTAGATACTTTGAAAGAAGTACCTCGTTTTAAACGAATATATAATTTGGCTACTATTCTAGGGAGTGGCTATATCGAGATACCCAAGCTAAAATTGGATTACGGACCTATTTTTTCAACTTTTGGATATAATGATGTTGAAGGACAAAGAATTAGAGTAGGGGGAAGGACTTACTTTGGTTCTAATGATATTTGGAGACTCCAAGGCTATACCGCTTACGGATTTAAAGATAATCAGTTTAAATATGGGATTTCTGGAAAATGGATGGTAAACAAGAGGAATCGAATTATTTTGTCTGCAGGAAACAGAAGAGATGTGGAACAAATAGGTGTGAGTTTAACAACTTCCAATGATGTGTTGGGGAGAAGTTTTGCTTCGTCTTCATTCTTTTCAAGTGGAACTAATAATAAGTTAACTTCGGTAAATCTTACTACTTTAGGTCTTGAAATTGAGCCTGTAAAAAATTTAACTTTTCAAACCAATTTTTCTTTTAGAACATTAAAATCTGCATCTAATCAATTTAGCTTAGATTACTATGTTGATACTGCTCAATCCACTACTAAAGGCGAGATTAAACAGTCTGAAATTAATTTAGTGGCAGAATTTACACCTGGTAAAAGAACTGTTGGTTATGGAGTGGAACGTTTGGAAGTAGATAATAATTACGCCCGAATTTTCTTGAGTTATAGTCAAGGTTTAAAAGGTGTTCTAAATAGTGATTTCGATTACCAAAAGTTACAATTTTATTATCGTCAACCAGTTTTGATAGGTGGTTTTGGGCGTTTATTTTCAACTTTAGAAATAGGTAAAATATTCGGTCAAGTTCCGCTAGGTTTAATGGGGGTAATTCCCGGAAATCAATCGTATTTTATAATTGATAATACCTACAATCTCTTGAATTATTATGACTTTGTGGCTGACCAATATGCTTCATTACATTTTGAACATCATTTTAACGGTAGATTGTTTTCTCGAATTCCTTTGCTTAGAAAGTTGAATTGGAGAGAAATTGTTGGGGTTAAAGGGGTTTATGGAACTGTTTCAGATGAAAATAAATTCATCAATGCGTCGGGATTAGTTTACAGAGCTCCAGAAGATGTTTATTGGGAATATCATGCAGGGGTTGGAAATATATTTAAAGTTTTACGTATTGATTTTGCTTGGCGCGGAAGTTACTTAGATATACCTGATGCTAATAAATTTACGGTAAAAGCTTCTTTTGGATTTTATTTCTAAACTGTTTACAATAGATAAATGTTTAGTTATGTTTTTAAATATTGATAAAAAGTTTTTATGGACTTAAGATTAAATCTTTGTAAAATCTATATTTTTTTTGCAAAACTCTTTTGTTTCTGATTTTTTATAGTGGTAACTTTGCACCCGCTTTAAAATATAAGAAAAATGACAGCAGATAAAATTACTACATTTGATGTATTGATTGAGATTCCAAGAGGAAGTAGAAACAAATACGAGTACGATTTTGAATTAAAAAGAATGCGTTTTGACAGAATGT
>CAZDAR010000105.1:0-3669 GCA_964503665.1 uncultured Flavobacteriales bacterium
TTTGAATAAATTGTAATAATTCTTTTAGTTTATCCTTAATAACAAAATGATAATCTTCACCATAAGCATATTTTGAAATTTTATACGAATCTTCATTTTGGAATTCCGAAGGAAAGTAATTCAACACTAACGAAATTACACTTTTTGCACCATCAACTAATAATCTTGGGTCAAGTCTTTTGTCAAAATGGTTTTGCATGTAACTCATTTGACCGTGCATATTGTTATTTAACCAACTTTCAAGACGAGATGCTTCATCTTCTAAGAAAGCAGCTTTAGATATACCGCAAGACATAAAGCCGAGGCGTTTAGCTTCCTCTTTTATGATGGATGTCTGATGATGGGTGATGGATGACTGAATCACTTATTTTAATTGTGTTTTAAAAGCCAAAGTTCTATTCATCAATTCGAATGACTTAGCATATAAGTGATCAAATTGTTCTTGAGTTATGTAATTTCTTCTTATTGCTTTATGCAAACACGTTACAACTTCAGCTATAGAACGAATAGAATAATTCAAAAATCTCTTAAATTCAGGAATCGTTTGTTCAACAGAACCCTCAGAAATATTTAATGCAATTGAATCAACAGCTCTAAAAATTTGAGAAGATAAATTATAACGTTCAGTTTGAGGAAAAGAATTAGCTATTGTATTAATTTCCTCTCCAAAACCCATTGCTAGTTGCCAAATAATTAATTTTTCAAACTTAAAACTCATGTTTTTTATATTTAAAATTTGAAACATCCATCATCAAACATCCATCATTAAAAAAATCCTCCTTGAATGTTATTCTTAATCTTTCCCAAATGCTTATACGCTTTTTCAGTTACTTCTCTTCCTCGTGGTGTTCTTATAATAAATCCTTCCTGAATTAAAAAAGGTTCGTACACTTCTTCGATAGTTTCACCACTTTCGGAAACAGCGGTTGCTAATGTTGTTAAACCTACTGGACCTCCTTTGAATTTATCAATTATCGTAGATAAAATTTTATTATCCATTTCATCTAAACCATGCGCATCTACATTTAATGCTTTTAGGGCGAATTTGGCAATTTCTATATCAATTTTGCCGTTCCCTTTGATTTGGGCAAAATCTCTCACACGACGTAATAAAGCATTGGCAATACGCGGCGTTCCTCTACTTCTTCCTGCAATTTCAATGGCAGCTTCCATTGTTATTGGCATTCTTAAAATAGAAGCACTTCGTTGAACTATGGTTGTTAATAATTCGGTATTATAATATTGTAATCGACTTTGAATACCAAAACGAGCCCGCATAGGAGCTGTCAACAAACCTGAGCGTGTTGTTGCTCCAATTAGCGTAAAAGGATTTAGATTAATTTGAACGGTTCTTGCATTTGGTCCAGATTCAATCATAATATCGATTTTAAAATCCTCCATTGCGGAATATAAATATTCTTCAACAACCGGACTTAAGCGATGAATCTCGTCAATAAACAAAACATCACGTTCTTCTAAATTAGTTAACAAACCAGCTAAATCACCTGGTTTATCTAAAACAGGACCCGAAGTGATTTTTATACCAACACCTAATTCATTGGCAAGAATATTCGCAAGTGTAGTTTTACCTAAACCTGGAGGACCATGAAATAACGCATGATCTAATGCTTCACTTCTTAAATTTGCTGCTTGAACAAAAACTTTTAAGTTATCTAAAATCTGGTCTTGTCCTGTAAAATCATCAAAAGATAAAGGTCTTAATGCTTTTTCAATATCAACCTCTTGCGGTGTAAAACGTTCTTTATTGGGATCTAAATGCTCATTCATAAAAACAAAGATAGCTAAAACTTAAAACAAAAAAACCTTTCGATTTGAAAGGTTTTTTTGTTTCTTTTATATTAATGATGAAGTTGTTCTTCACCTTCTTTCATTGGTACTGTTTGAGGAATAAAATCCTCATCGTGACCAGGTTTGTTGTAGTCATATGGCCAACGGTGTACTTCAGGAATTTCTCCAGGCCAGTTTCCGTGAATATGCTCAACAGGTGTTGTCCATTCCAAAGTATTAGATTTCCATGGATTTTGAGTCGCTTTCTTACCATAGAACATACTGTAGAAGAAGTTCCAAAAGAAAACAATTTGGAAAGCAGCTCCAATGATTGCAAATACAGTAATTAATACGTTAACATCAGCTAAATCATCAAATAATGGGAAAGCAGAGTTTGTATAGTAACGTCTTGGTAAACCAGCCATTCCAATAAAGTGCATTGGGAAGAAAACTCCGTAAGCACAAATAGCAGTTACCCAGAAATGAACGTAACCTTGTGTTTTGTTCATCATTCTACCAAACATTTTTGGGAACCAATGATAAACTCCAGCAAAGAAACCATATAAAGCAGAAATACCCATTACTAAGTGGAAGTGAGCCACAACGAAATACGTATCATGAACGTTAATATCCAAAGTTGAATCTCCTAAAATAATTCCTGTTAAACCTCCGGTAATGAAAGTAGAAACTAATCCGATTGAGAACAACATTGCTGGATTTAATTGTAGATTACCTTTCCATAAAGTAGTAATATAATTAAATGCCTTCACCGCAGATGGAATTGCAATCAATAAAGTTGTAAAAGTAAATACAGAACCTAAGAATGGATTCATACCTGATACGAACATATGGTGCCCCCAAACAATTGTAGAAAGGAAAGCAATTGCTAAGATTGAAGCAACCATCGCTCTATAACCAAAAATTGGTTTTCTTGAATTGGTAGCAATAATTTCAGATGTAATACCTAACGCTGGTAACAATACAATGTATACTTCAGGGTGACCTAAGAACCAGAACAAGTGTTCGAAAAGAACTGGAGATCCACCTTGATAATGTAATACTTCACCAGAAATAAAAATATCTGACAAATAGAATGAAGTTCCAAAACTTCTATCGAAAATTAATAAAAGTGCAGCAGATAAAAGAACTGGGAAAGACACAATACCAATAATAGCAGTAACGAAGAATGCCCAAATTGTCAATGGCAAACGCGTCATAGTCATTCCTTTAGTTCTTAAGTTAATTACTGTAACTACGTAATTCAAAGACCCCATTAATGAAGAGGCAATGAAAATAGCCATAGAAACTAACCATAACGTCATCCCTAAACCAGATCCAGGAATTGCTTGTGGCAACGCACTTAATGGAGGATAAATCGTCCAACCAGCAGAAGCTGGTCCTGATTCAACAAATAAAGAAGCGACCATAATAACTGAAGAAATAAAGAACATCCAGTAGGATAACATATTCATAAATCCAGACGCCATATCTCTTGCTCCAATTTGTAATGGAATAAGTAAGTTACTAAAAGTACCACTCAAACCTGCGGTTAGTACAAAGAATACCATGATAGTACCATGAATAGTAACCAAAGCAAGATAAATATCATTTCGCATTACTCCACCTGGAGCAAATTTTTCACCAAGTAGAAATTTAAATATCCCAAATGATTCTTCTGGCCAAGCAATTTGCATACGAAAAAGTATTGACATTAAAACACCAATAACTCCCATAATTAAACCAGTAATCAAATATTGCTTAGCAATCATCTTATGATCAAGACTAAAAATATATTTAGTAATGAATGTTTCTTTGTGATGACCGTGATCGTGTGCTGACATAATTCTATTTATTATAATATCTTAAACTATTTTACTACTT
>CAZDAR010000106.1:0-3634 GCA_964503665.1 uncultured Flavobacteriales bacterium
AAATTAAACGGTGCTAGAAACAACGATAAAGTTTTAGCGAAAATTACCGCTTGGCCAGCAAGTGCGAACAGCCCTTTTGGTGAAGTTGTTGAAGTTTTGCAATCAAAATCTGCGAATGATAATGAAGCGATTTCAATATTGGTCAATCGTGGAATTGAATATAAATTCTCCGATGACGTCATTGAAGAAGCGGAAACCATTGGAATGGCTTTAAATCCAGAAGAAGTCGCAACTCGTCGTGATTTTAGAAATATTTTGACGTTTACCATTGACCCTGCGGATGCAAAAGATTTCGATGATGCACTTTCCTTCCAGAAATTACCGAACGGAAATTACGAAATTGGTGTTCACATTGCGGACGTTTCGCATTATGTGCGCCCAGGATCTGCCATTGATAGAGAAGCGTTAATTCGCTCTAACTCTGTTTATTTGGTCGATCGTGTTATTCCGATGTTACCCGAACAACTGTCCAATATGGCGTGTTCCCTACGTCCTAACGAAGATAAATTCTGTTTTTCTGCGGTTTTTGAGATGAATGATTCAGGAGTGATTCAGAACGAATGGTTTGGAAAAACGGTGATTCATTCCGACCGAAGAATGGCGTATGAAGAAGCGCAAGAAATTATCGAAGGAAAAGCAGATGACTTGGAAGAAGAAATTCTTTTCATGGATAAAATTGCCAAAATCTATCGCGATAAGCGTATGAAAAAAGGGGCGATTGACTTTAATTCAGAAGAAATGCGTTTTGAATTAGATGAACAAGGCAATCCTGTAAAAACCTATGTAAAGATTGCCAAAGATGCGAACAAACTCATCGAGGAATTCATGTTACTTGCCAATCGAAAAGTAGCGGAACATATTGGTAAACGCAAGAAAGGAGAAGATATCATTCCGTTTATTTATCGTGTTCACGGTAAACCGAAGATGGAAAAAATCCTTCTTTTCAAAACATTCATCGAAAAGTTTGGCTATGATTTAGAATCTACGAGTCCTGACCATATTGCTATGTCATTGAATAAGTTGCTAGAAGATGTTCGTTATGCGAATGAAGCTGGTATTATTCAAAATATGGCCATTCGTGCTATGGAAAAAGCGACTTACGAGACCACAAATCTGGGTCACTACGGATTAGGCTTTGAATATTATACCCATTTTACTTCACCTATTCGACGTTATGCCGATTTAATAGTACATAGAATCTTACAAAATGAATTAACGCACGTTCCACGTAAATACGGAAGTGAATTAGGTGAAATAGCGAAACTCATTTCTCGTAATGAACGAAAAGCGGTGGAAGCAGAACGCGATTCTAATAAGTATTTCCAAGTACTATTGATGAAAGATAGGGTAGGTCAAGAATTTGACGGCACCATTTCAGGACTGGCAGAATTTGGCTTATTCATTCGCATCACAGAGAACTATTGTGAAGGAATGATTCCACTTGCCGAAATTCCAGGAGATCGCTTTTATTTTGATTTAGAGAACTACTATATCATTGGAGCAAAGACAGGCAAAGAATTTAATTTTGGCGATAAAGTAAGGGTACTAGTGAAAAGCGTGGACACGTATAAAAAGCAAATTAATTTTGAATTGGTAGAGGAAGACGTTTAGGAAATTTGAAACACACATTAAAAACAGGGCTGTTTGATTGTCAAACAGCCCTGTATAATTTAGTAATATTGTTTATTCTTTCACCATTTTCTTGGTAGCTACATTCACACCGTCTGCCACAAGCGTATACATATACGTACCAGAAGATAAATCGGAACCGAATACAGTAATACTACCCAATCCTCTTTCTCTGATATCCACTGTTTTGATTAATTTACCCATACCGTCGTAGAAGAAAATTTGTGCGCTTTTCACAGATTCTGGAATAGAGAAGTTGATAACCGTCTGCTCGGCGAACGGATTAGGAACGTTCTGATCCAAGATGATTGCTTCTTTATTCTGCAAGTAAATCTCCAGCTGCGAACGTATAGCTTGCTGTACTTCAGGTGAATTTGTCTGAATAGATTGATGGCTCATTTGGCAAAGAATCGGTAAGATACCACTTAAACAGTTTTCTAAATGGGATAAACGATTGTTTAAGTCATTGATGAGACTATCTTGATTATTGTTTACGATAATGAGCGAATCAACTGTTAATTGAAGAGAATCGTTGGAAGTTTGTAATGAATCAATTTTACTGTTTTGCTCTTGATGCCCAGCGATTAACACAGGTATGAATTTTGTGTAATCTAGAGTTTTATAAGTAAAAGCAGGTGTAATGATATTTCCTAAGCTATCAAAAACAGGTAATGTAGTAGTGATGTGAACAACATTTGCGAAAATTGGTTCAACTTCCTGTGCAATTAACCCCATTTGACCCGTAGAATCTAAGTGCAATTGTTGAAAATCATTGACTTTATAATTATACGTGACAGGATTTAATAAATTTAGTAAAGAATCGGAATGTTTTAATGGCATCACATTTTGCTTTAGCATGGAATCAGATGGATTATTAAATGCTCCACTAACTGTTAAGTCGCCATACACTGTCACATTTCCCTCGAAAATACCCGCATCACCTGCAGATCCATTTAAACTTGCTGTGGCTTTTGCGTAGACGCCAACATTTCCGTAATTAGCTCCACTAGCTTCAAAGTGACCACCTTGATTATAATCACCACTTATTGCCATACCTCGAACCCCTGTAGATCTATAAGAATTTTGTGCTAAGAATCTGCCTCCAGTGTTTTCTGAACCTTTAACCATATTATTACCTACTGCATACCCAATCGCACCATAAAATTGAGTTCCTCCTACTTGAGATGAATCAGTATTAACAAAGAGTCCAGCAATCGTTAGTGGATTCACAGCTGTAATCAATTTGGGATGAGATTGATATACTGTTAATTTACCTTGCAATGGTGAAGCACAAGGTAAGCCTATACCTACATGATTTTGACCAATTGAATCATTATTTGTAAAATAGAAATTATTATTATTTAAATCAATATGTCTATCTATAATAAGTTTTCCATTAATAGAATCTCCACATGCGACACCAATACCTCCTGGAGCAGCATCTGTCCATCTCAAAACGCCTAATGAATCAACCATAACATATTTAGTTACTGATGAATCAGCTATGTTAAGCGAATCAGGTAGATAACGGAAACGTCCATTTCCTACAACATCTAATTTATGAGTGGGTTCTTGATTTACCCCTTGTGACGTGAAATCTCCAATACCAACACGTCCATAAATATCCTTTTGGCTAATAATAACTCCCAAACTATCTTTTTTAATATATGTTGTGTCTTTAAAAGGAACTATACGCATTGTTTCCAGCCCGTTTGCCGAAGTAGAAATTGGATCTCCGGGGTTCTGAATGGAAGTTGTTGTGGAAGTAAAAATAAATCGTAATTTATCTGGACCTTGACCTCCACCGTATCCCTGATTATCTCCCCAATTAATAACTGCATCATTACGATCGGCACTTCCTTCATTTTTCAAACCCATATACATATTATCAGTTCCGTTTGAAGTGAAAATACCAATATCCATCCATTTCCGCCATCCATCTGTAGTGGCAATGATAGGAGTTCCAGCTCCTGCGTTATAGCCTAAATGTAACAAACTTAAAGGT
>CAZDAR010000107.1:0-3478 GCA_964503665.1 uncultured Flavobacteriales bacterium
GTTAATCAAGACGCAATTCTTACGCCTTGTGTGAATTTCGTCCTTTCAGGACTGATATAAAGATGATGAGTGATAGAGTTAATCGGGGAGCAATTCTTACTCCCCGAACTTATATCATCCCTTCAGGACTGGTTAATCCCGAAGGGATGATATTAGTGAAGGCAGAGCTTCGCTCTGCCGAGCGGCAAAAAAAACTATTACTAAGTCCCGAAGGGACGACATAATAAGATATTAATCCTTCAAGAAAAGCTCAAATCTCTCGAAAAATCTCATTAACCATTTATCATTAACCATTAACCATTATTTTTCCTTCCATTAATCATTATTTATTCTTATCTTAATTTAGAAAACTAAAATACTAGCCTTTAAAAAATTAAAATTATGAGCCAATCACTCGTCAAAAACTATGTTCATATTGTGTTTAGCACCAAATATCGCGAGCATGTGATTTATCCAACTTTCGAAAAAGAACTTCATGCGTATATCGGTGGAACTTGCAAAGAATTAGGATGTCCTGTGCTAATTGTTGGTGGATTTACCAATCATATTCATATCCTCTGTATGTTATCTAGAAAGATAGCCTTGATGACTTTAGTGCAAAAGATAAAAGCGAATTCTTCTAAGTGGATAAAAACAAAAGATCCAAGAGTTTGCGCATTTCGATGGCAAGATGGGTATGCGGCGTTTTCAGTTTGGCCAAATGAAGTCGAAGTTGTTGTGAGATATATTGCTAAGCAACATGAGCATCATCGGAGAAAGGAGTTCGAGAAAGAATATATCCAATTATTAGTTGAAAATGATATAGAGTACGATGAGCAATATATGTGGGAGTAATTCTTACTCCCGGAACAAATGTCGTCCTTTCAGGACTGGAAGATAAGTTAGAATTAAGGGGAAGCAATTAGAATCATCGGGGAGCAATTAGAGTTATCGGGGAGCAATTCTTACTCCCCGAATTTATAGCGTCCCTTCAGGACTAGTCAATCCCGAAGGGATGATATTAGCGATGGTAGGGCGAAGCGCTGCCGAGCGAAAACGAACGCTTATCTTAGTTCCGAAGGGACGACATAATCTGAAGAAATATTAACCCACCAAGATAAATCTCAAACCTCTCGAAAAAATCTCATTAATCATTTATCATTAACCATTATGTTCTTTCATTAATCATTATAATATTTTTCCTATTTTTACAGATTATAACTCTCAACCCATGAAATCAATCTATCAACTCACTAGTTTACTATTCGTTTTTTTCTCCTTCTCTACTTCGTTTGGAGCAATTATAACGGTTAATAATAACAATCCTTCTCCAGGGCAATACAGCGATTTACAATTAGCGATTGATGCTGCGAATGCGGGTGATACGTTGTTAATTCACCGCTCTCCAACTTCGTATGGAAATGTCACTTTGACAAAACGTTTGGTATTGATTGGCGAAGGCGCTCTGCCCGATAAGGCACCAGCAGGAACTTCGACACTAGGAAATTTGACTTTGACCTATAATACGACGACATTGGAGCATGCTTCTAAATCGAAGATTATTGGATTGGCGATAACTATACTTTATCTATATGATAAAGATGCTACTCTATTAAACGCAGTGGATTCAATAAGTATTTCTTATTGTAAAATCATTGGAGGCATCATTATCAAAAATAAAATTATTAATTTAAAAGTAAATAATACCATATTGTTTAAAGTTTCTGGGGGTAGTTTATTTAATTGTCAATTTAATAAAAACCTTATTTACAGCTTCTTAGCTGGCAATACTCAAGGTCAAGATAATATATTTATTAACAATATTATTTTTCAACATTTATATTTTATGGGTGGAATTGCTGCAAATAACATCTTTTATAATCCACTAACTATCTCTTTTGCTTTTAGTTGTAAAAATGTCGTTTTTTCTAATAATGTTCTATACGCACCTTCATCTACATCAGATTTTAGCAACCTTACTTCAAATGGAAATTCTTCTGTAGCCAATCAATTTAACGTCGACCCTATGTTTGTAAATCCCACGCCTTACAATATTCTTTTAAATTATACGTATACAGTACCTGCAAATGGTCCATTTGCAAATTTTCACCTTCAAGTAGGGTCGCCGGCTATTGGAGCCGGCACAGATGGGAATGAATTAGGGCTCTATGGTGGTTCAGTTCCATGGAAAGACGGCGGTATTGGTGATTCAAGATATCGTTATTATCCTTTACCTAATGTTGTTCCTATTATTAAAAACATCATTATACAAAATCCAGTTCTGAATCAAGGAGCAACTTTGAATATTCAAATAAATGCGACGACGCAACCTTAAGACAATTACGAATTAAAAATGAAAACAATTACGAATGGACGTATATAGAGAACTCTTAATTGACAACTGAACATTCGTAATTGATTTAAAAAAGCTACATTTGTATCTTGTTTTAACACTATATTAAACATTTAGAACACGAAGGATTAAAAAAACAACCGATGCTAATTCAATATCTTTAAATGAGTGCTTTCGATAAACACATTAAGCCAACTTCTTCTCTTTTTGAGCTAAATCTAAAAGAACTTTGGGCATATAAAGATCTTATATACATGTATGTAAAGCGTGACATCGTTACCTTTTATAAACAAACCATCATGGGTCCTTTATGGTTTGTGATTCAGCCGATACTGACAACTATCATGTTCATGTTTGTCTTTGGTGATTTAGCGGGTCTTTCAACGGACGGAATCCCTAAACCACTGTTTTATTTTTCAGGGATTATTCTCTGGAATTATTTTGCGGATTGTCTCACACGAAATTCTAAAGTCTTTATTGAAAATCAAGCGGTATTTGGAAAAGTATATTTCCCTCGACTCGTCGTACCAATATCTGTAACTATTTCCAACTTAGTCAAGTTCTCTATTCAATTCGTGATATTTATTATTATTTACATATATTACTATTTCCAAGCGGACGGAAATGTGAATCCGAACATACATATTTTACTACTACCTCTGTTAATTGTTTTAGCAGCAGGATTAAGTCTTGGTTTTGGAATAATTTTTTCAGCACTTACTACAAAGTACAGAGATCTATCTTTCTTACTTCAATTCGGTGTTCAATTGTGGATGTACATTACTCCTGTTATTTATCCTTTGAGTACTATGCCTGAAGATAAACAGTGGTTGATTGCTTTAAATCCGATGACATCCGTAGTAGAGACCTTTAAGTACGGCGCTATCGGCCAAGGTGTTTTTTCATGGCTTTACTTGAGTTATAGTTTTCTATTTATGATTGTTTTATTAGTCTCAGGAATTGTTATTTTTAATAAGGTAGAAAAAGGATTTATGGATACGGTGTGAAGAAGGTGAAGAGGTGAAGAAGGTGACTGGGTAACTGGGTGACTGGGTGACCAAGTCACTCCTTCACCCAGTTACCCAGTCACCAAGCCACCTAAAAATAAAAAAAACATGAAAACACATAAGGATCTTGAAGCATGGA
>CAZDAR010000108.1:0-3467 GCA_964503665.1 uncultured Flavobacteriales bacterium
TGCTATACGTTACAGAACCTTTTTTTAATTGTGTTTGTGCATTAGCTGTAATTCCGATAAATATCAAGGCAGTTAAAGCAATTTTTGTAAAATTTTTCATTTGAATAGTTTATTAATATAATGCGGTAAATTTAGTAAAATAAGTTTTAAGATTAGCATTTCGGAATTACTTCTTGAGAAAACTTTCAGAATATTTTTTACCATCTAATGTTTCTACAACTAGTATATATAAGCCTTCGGAAAGATCTTCAATTGAAAAAGTACTACTTTCTGTGATTTTAAAGTTTTTTATTGTTGTTCCTATAGTAGAAATAATTTTTATTTCACGAGTTTGTAAATATTCTAAGTTCTTGATGGTTATAAAATTGCTTGAAGGATTTGGATATAGCGTAATTTTAGCATTTTCATTGCTTGCTAAACTTAAAGGGCTTGATCCTTCGATGACAAATAAAGCTTGATTGATATTAGGGTTGTTAATTACATCTACATTTCCTGATGGCCAAATTATCACTACTTTTTCAATTTCAGTAGCTGTTCCAATTCCAAAGTGAACATTTAAAGAACTCATATGGCGAAACCCTTCACCACTTCTAACATCTCGAATTTGCTTACCCCATTCGCCATGAAGTTCTACTCTTGCCCCAATTCCATTTCGATTACTAGTTAGTCCTTGTAGGTTTATTTTAATCCAGTTGTTAGTGTTGCCATTATTTAAAAAAATAGTGGATCCATTTTGAACATCTAGAAATCCATCATTATTAAGATCACCAATAGAGCCTACATTGAAATTTACAGGTACTGGTGTAAAAGTCATATTGCCGTTGTTTTTCATGATTTTATTTCCACCGCCTAAAATATCGGCAAAACCATCATTGTCAAAATCGTAAGTAACATGTTCGGTACTTAGGCTAGTGTTAACATCCCAGCCTGTTCCAGTTGTTGCGTTTGTAAACGTTCCATTTCCATTATTAATCATGAGTTTATGGCTACCGTCTGTTGTAGAACTTGCACCAACAAGTGCGTCCATATCGCCATCGTTATCATAATCATTCCAAGCCGCAGACCAAGTTTGTATAGGATCATACATGTTAGCTGCTGCTGAAACATTTGTAAAGTTTCCGTTTCCATTGTTTCTGTGGAGTTCGTTATATTTAGCTGAGGAACCACCACCTCTACATTTGGCAATAAACAAATCAGAATCTCCGTCGTTGTCATAATCTACCCAAATTGAACCATAATTTCCTCCTTCAGAATGATCACCTAAACCACCTTGATTAAATGTTAAGTTTCCATTACCGTCATTTATATAATACACATTTGGGTCTACATCGTGACATACAAATACGTCTAATTGCCCATCATTATTTATGTCAATCATATTTGAACGTTGAGAAAAAACGTATTGAGGACCTGAGATTTCTGTAAAACCAGTTCCTGTGGCATTTGCTTTCATAAAGGTAACACCACTGCTTCCTCCATATACTAAATCATTAAATCCATTTTTATCAATATCTCCGGCAGCTAAGCTCCAAGAGGGTAGAAAATCAGCTGTAGTAGTTGTAATGTTAGAACTGACAAAACCACCATTAGGTTGTTGGTAATTAATCAATATACTATTGGCAGAAACACTAACTACATCATCTAAGTAATCACCATTCATATCCACAATACATATGTTATAAGATCCTGAAATTGTGCTTATAGTTTGTGTAGTAAAGCCAATAACGCTTGGGGGAGGTGGAGTATAGGAGTTTTCGATTAATTGAAAGGTAAATCCAGCTGCTCTCCATTTATTATCAAAAGCAATAAAATATGTAGTTCCAGCAGTAACATCAAAAGTTGCAGTTGAAAGATATCCTGTGCCAATTGTTCCTCCGTCATCATCTCCTGAGTGACAAATTAAAGTATCACAACTTCCTTTGTATACATTAAAGTTAGTGTCACCACCGAAATTAATTTGTAGATCTGTTGTAACTGTAACTGTATAATTTTGACTAGGTTCGTATCGATACCATTCTGCATAAGGAATTGCTTGTGTATTTCCGTTACTTACACATGCAAGATTTGAAGGAGATCCGTTAATGGCATCCACAGTAAAAGTGCCAGCGCCAATAATAACAGCTGAATTGCAGTCGTTCTGTCCTATTGAAAAGATTGAGTAAAGCAAAAAGAAAGTTAGTAGTTTTTTTTTCATCTATTTGGAGCTTATTTAGTTACAGTTTGATAATGAATTAATCCATTCTTCTAATAAAGATACTCCTTCGGTATGGATTATTGTTCGTCCTAAAATAGGCATTCTAATACTTTCATCAGTTGTATTAATTCGATAAAACATTACTGATCTTGCACTATTAGAAGGAGTAATAATGTTTGTTAAACCTGCATTAATGTCTTCTTGTGGCGGTATACAAACACCTAAGTTTGCAGGATTAGCTGTTTCATTGAAAGCTAGTCTAATAGGTCTGTAATCGCAATGGCTTCCTTCTTGATGGCAGTGGGCGCAGTTGATGTCTACGTAAGATCTTACACGAAGTTCTAATGGTTGACTCGTGTCATTATAATCTACCGTTGTGTTGATGTTACTTGGAATGGTATTTTCCAAATATCCCATTTCAATCCACTTTTGAAGTTGATTTTTTGATTGAGAACCATAGTTCAAATTCCAATTCAAATTCTGAGGTTTTATTCCAATTGGTATTGGTTGATCATTTTTTTTATGACACGTTAAGCACTCTGTTTCAGAAGGTATTCTGTAGTTAATGTTTAATCGATTTCCATTGTCATTCACGAAATCGATATTTTTAAAACTTCCACTCATATTAAGTGTGGCCTCAGTTTGTTCGTCGTTCCAAATGTATTCTGCAAAAATCCACCCCGTTGATTTTCGAATTATCAAACGTGTTTCAATAATTTTAGTTGTATTATTGGGTTGAACACGGTCATAGTAAAAAGTCTTAATTATTACTGAACCTACTGGTAATTCCAATACATTATCGACACCATTAAATGTTGCCTTAGAATTTTTTGGCATCCAAACAAATCTTTTTTTGTGAGCATAATCAGTAAATAAAGAACTTGCAGGTGAATAAGGAAGAACACCTAAAGCTGGTACTTGATTTTTCATTTCACCTTCAAAAAAGTGATATTGCGATAAATTAGGGTAAGGAATTTGTGTTAAATCTACAGTAACGGGTGAAATTTCCTCATAATCGTCATTGTCATTAGAGCAAGCATAGAGAAATAGAGTTAGACTGATAATTAAATAGAAGATTAGGCATTTTTTTGTCATTATGTTATATTAGTTGGTTAATGTTTGAAACAAATATAACATTTTTTAAAAAATGATAACAAATTAAAATTTTAATTTAAAGAATACTATCAGAAATTATAACATTGTATTTTTTTAAGTTTTCTATTGCTTCTTTTGAAGTATGATCAAAATTGAATTCCAATTCTTTTGCTTTTTT
>CAZDAR010000109.1:0-3220 GCA_964503665.1 uncultured Flavobacteriales bacterium
GTATCAAAAACGACCCTGCATTTGTAAGGACTCGTGAAAATGGTGCGGAATTCGGATCTTCGGCAAGTTCTGGAAAACTACTCCGTGATTCGGTTCGTACGATGATGCAAAATGCTTCAGATGGTCGTGTCACTTCACGGTTGACCAAAGTAATGACACAAATCAAAAATTTGGATTCAACCAGTGCAAGGGGTGAACGTACCGTTGGCGTTGTAGGCAATGTTCTCCACATACTCCGTATTATCATAACTTACTTTTTCAAGCGCACCTGCACGGTTGTAAGTCGGTGTTATTTCTTTGCGGTCGTTGTTTACATTTTCAGGCAAGGTTATTTTTGTAACACGGTTCAGCGCATCAAATTCACTACTTGTTTCAAACACTTGTGTTCCTAAAATACTTGGTGAACTTGTCCAATCCACCAAATACGTTTCGTAGTTATCCAAGGCTGTTTTGAGTACCGTGCTACTAATTACCTGCTGTTTTTTGGAAAGTAAATTGCCTTTAAAATCAAACGCTATACTTTCTATTTTTCCACTTTCATCATACTGTTGCCAGAGCTGTCCATTCAAGTTATTAACTTTTGGGTTCGTGACTTCTTCACCGTAAATTGCATGCGCTGTTAATCGTAAGAAATCCGTCCCGTTATTTTGTGACCAGCCATGAGTTGGTCGCTGCAAGGTATCGTATGCAGTTAAAGATTGTGCATCTTTCGCATCTTTACTTTTTATGGGCTTTCCTGTTGTATCAAATACAATTGTACTTTGTCCGCTGTCTATGTGTTTTGTCCAAAGTGGTGGCAAGGGTTGTTTTTCTCCATTCTCATCCTCTTGTGGTGCACGGTAATCTGCTTTAAAAACTGATATGATATTTTTCCTTTTCAGTCGAAATTGAAATAATTATTTACATCAATAATATTCACTATTATTAAAATTATTGTCTGATTTTTTTATCCAAAATAGCATTCCTTTTAAAAAAAATTCGTGCCTTCTTATCTGAAATTTCGCCTATAATTACTGTACGAGTTTTTCTACCAAAAAGGATGCTTTTTTTTCTAGCCAAGATTTCATCTTCATTATAAAAAAATTTAGCTAAAATCTTGCCTTTAAAATAAACAATATCTACAATTGAATGATCTTGAATTTCATTAATGCCACAATGCGGGAATGATGGACAGTATATTTTAAAAACCCCATGAGGTCTCTCATTAACCATGTATCCAGATGCGATTATTATTGTATCTTTATTATAATAGTTGATTATTTTACTATTGCTGTTTATCTTTCTTTCCTGAATCCAAAAACAGTAATGCGCCTCATCTTCGTCCCAACAACTTGAAAAACTTGTATTCCTAAGTATAGCGTTATAGAATGGATCAAAATAATATTTATACTCATAGAGTAATAGCGTATCATCCGTAATCTTGCTTTCCCTTGCAACAATATCATGCCAATTTGTGGTGTTTAATTGACCATAACTATTTGTGGTACCTAGTATTATAAAAAACAAGGTTTGTAATATTGATATATGCTTTATTTGACTCATCTTTTTTTTATTAATTGACCTGCTTGTTTTTCTATATTTCCAGAAAATTTTTCCATATAAAGATTATGATATAGATTTAAATATGCCGTTTGATGGCTCACTTTTTTTCGATCTGCTTCTTTTTTAATTCGGTTACTATCGTTTTTATAATGATCAGGGTAAACTACTCTAAAATATATATCCGCAATTTCATTAAATATCGCTGTCTCACCTCCACCGTTCTGTAAATATATGTCCCATGAATTACTACCTGTTTTGATATTTACGGCTGGTGCAGTTATATTTTCTAAAGTGGTATGCTGTGTATTTGATTTATTGTTATAAATGGTAATTTGAATATTTTCTTGATGTAAAGTTTCAACCAATCTTAATTTAGATCCAACTTTTTGATTAGCAGAAAGATTTGCCTTTTCATTTGTTAAATCTTTTATTATTGTATCATCAAATTCAAGTTTAGACTCTAAAGAACTAATTTTAGTAATAACGCCTTCTACTATATCATAATCATTTTTAATTCTGTTATAATTATTTTCCTCAACATTTAATTGTTTCTGTGTTTTATTTCTTTCTTTTTTTGCAATCTTGTAATCCTTTTTATTTGTTGTTTTATCAATATTACTTAAATTGTCTTTTGCCTTATTAAAAGATTTATTTGCTTCATTTTTTTTATTTTCAGCATTATGCAAATCCTTTTTGTGTCCATTAATAAATACGTTAGAGGTTATTCCTTGTTGGCTAGTTTCTTCCGTATTATTATTCTGCATTCCATCAATATCAAAATCATTGATAGGATTGTTATCCGAATAATTATAAGGACTTAACTGTGCATATTTTGCAGCGAGTGGGTCACAACTAATAAACCGTGCTATCCATGGAGAATAATACCTCGCACCATAATAGTACAAACCACTTTCTTCATCCCGTTCTTTGCCAACATATTGATACCTCTTTTTTCCATAACTCCCAAAACTCGTTTCTCCAAATGGGTAGTATTCTTGTGTATTTACTATCGTTCCGTTATTATCTAATGTAACAGTAGAAGAATAAATGTTATTCTCCAAATTGTATTTTATTGCAGGAGTTGTATCACCCATGGCGTCACCAATTCGTACGCTCGCTACACGACTCTGATCTTCCATGATATGAATGGTATTCTGTTCAGCAACTTCATCGGTAAAATGTTCAAAAACACCGTCGATATACGTTCTTATTTCATAACTTCCACCTTGCTTTCTAACAATTTTCTTCACGCGGTTTCCTGAACTATCATAAAGATATTGCGCTATCACAGTTGGTTCTGCAATTCCAACTTGATTTTTATACAAAAGTAATTTATTTCCTGCATCCCATTCAAATTTTCGGGTAGTATTTTCAGTTAATTGGTTACCAACATTGTCGTATGTAAAGTTATAGCTATTAAGTCCTATTTCAATTTCTTCTAACTTATTTTGGTTGGGAGTATAATTAAAATCACGAGTAAATCCACCCGTGCTAAGCTGTTTTACTTGTTGTACATTTCCGACTTTATCATATGTATATTTTCGGGTATAGGTTTGTGTTGTATTTGGGTTAGAACTTCTTACGGTGTCATCCCATCCTGGAAACGGATAATTTCCACCCGATACATTTTCTCTTCCTGTTCCGCTGATTACTCTGTAAAGTGGGTCGTAATCAAATG
>CAZDAR010000110.1:0-3118 GCA_964503665.1 uncultured Flavobacteriales bacterium
CGTTACCATCAAGCACAGAAAAACACTCCGAATCCACATTTTAACAAAATAAGTTTGGTATATTCAATCTGTATTTATAGCTTTGAATGAGAAACTATAAATCTTTTTACTTATGGAAACTCAATCTCCCATTTATCGCTTTGCTTCGTTAAGAAATCCAGATTCTGAATATTCATCGGATGATAGAGAACATGTGGAAATAAAAACAAAGTTAATTTCAGACTTAACTGAAATTGTAGAAAGTGATATTCCGCAAAAAGATAAATTAGAAAAATACAATGAAGTTTTACAGCAATTTATCAATTCGGTTGAATTTATTAAATCAAAAAAGCCTTTTAATGATGTTTCCGCTTTCGATTTAGATAATTCCAGAATTCTTGAAATATTATACAACAACATTGTCGTAAGAACGCTCACTAAAAGCACCAACAATCAAATCTATAAACTATTGGTTGAGCGTTTTAAAAAGGAATATTCAAAAGAAGATTTAACCAAAAAGATTGAAATAACAATTCCTGAGAGCATAACACCTTCTTTTATTGGATACAAAGGGGAAAACGAAGAACCAGAGGAGGAAGATGAAACAGAAAGAAAAGAGCTTTTAAAAAGATTAAACGAACTATCAGAAACAGAAATTTTATTAATTAACGCAAGAGATAATGCGATTACAACTTTTGTGAAAAAAGGTAGTGTTGAACGAGTTAATGTTGAGTATCAGAATTTACTATCTTTTGTAGGAAAAGATAGCATTGATTTAAAGGAAGCAAAAAAGTCAGTAGATGATGCCATCAGTGCACAGGAAAAAGAGCAAAGACAAACCAAGATTTTTAATCGTGAAATAAGTATCAATGAGAAATCAACGATAGCAGATGAAATAAAAAACAGCCCTGAAATTAACATTAGAATACTCTCCCTTCTAAACACAGCCAAAATAACAATTGATAAGCTAGAAAGACAGGGTATTAGTAAAATAGAGCGTGTTTCCACGGTAAAGACTGATAAGTATGATGGGGTCTTTCAAGTTCTTGAAAAAACCAATTTCACACTTGATGAAGCATTCGCTTCCATCGAAATCGAAACAAAAAAAATAAGCAACAAACTAAAGACGCTTATCAAAGAAGATAAGTTTGTTTTATTAGGAACGAATTGGATCAATGTTACCGATTTTCAACGTGGATATTTACCAAGTGATAAAGGAAACGCTATTTATACAGAAGAAAATGGATGCGATTTAAAATTCCCCTACCAAATTGCGGATTTACGAGTCGTCGAAACAGAAACGGTTGGATATCTACCTGATGAAATTGCTCATATAAACAATACACAGAAAGGAGAAAAACAAATTAGAGAAACCAGAAGACTGACCAGAGTAGAATCAACGGAATCTTTCTTGACAGACGAAGAAGTATCAAGGGAAACGGATTCTCAATCCACCGAAAAATACAGCATTGAAAATGTATCCTCCCAAATCCAATCCAAAGCAAATGAAGTTTCTGTTTACGCCTCTGCTTCTGCTAACTTCGGCCCCGTTTCAACAGGAGTAGATGCCGGATTTTCAAACTCTTCATCCACTGTTAATTCCAGCATTGTCGCACAAAAAGAAGCAAAAGAAACATTTCAACGAGTAGTGGATAGAGTAAGTAGAAGAGTAAAAACAGAACGAAGTACGACGACTATTGAAGAATTTGAAGAAAAGGTAACACATGAAATTGACAACAGTAACGATTTAACAAAGTCTTATGTATATCGTTGGTTAAGTAAACTTGTTCGAGGTACTCTTAAAAACTACGGGAAAAGATTAATCTATGAAATTGATGTGGTACATCCTGCTCATTACTATCTTTCAAGGGCAATTCAAGATTCATCTTCTGTAATTAACACACCCAAAGACCCAAGAAAGGTTTCAGTGGATGGATTGCCTGTCTTGACAATCGACAATATTACAAGAGATAATTACCATATCTGGGCAATCGTATATAAATTAGATATCGAACAACCTCCGTTAGAAAAGATAATAGTATCCGATTCGATAACGGGTTCCGAAACAACCTCTGCAACCAAAATGATTAATATCCCTGATGACTATTATTGCAGGAATGGGTGGGCTAAGTCTTTTTACTACGACCACGAAGTTAGTGGTACAATGTTGCTGTGTACGGTCGGATTATCTTCTTATGGCAACTGGGGTGATGGAGGGCAGTATTTTTGGACAAGTCCAGAATTGTGGTTCAATAACGAAACAAAACAAATTCCATTTTCCGTTTATACCCAAAAGAAAGGATTCTATGTCAATATTGAAATCGAATGTCATTTATCAGAAGAAGCGTACAAAGCATGGAAAATTAAAACGTACAACGCTATCGTTTCGGCTTACGAAGATTTATTGAATAAATCCGAAGAAGAAAAAGCGTCTTTTAACCCTAACAGACCAGGAATTAATCCTGACAAAAAACAACAGTTAATAAAAGACGAAATCAAACGGGAAACCATCCGTAAAATGTTCAGATGTAATCCTTTTTGGTTAAAAGATAATTTCGTCGTAGGTAAAGAATATAATCCGAGATGTTGTACGGATGCACAAAATGCGTTACGGGTAAAATTCATCGAAACTACTTTTGATTGGGAAAACGTTACCTACCAACTTCACCCCTATTTCTATTCCGACAAAAACAGTTGGGATAAACTTTTAGACTTAACAGATGACGACCCCCATTTTGAGGCATTTATGCAAGCATCTTATGCTACTGTGAGGATACCTGTATTCCGTGATGAACTCAAGGAACGTGCTGCTATCAATTTCTTGCAATTCAACACCATCGCAAACTTTGATGTCGTTCCCGAAGGGTTTGACCCGTTGCTTGCCGAATTGGCAGACAATCAGCCTACCCAATTTCATTATGATATTAATGGAGAGAAGTTAGATGACCCTGTTGAAGTAATTGATTTAGGCGTTTTCAAAGTGCCGACCGACTTGGTCATTTTAGAATGCGGAAATAATGATGGAGTAAAACCGATTGGTTTTCCGCAAGATGATTTACCAAGTACTGATGTCAAAATACCAAGACAATACTCGCCTGCTATTATTGCGGATAGTTGTGATAATGATTAAGTAAATTTT
>CAZDAR010000111.1:0-2914 GCA_964503665.1 uncultured Flavobacteriales bacterium
ACCTTAATATTGTCTTAAAATGTAATTTATATTTGTTCTAAATAATAATCAAGCATCCTAATCTCATCTTAAATTGTATTTTTGTATTAAAATCATTTGCACATGAAAAACTTATCAAAACATAACTTATTGTACTTCTTTATTCTATCATCATTTTTTAGTTTGAAAACATTAGCACAAGACAGCCAAACATCTGTTTCAGTTGACCCTAAGATTGATCCATTATTGAAAGAAAAAAGAAAACTTAACACGGGTTTATTCTTGAATGAGGGCTATAAAATTCAAATTTTTTATGGAAATAGTGAGGAATCGAAAAAGAAATTACAAGAATTTAAAAAGGAATTTAAAGACCTAGACGGCACTATTATTTTTAACAGTCCAAATTATAAAGTATGGATTGGAAATTTTAAATCCCGAATAGAAGTTGAAAAGGCCATGATAGACATCAGAAAAAAATATCCAAACGCTTTAATTATAAAACCCTCTAATTAAATTAGTACACAATAAAAAAAGCCATTCAAATGAATGGCTTTTTTTATATATAATTGAAAATTATTTCAATTTTTTCTTCACTTCTACTTCATGGAATCCTTCAATTAAATCATACTCACGAATATCGTTGTAATTTTTAATTTGCATACCGCAATCGTATCCTTTAGAAACTTCTTTCACATCGTCTTTGAAACGTTTTAAAGTGGCTAATTCACCTGTGTAAATTACAACGCCCTCTCTAATTAAACGTATTTTAGAATTTCTGAAGATTTTACCATCAGTAACCATACATCCAGCAATAGTTCCTACTTTAGATACTTTAAACAATTCTCTGATTTCTGCAGTACCCGTAATCTCCTCTTTCATTTCTGGAGACAACATTCCTTCCATAGCATCTTTTAAGTCATCAATTGCATCGTAAATAATTGAATAGTTACGGATATCGATTTCTTCTTTTTCTGCTAATTGCTTAGCATTTCCTTGCGGACGAACGTTAAATCCGATAATAATTGCATCAGAAGCAGAAGCCAACAATACGTCAGATTCAGTGATTGCACCAACACCTTTATGAATGATGTTAATTTGAATTTCTTCTGTAGATAACTTAGAGAATGAATCTGATAACGCTTCTACAGAACCATCCACATCTC
Organism: uncultured Flavobacteriales bacterium; assembly: GCA_964503665.1. Classification (GTDB taxonomy): domain Bacteria; phylum Bacteroidota; class Bacteroidia; order Flavobacteriales_D; family Crocinitomicaceae; genus 40-80. The sequence goes on from CAZDAR010000111.1 coordinate 1,143, forward strand.
CTTTAAGGATAATATTCAATTCTTTAAACTGACCTAATGCAATACGACGACCGATTTCAGCAAGGGTAATATGTTTTTGAGTACGAACTGATTGCTCACGTTGCAATTGTGTACGTTTAGCTGCAATTTGTTTTGCTTCTCTTTCATCTTCGTAAACATTGAATTTATCACCCGCTGTTGGAGCGCCATCCAATCCTAAAACAGATACTGGAGTTGAAGGACCTGCCTCTTTAATTTGGTGCCCTCTTTCATCAAACATGGCTCTAATTTTACCATGGTTTTTTCCAGCCAACACGTAGTCTCCTACACGAAGAGTTCCTGCTTGTACCAAGATGGTAGAAACATAACCTCTTCCTTTATCTAACTGAGCTTCCACTACAGTTCCAAGAGCTAATTTTTTAGGATTTGCTTTTAATTCTAAAATTTCAGCCTCTAATAATACTTTTTCTAATAATTCTGGCACACCTTGACCAAATTTAGCAGAGATATCTTGAGATTGATATTTTCCACCCCAATCTTCAACTAATAAGTTCATACCTGCTAATTGCTCTTTAATTTTCTCTGGATTAGCCGTTGGCTTATCCACTTTATTAATAGCAAAAATCATTGGCACACCTGCTGCTTGAGCGTGACTAATCGCCTCTTTTGTTTGCGGCATGATTTCGTCATCGGCAGCAACTACAATAATGGCAATATCGGTAACTTGAGCTCCACGTGCACGCATTGCGGTAAACGCCTCGTGACCAGGTGTATCTAAGAACGTGATTTTCTCACCATTTTCTAAAATTACTCCGTATGCTCCAATGTGTTGTGTAATTCCACCTGATTCACCCGCAATAACATTTGCTTTACGAATGTAATCTAGTAAAGAAGTTTTACCGTGGTCAACATGTCCCATCACAGTAACAATTGGTGCTCTGTGAACTAAATCTTCTGGATTGTCTTGAATTACTTCAGCAGCTTCTTCAATATCTGTTGTGATGAATTCCACTTCATATCCAAACTCATCTGCTACAATGGATAATGTTTCAGCATCTAAACGCTGGTTCATCGTAACCATGATTCCAAGAGACATACATGTTCCGATTACTTTTGTAATTGGCACATCCATTAAAGATGCAATTTCACCTACAGTAACAAATTCTGTAACTTTTAAGATTTTACTTCCTTCTTCTTGCGCTTGTAATTCATCATCCACACGTTGGCGGTGAGAATCTCTTTTATCTCTACGGTATTTAGCCGATTTAGATTTATTTCCTTTACCTTGTAATCTTTCAAGAGTTTCTTTAATTTGGTTTTTAACATCCTCTTCAGAAGGTTCTACCTTTTGAATAATTGGTTTTTTACCTTTATTAAAACCTCCAGCACCGCCACCTTTTACAAACTCTTTCTTAGGTCCGCCAGCAGCATTGTTTGCTCCAGGAGCTCCAGGCGTACCTGGTTTAACAATACGCTTACGTTTATTCTTATTATTAGCCGCATTTGCTCCACCTGCATTTTGACCTTGAGGGGTTCCGGGTTTTTTAAAATCTTTCTTAGGATCTTCTTTTTTCTTTTTAGGCTTTTCAAACTGAGATAAATCAATTTTTTGACCTGTAAAAGTAGCACCTGACAGCTTTTGATATTGTGTTTCAATTTTGACTTCTCCTGGTTCTTCTGAAGAAGCTTCAACTTTAGATTCAACCTCTTTAGCAGGCTTAGCAACTTCAACATTCTTAACCACAGGAATTTCTTCTTTTACCTCTTCTGTCTTAACTTGTTCTGAAACTTTC
>CAZDAR010000112.1:0-2903 GCA_964503665.1 uncultured Flavobacteriales bacterium
TATCGGTGATGTTATTCTTTCCATCGAATTCAAGTTTAAAACCTTCGTCCAAAATCAGGTCATACGATTTTTGAAAGAACTTTTTTTCGACCACACTGTGAATGATTTTATTTTCCGGGAAATGTATGGAAACATAATGCCGAATTTCAGATGGAAGTTTCGAAGCGGAAATTGTCTCTTCTTTATGACAACTAGATAGAAGTGTCAAGAGTAAAATAACGAGAATGGATATTGATTTCATAATTTATTGAATTAAAGTATTTTACCATCTTTTGAGAAAAGTAATTTTAGTTCCTCGCTTCCTTTTTCGATTTCTACTTTGTATGTTTCAACGCCATTTTCAACGTATTTTTTCGCTTCACCAATACGGAATCCAGGATAATTAGTGTGGATGGCGTCTTTTATTGCTTGTGGTAAATTGGTTATTGTAATCTCTTGTTTGTATTTAATTAATTTTCCCGAATTGGTAAACCATGCCTCGTAATCTGTTCCTGTACCAATTTCAAATTCGACATTGTATTGCTCGCCTTTTTTCTCCCATTCAACATCGTAAGCCTTTGGGAATTCTTTCTTAAAGTTATTGACAATTACCGATGGAACTTGACTTTCTGGCATGTCTTGAGCGAACATAGCACCTGTTCCTAATAAGAACACCGCCATTAATTGAATTACTTTTGTTTTCATCTTTTTGCTTTTTTAATTATTTATAATACAAAGATAAAAGCCAATTCTGGAAAGAATTTGGAATTTAGATCGATGTGTGAGTTGTTTTGAAATTTATCGCAAAACAATGCTCGTTTTCAATAAATTGATAGTTAATCTTAAAACCATACGTTTGACAAATGGTGCGACAAATGGAAAGTCCAAGTCCTGTGCTTAGCGTTTTTGTTGGATCTTTTTCAAAACGATTAAAAATAGAGTTAGCGTCGAGCGATTCAGAATTTCCTGTATTTCTTATTTCAAATGCATGAGAAGTTATTTTGATCGTTATGCGCCCGTCCTTTTGATTGTGGAAAACTGCATTTTTTATTAAATTAGTGAGAAGTATTTCGGCTAAAGACGGATGCATATGGACAACTAATTCTTCCGTTTCTTCCACTTTTAATTCAATTTTTTTAAAGTCTGTTATTTCTTGGTAATTTATCAAAAAGTCTTTGACTACGTGATTTACCGATACTATTTCTTGTTCAAAAAATTGTTTGTTTTCAATTTTCACTAATAGCAACAATGATTTATTTAATCTTTTTAATCGATCTGCCATTTGAATAACTTCAGCGATGGTTTGCGCATCTTTTTCAACAAGAGCATCGGATTCTAATAAAAGTTCCAATTTATTGGTAATAATCGCAATCGGTGTTTGAAGTTCGTGAGAAGCATTTTCGGTAAATTGCTTTTGTGACGCATACACTTCTCTCGAATGACGAATTAACATATTTGAAGCTTCTTGTAATTGAATGAATTCTTTGGTGTTCGTTATTACTTTTTCTGGTATTTCGTCTTTGTCTAATCGATAGTTTTTCAGACGATTTAATATATCATAAAATGGATTCCAGATTTTCCGTAGTACGATGTTATTGATGATAATAATACTGATAATCAAAATGATAAATAGCCAAACGACTGCCCAAAACGAATCCTCGATTAAATCATCTTCTTCGACTAATGACGAAATAACGGTGAGTTGATAAAAGCGATTTTGATGTTCGAAAGCCGAATGTAAGACTCGAACAGGCTCTAAATCATCTTCGTTAATGCGATACATCATTGTATCTTTATAAATGTCTTTGTAAGTGAACGCTTCCTCTTTTGTGATTGGATGAATTTTAAAATTATTACCACTAAATTCATGTTGAGAAAGTAGCGTAGAATCCGTTATCATTTTCTGAAGAATTAATACGCGGTTGTTGTCCAGTCCATCGTCAATACTATCCCGAATTTCATCTCTTAAATTCCAATAAAACACAAGTGACCAAATTCCAATAATGAGAAAAAAGGAAACGGAAAGAATGACTAATGAGCGATTGAGTAATTTCATTTTTGGGATAATTTATAACCGACTCCATAAATCGCTTCAATGACTACTTCGGCATTTGAATCGTCTAATTTCTTCCGTAAATTTTTAATTTGATAATAAATAAAATCCAAATTATCCGCTTGATCAATTTCATCACCCCAAACATATTCTGCTAATGCTGTTTTGGTAATCAGTCGATTTTTATTACTCAAGAAATAACTAAGAATATCAAATTCTTTTCGATTAAGATGAATGTTTTTTCCAGCAATAGAAAGTGTTCTTTCATCAATGTCTAACGTAACATTTCCAATGACAATTTCATTTTTACCATCATATTTTTTTCTGCGTAAAACGGCTTTTATGCGTGCGTTCAATTCAGCTATGTGAAACGGTTTTGTAAGATAGTCATCTGCTCCTAAAGCTAATCCGTTGAGCTTATCTTCCAGAGAGTCTTTCGCTGAAATGATAATCACATTTTCGGATTTATCCATGTCTTTTAGCTTTTCCAGAATTTGAAATCCACTGCCACCTGGAAGCATGATATCCAATAAGACACAATCGTAATCATACAAAGCGATTTTTTCATACGCAACCGTAAAGTCTTGCGCAGTTTCTACCGTATATTTTTCTTTTAGAAGGGACTCTCTAATAGCCTCTAGTAATTGAATCTCATCTTCGATAACTAAAATCTTCATGAAGTAAAGTTAAGACAGAATTTTGGAAGGAAATGGGAATTTTCTCCTAATGTTTAGGACGTTTGTTTCTTTACGATCATTTTCTTCACTGCCAAAAACAATATCAATACTATTGAAACCACTACTAATGACCATTTCAGCGACGTAAATAAACTCGTCACGGTAGCGATAGTTGTCAGTTTTTGAGGATAATA
>CAZDAR010000113.1:0-2874 GCA_964503665.1 uncultured Flavobacteriales bacterium
CGAATATTACCAATGGTACTTTTTTAGAACTTTTTGGCGACAGAAATTTTAAAGACGATAAAGCGATGGTTGGAGGTTTAGGTCAAATCAACGGACAATCTTTTATGATTATTGGACAGCAAAAAGGGATTAACACTAAAATGCGCCAATATAGAAACTTCGGGATGGCAAATCCAGAAGGATATCGTAAAGCATTGCGTTTAATGAAAATGGCAGAGAAATTCAATATTCCTGTATTAACATTAATCGACACTCCAGGTGCTTATCCAGGTTTAGAAGCAGAGGAAAGAGGTCAAGGAGAAGCGATTGCAAGAAATATTTTCGAAATGGCTCGTTTGAAAACTCCAATTATTTCGATTATCATTGGAGAAGGAGCGTCAGGAGGAGCATTAGGAATTGGAGTAGGAGATAGGGTTTACATGTTAGAAAATACGTGGTATTCTGTTATTTCTCCAGAATCTTGTTCGTCAATCTTATGGAGAAGTTGGGAATACAAAGAGCAAGCAGCTGAAGCATTGAAATTAACTTCTTTCGATATGAAAAAACAGAAGTTAATTGATGATATCATTCCAGAACCACTTGGTGGCGCTCACTATGACAAAGAAACTACTTTTAAATCGGTTGCGGAGTATGTTACGAAAGCTTACAACGAATTAAAAGATTTATCAACATCAGAATTAGTGGCAAAACGTATGGACAAATACAGTAAGATGGGTGAATACAAAGAATAGTCACTAGTTTTCAAATTATAAAAAATCCGAAGCCACAAGTTTCGGATTTTTTTTGGCTTATCAACATTTTTTTTAAGTTATTAACAGTTGGGTATTAAGAACTCAACACGTTTTTTTGTAAATTTTGGTTAACTTCGCAATATGGAAAATGTCAGAAATATGAACCCGATAAAAGTAGATAAAACTACGATTATCAATTTGGAAAAAGGAAAACTACCTCCTCAGGCGTTAGACCTAGAAGAAGCGGTACTTGGTGCCATGATGATTGATAAAAAAGGGGTAGATGAAGTAATTGATATTTTACAACCAGACGCCTTTTATAAAGACGCGCACAAGTACATTTTTGAGGCTATTGTTCAATTGTTTAACGAGACACAGCCTATCGACTTATTAACCGTTTCGGCTCAATTAAAGAAAAACGGAAAACTAGAACTTTCAGGTGGTGATTTTTACTTGATTCAGTTAACGCAAAAAATATCTTCTTCAGCTCACATTGAGTTTCACTCACGTATTATTCTTCAAAAATTCATACAAAGAAGTTTGATTAAAATTTCAAGCGAAATTATTGAAGAATCGTATGATGAGTCAACAGATGTTTTCGATTTATTAGACAAAGCGGAATCAAAATTATACGAAGTAACGCAAGGAAATATCAAACGTAGTTCGGAAACCGCCCAAAGTTTAGTGATTCAGGCAAAAAAACGTATTGAAGAAATTGCTGGAAAAGAAGGTTTGAGCGGAATTCCAACAGGATTTCACAATTTAGATAAATTAACTTCTGGATGGCAACCTTCCGATTTAATTATTGTGGCTGCTCGTCCTGGTATGGGTAAAACGGCTTTCACCTTATCAATGGCTCGAAATATGGCTATCGATTATGGAGCACCCGTAGCCTTTTTCTCTCTAGAGATGTCATCTGTTCAGTTGATTACGCGTTTGATTTCCTCTGAAACGGGATTGTCATCGGAAAAATTAAGAACAGGTAAATTAGAAAAACACGAATGGGAGCAATTGTCTATTAAAGTAAAAGACTTAGAAAAAGCGCCTTTATATATAGATGATACACCATCGTTATCGATTTTCGATTTGCGTGCAAAAGCAAGACGACTTTCTTCGCAATACGGAATAAAAATGATTGTAATTGACTACCTTCAATTGATGACAGCAGGTGGAAATGGAAAAGGTGGAGGAAATCGTGAACAAGAAATTTCAACAATTTCTCGAAACTTAAAAGCATTGGCAAAAGAGTTGAACGTTCCAGTGATTGCGCTTTCTCAGTTGTCGCGTGCGGTGGAAACTCGTGGTTCTAGTAAACGACCTTTACTTTCCGATTTAAGGGAATCAGGTGCAATTGAGCAAGATGCCGATATTGTATCGTTTATTTACCGACCTGAATATTATAAAATTGATGAATGGGATGACGAAGAACGCTCACCAACGCAAGGTCAAGCCGAGTTTATCGTAGCAAAACACCGTAATGGAGGTTTAGATAATATCCGATTAAAATTCGTTGGAAACTTAGGAAAGTTTGACAATTTAGACGATTTTAGTTCTCCATTTGATGCATTACCTTCTAAAATGAATTTAGACGATAGTAATCCATTCATCACACCAAATTTACCAACACCAAATGAAGCTTTTGGTAGCACCATGAATTCATATGATGATGATTCAGATGTTCCGTTTTAAAAAAAAATAGATTAAAAGTTAAAAACAGGCCATTAGCCTGTTTTTTTTATTACTTTTTTTACTACATTTATAATTCAATTATAAAAAACCTCAAAATATGTCAGATTTTACAATTACTCTCGATGAAGCTAAAAAATGGACATCATCATGGAGAAACAATCCTCCAAAAGATTTAGCAAAAGGTCATTTAATTCCAGGCGAAGCCTTATCAGAATTATTAGCTACAGAAGGAGTTGTTAATGTTAGAGCTTACATGGGAGTAGATGAAACAGGAACACAAAAATTAATGTTTGTAGGAGTAGATGCAGATGGTAAAGATTTAATAGATGCTAACCATTTGATTTATGATAATACAGAACCTTGTCCGAAGAATTGTGATCCTACGAGTCCTCTTTACAATCCATAGTTAGTAATATTGAAACCTTCAGGTTATTTATTCATAACGTCGGCATTA
>CAZDAR010000114.1:0-2827 GCA_964503665.1 uncultured Flavobacteriales bacterium
TAAAGAAGAAGGTGCTGCTGTTAAGAAAAGAATGGATACTCACAAAATGGCAGAGGCTAACAAAGCATTCTCTCACTTTAGATTTTAATTCATAAAGAAATGGCAAGAGATTTAAAATATACAAGAAATATCGGTATCGCTGCTCATATTGATGCTGGTAAAACTACAACCACAGAGCGTATTCTTTTTTATACAGGTAAAAGTCATAAAATTGGAGAAACTCACGAAGGTTCTGCAACAACAGACTGGATGGAGCAAGAAGCAGAAAGAGGAATTACAATTACTTCTGCTGCTGTAACTGTAGAATGGCAGTTTCCTATAGAAAATGGGAAACCTACGCCAGAAACTGCAAAATATCATTTTAATATTATTGATACTCCTGGACACGTTGATTTTACTGTTGAAGTGAATCGTTCTTTGCGTGTTTTAGATGGGTTGGTATTCTTGTTTAGTGCTGTTGATGGTGTAGAGCCTCAATCGGAAACAAACTGGAGATTAGCTGATAATTACAAAGTTCCTCGTATGGGATTCGTTAATAAAATGGATCGCCAAGGAGCTAATTTTTTAAATGTTTGTAATCAGGTAAAAGAAATGTTAGGTTCTAATGCTGTGCCTATCGTTTTGCCTATTGGTGATGAAGCAGACTTTAAAGGTGTGGTAGATTTGATTAAAAACCGTGCTATAGTTTGGCATGATGACAACTTTGGAAGTACTTTTGATGTTGTTGATATTCCTGCTGATATGATGGACGAAGTGAAGCTATATAGAGGTCGATTAATCGAAGAAATAGCTGGATATGATGAAAATCTTCTTGAAAAATACATGGAAGATGAGGAGTCTATCACTGAAGAAGAAATCAATGCTGCGTTAAGAGCTGCAACATTGGATATGAGTATTATTCCAATGATGTGTGGTTCTTCATTCAAAAATAAAGGTGTTCAGTTTATGATTGACGCGGTTTGTCGTTACTTACCAGCGCCAACTGATAAAGAAGCTATCGAGGGTACTCATCCAGATACTGGGGAGTCTATTTCTCGTAAACCTTCTGTTTCTGAACCGTTTGCGGCTTTAGCTTTTAAAATAGCAACGGATCCTTATGTGGGCCGTTTAGCTTTCTTTAGAGCGTATTCTGGTCGTTTAGATGCTGGTTCTTATGTTTTGAACAATCGTTCAGGAAATAAAGAACGTATTTCGCGTATCTATCAAATGCATGCTAATAAACAAAATCCAATTGAATTCATTGAAGCTGGTGATATTGGAGCGGCAGTTGGTTTTAAAGATATTAAAACAGGGGATACTTTGTCAGATGAAAAGCATCCAATTGTTTTAGAATCTATGAATTTCCCTGATCCTGTTATTGGTATTGCTGTTGAGCCTAAGACGAAAGCTGATGTTGATAAAATGGGTATGGCTTTAGCTAAATTAGCAGAAGAAGATCCTACTTTTACTGTAAGAACGGATCATGCTTCAGGTCAAACTATCATATCTGGAATGGGTGAGCTTCACTTAGATATCATCGTGGATCGTTTGAAGCGTGAATTTAAAGTAGAAGTAAATCAAGGAGAGCCTCAAGTTGAATATAAAGAAGCATTTACAAGAGCTGCTCAACATAGAGAAACGTATAAAAAACAATCAGGTGGCCGTGGAAAATTCGGGGATATTGTGTTCCGTATTGAACCAGCTGACGAAGTTGATGGAAAAGTACCGGTAGGATTGCAATTTGTTAACGAAGTTAAGGGTGGTAACGTACCAAAAGAGTATATTCCAGCTGTTGAAAAAGGTTTCCGTGAAGCTATGAAGCAAGGACCTTTAGCGGGTTATGAAGTTGATAGTTTAAAAGTGACTTTATTAGATGGGTCTTTCCACCCTGTAGATTCTGATGCCTTGTCTTTTGAGTTGGCTGCTAAAATGGGATATAAAGAATCAGCTAAAGCTGCTGGTGCTGTAATCCTTGAGCCAATCATGAAATTAGAGGTTTTAACTCCAGAAGAGAATATGGGAGATATTGTTGGTGATTTAAACCGTCGTAGAGGTCAAATTAATAGTATGGACGATAGAGCAGGATCTAAAGTAGTTAAAGCAAGTGTTCCGCTTTCGGAAATGTTTGGATATGTTACTACTTTAAGAACGTTGTCATCTGGTAGAGCAACTTCAACAATGGAGTTTTCTCACTATGCTGAAACACCTTCTAATATTTCAGAAGAAGTAATCAAAAAAGCTAAAGGTAACGCTTAATTTTCAAGAAAATGAGTCAAAAAATTAGAATAAAATTAAAGTCTTACGATCACATGTTAGTAGATAAGTCTGCTGAGAAGATTGTAAAAACGGTAAAAAGTACTGGTGCTGTTGTAACAGGTCCAATTCCATTACCTACAAATAAAAAGATTTTCACTGTTTTACGTTCTCCACACGTAAACAAGAAAGCTAGAGAGCAGTTCGAATTAAGTTCGTACAAGAGATTATTGGATATCTATAGTTCTTCATCAAAAACTATTGATGCTTTAATGAAATTAGAGCTTCCAAGTGGTGTTGAAGTAGAGATTAAAGTATAAGTATTTCGACTGTTTAAAGGTCAAACACACAAGAAACCGTAGGTGAATTATCTCACTACGGTTTTTTTAATATCAAGAATTGGCTTAGTTTTCACGATTTTTTAATAAAAAACTCGTGTAACTAATTTAATTTGCGGTATTTAAAAAATAATTATATATTTGCACCCTCAAAAAAAGAGGAATGTGCAATATTGTGCATTATAAAAATGAGTTTAATTAATTAATTAGTTTAATATGTCTGGGTTAATCGGAAGAAAAATTGGCATGACTAGCAT
>CAZDAR010000115.1:0-2748 GCA_964503665.1 uncultured Flavobacteriales bacterium
TCAAATTTAGTTCATCTTGTGTTAAAAATCAAAGCGGTATCGTGCTTTGTAAATATCAAAAATAGAGATTCATTTTCTCTGTAGAAATTTTACTACCCCGATTTAAAATCGAATTATTTAATTAAAATTTGCGTTTTGCACTATTGCGGATCGTTATTGATATATTTAAAAATAAAAAACAATGCAACACAAAACAATTATAGAACCGTTCAAAATTAAGTCAGTTGAACCTATTTTTATGGCGACAGAAGAAGAAAGAAAAGCATTTTTAGCGAAGGCTCATTACAACACTTTCTTATTAAAATCAGATCAAGTAATCATCGATTTCTTAACCGACAGCGGAACATCTGCTATGAGCGCAGAGCAATGGGCAGGAATCATGCGAGGTGATGAATCGTACGCTGGTTCAAAGTCTTGGGAGCGAATGGAAAATTCCGTTAGACATTTAACAGGAATGGAATTCATACTTCCAACGCATCAAGGTAGGGCAGCGGAAAGAATCATCTACGGTTATTTAGGTGGAAAAGGGAAAACATTTATTAGCAATACACACTTCGATACTACCAGGGCAAATATCGAATTTTCGGGGGCTGAAGCAATCGATATCGTTATTGAAGAAGGCTTAGATCCTGAGTTAATTCACCCGTTCAAAGGAAACATGGACACCGAAAAATTGGAGAAATTGATTCTGGAAAAAGGTGCTGAAAACGTTGGAGCGGTCATTTTAACTGTGACAAACAACAGCGGAGGTGGTCAACCGGTAAGTATGGAAAACACTAAAAAAGTAAGTGAAATCTGTAAGAAACATAAAATCATTTTCCTTTTGGATTGTTGTCGTGTAGCAGAAAACGCTTACTTCATCAAACACCGTGAGAAAGAATACGCCAATCATACTTACGAACAAATTGCACAAGAAATGTTTGCTTTAACAGACGGAGCAGCAATGAGTGCCAAAAAAGATGCGTTGATCAACATGGGCGGTTTCTTAGCATTGAGAGATGAGAAAATTGCCGAAGCATGTACTAACTTATTGATAATCACAGAAGGTTTTGCAACGTATGGTGGTCTTTCAGGAAGAGATATGGAAGCATTAGCGATTGGCTTAAAAGAAGTTTTCGAACCTGCTTATCTAGAATACCGTATCATGAGCACTGCTTACCTTGGAGAGCATTTACATAAATTAGGTGTTCCTGTCATGATGCCAATTGGAGGTCATGCTGTTTATATAGATGCTAAGAAGCTTTATAGCCACATACCTTCAGAACAGTATCCTGGGCAAGCTTTGGCGTGTGAGTTATATCTAAAAGGGGGGATTAGAACAGTTGAGATCGGTTCTGTGATGTTTGGAAAATATGATGACAACGGAAAATTAATTCCTGCAGCAATGGAATTAGTTCGTTTGGCTATTCCAAGACGAGTTTATACTCAAAGTCATATCGAATATGTGATTGAAACTTTTGACGAAATTATGAAAGAAAAAAATAATGTGAAAGGATATAAAATCACAAAAGAACCTGCTTTCCTAAGACACTTCACGGCCCACTTTGAACCGTTGAAATAAGGGTAATCAAAGTGAGAGAAGAGAACGAAAAGTGGCTCACAGATAAAACAGATGACACAGAAAGTAAATGAAAAATAGTTTGATAATAAAAACTCCGTGTCCACATCGATAAAATCAGAGTGAGAATGAGTGAAGAAAACGACTTCACTTAGTTCTCACTTTTTTTATTCTTTATTTCGAACTTCATGCCTCATTTGAACATTCGAAAACTCAGAGCAAGAATGAGAGAAGAGTTCGAATTTCTTTTTTTGAGTTCATAAATAAAGGATGATAATTTATTAGTTTATAAATAATTCTCTGTGACATTTACACCCTCTTTAACATCATGAGGCTAAAAAAAGTAAATTAGATTATCATTTATCTGATTATCAATATTTTGTGTTGTAAATTCGCAATTTTAAACACCTCAAAAATTCATCGCTTTAACTGAACGATTGCAACTACTCCAATGTATTTCCATTCTAAGATATAAAAAAGACCTCAAAAGAGGCCTTAAATTGAATATTTGGAGGTGGAAATAGATTATTTCTTGAAAATATAGATTTGAGAACTAAATCCTCCAGAAGATTTTGCTTTTCGGTTCGATTTCATTCCATTGAAGAAAGCTTTCATTAAAGATCCATTTTTATATTTTTCAGATAACATCGAAACATAAAAACTATCAAACTTCATTGGAAGTGTTTGATGATGTTTCAAACCAAACTGATTCATTAATTGAATCATGTTTTTTTCTGAGAAATGATAAAGGTGTCTCGGCACATCATACGCCGCCCAAAATTCTTGGTAATATTTTGCATCCCACGATTCACGATTAGGAACGGCAATGATAAAATAGCCATCTTGTTTTAAGAGCGTAGAAATTTGCTCCACGTCTTTCTTAAGATTAAAAACATGTTCTAAAACATGCCACATCGTAATCACATCAAACGAAGATTTTTCAAGCTCGTATAATTTCTCAATAGGAGAGAGGGAAAGTTGAAAAGTATTCTTCGCAAAATTACGAGCGTCAGAATCTGGTTCTAGTCCGTCTGCATTCCAACCATTCGTTTCACATTCATTCAAAAAATGCCCTGTTCCTGAACCAATATCTAATAGATTTCTATTCTCCGTTAAATTTTCAAGGATTCTACGTTTTTGTTTTAAGGTATAAGAACGAACGTTATTATACAATTTATTAATGATTCCTT
>CAZDAR010000116.1:0-2641 GCA_964503665.1 uncultured Flavobacteriales bacterium
AATTAATCGCGGTAGCAGTAGCACATGTCACTCAATGTCCGTATTGTATTCGTGCACATACCACTGGTGCTATGAAAAAAGGAGCATCAAAAGAAGAAATCATGGAAGCCATATGGGTGGCTGCTGAAATGCGAGTTGGAGCAGCTTATGCTCACGCCACTATTGCCATGGATGAAATGGATCAGTTTTCAAAATAAGTTTTAGTCCGTTAAACTAAAAAGCCTGTGTCATTATTAATTACACAGGCTTTTTAACTTTATCTACAATTCCTTTCTCAAATAAATTAGCAAAGCATTTAAAACTCGACTTTAAAACCCGTTTAAATTTCGATATTTCGAAAAAAAAGACTACTTTTAGCCTCTCAATTTTATTCTAAAATATTTGACACTGATGACAGAGTTTTTCGACCAACTTATTGAAGGTTTCCAACTGCCATTACAGGATAATATTTTAATGTTCTCATTAATTTTATTGATTATCTTATTGTCGCCGATTGTTTTAAAAAAACTAAACATTCCTGGTATTATCGGTCTTATCATTGCTGGTGTTGTTATTGGCCCGTATGGACTACATGTCATTGAAAAGAACTCAGCCGTTGATCTATTCTCCTTAATTGGCTTGCTATACATCATGTTTATCGCTGGTCTAGAATTAGACATGAATGAATTCAAGGCGAATCGAAATAAAAGCGTTTTATTTGGTTTTTTCACGTTTGCCATACCATTAGCAATTGGATTCCCAGTCGTTTATTATTTCTTAGGATATGATTTCAATACCAGTTTCTTAACCGCTAGTATGTTTGCTACACACACTTTAGTAGCCTATCCTATTGTTAGTAAGTTAGGAGTATCTAAAAACCAAGCAGTAGCAGTAACAGTTGGCGGTACGATTTTAACCGATACCGCTGTTTTGATTATTCTTGCGGTGACTATTGGCAATGCACAAGGAAGTTTAAATACTGCTTTCTGGGTGCAATTGATTATTTCTTTAGCTATTTTCTCTACCATCATGTTTTTCATTATACCAAGAATTGCTAAATGGTTTTTCCGCAAGTTGGAAAGTGAAAAACATTCGCATTATATCTTTGTATTATCGGTTGTTTTCTTTGCGGCATTCTTAGCAGAGACAGCTGGAGTTGAAGCAATCATCGGAGCGTTCGTTGCTGGTTTGGCATTGAATAAATTAATTCCGCATTCTTCCGCGTTAATGAACCGCATTGAGTTCATGGGAAATTCATTGTTCATTCCTTTCTTCTTAATCAGTGTGGGAATGTTAGTGGATGTCAGTGTCATTATGAGCGGCTGGACGGCATGGATTATCGCAGGAACATTGACGGGTGTAGCGATTTTCGGTAAATGGTTAGCAGCACTTTTTACACAGCTTGTTTTTAAATACACGGGTACACAAAGACAATTAATTTTTGGATTAAGCAGTGCACACGCAGCAGCAACATTGGCTATTATTTTAGTTGGATATAACGTAATTCTAGGGCAAGATGCGGATGGAGATCCAATTAGATTGTTAGATGAAAACATTCTGAATGGAACAATTATCCTCATATTAATTACCTGTATTATCGCCTCTTTTGCTACTGAAAAAGCTAGTAAGGAACTTCTAAAACAAGCTGAAAATGGCTCAGAAAAAATTAATAAAAGTTCATGGGCAGCGGCTGAGCAGATATTATTACCAATTGAAAACGTCTCCAAAATTCAACGAATTCTGGAATTTGCCATTTTGATTAAAAATAAAAAATCAGTTAATCCTATTTCTGTTTTAACAGTAGTCTCAAATGATGGTGAGGCAGAAGCTAATATTGTACGAGCTAAAATGAAACTGGAGGATTTTGTGAAAGAAGCTTCGGCGTCAGAAACAAAAACGAAAATATTAACGACCATTGACCATAACGTAGCGAGTGGAATTTCACGTGTTTCTAGAGAAATTGTGGCTGACATGATTATTATGGGATGGCCGCATCAATCTGGGTTTTTTGATAAAATTACGGGGGATAAAATGGTGAATATTTTAAGTCACACATTTAAGACCACCTTTATGTGTCATTTTAATGTATCATTATCTTCTCAAAAAAGAATTGTTATTGTTGTCCCTCCGTTTGCCGAATTAGAAAAGGGATTTCCTTTATGGATAGAAAAAATAGCTTTACTTGCACAGGAATTAAGCATCCCAATAATGATGTACTGTAACGAGCAGACCGAAAGTATCATTCAAAAAGTATTTAGGGAAATGAAATATCCTGCTTCCCTCTCCATTGTATTATTTAACGAATGGGAAGATATTTTAATTTTGTCAAGAGATATTCACAAAGACGATTTATTTGTACTTGTCTCAGCTCGAAAAGGGGCTACTTCACACATGAATATTTTGGATGCCTTACCGAATAAAATGGAGAAATATTTCACCCACAATAACTACATGGTCATCTATTCCAGACACGTGGATGAACTTACGGATGAAGGCTACAACGACATTTCTTCAGAACCTATCACAAAAAGTATTGAGGTGGTACAGAAAATTGGTAAAGAGTTAGGCTCTATATTTAAGAAGAGGGATAGCGAATAATCCTTTACTTATAGCTGAATAAAACAGAAAAATCTATTTTTTCAAATAGGTCAATCGAGAGATG
>CAZDAR010000117.1:0-2591 GCA_964503665.1 uncultured Flavobacteriales bacterium
CTACAATGCACAATTCAAAGGATTGTTGCTTGATGGAGGTTATTTCAATAACATACCGTTCAACTACTTTCGGGAAAAGGGTGATCCTACAACGCTAGACGGAGTATTTGCCATTAAATTAGATCGTAGTTTTCCTCCCGATTTTATGGCTAAGGTTAGAGACATTATGAACCCTTTAAAGTCTAGAGAACAAGAAATAATTGACCGTGTTGATCGTGAAGAAGCAGAATTGGGTAAAATCATCCCTTTACATAAGATTGATGCTTCTGATTTTGACCAAGAATTTGAGCAGGTCGTTGTTCAGATACAAAATCTATTGAGTGCTCAGATATTGAATGAAAAGAAAAGTGCTTTAAAAAGACAATTGAAAAAAGGGGATTTATCGGAAAATGAAAAAAAGCGATTAGAGGGAATAGTTAAAAATTTCAAGGCAAACAGAGAAAGCATATTAAAAATAATTGAAGAATGGTACATTCAAAACGGTGCTTATAACGATATTAAACCATGGGAACTGCCACGCCCTATTATTGACATTGCTTTTACAGGCTATGCCTATGGAGCAAAACGGGGACAAATTAGAGATATGACTGATCATAAATACATTGTTTCACTCTATGATTATGGAGTAGGCACGTATGATTTTGATTTGGATAAGGTAAGGTTATTGGCTGAATTTGCGCAAGAAACAGCACAAAATGATATAAATATTTATTTTGAAACCCCTTAACTTTGCTATATGCATCTATGCAGACACATATTAATATTTTGCTTTCTTATAATTGGAATGAACACTATTGGTCAAACAATCATTTCCAATAATGGAAAGTATGGAGTAATTGATGATGAAAATAAGACAGTTGTTGTTCCAGCAGAATATGATATGATTACAGCAGGCTCTAAGAGTGAATCTTATGGTACAACAGAACATTCACACAGTTTTTTGTTAAGAAAAGATGATAAATCTTACTTTGCGTTAAAAAAATATTGGACAACCAGTATTACCAAAGAGAGTGTAGATGGCTGGAAGAGCTACCCACCTTTAGAAAGTGATGATTCTATTAAATGGGAATTACTTAATCAGGAATTTGATACTTTATATCGGTTGGAACTGAATGTTTTTCATTACCGAAAAGATGCAACAATTCGAGATTTTGAAACTTATTTAGGTGACACTTGTTTTCAGGTTTCCAAAGGAATACGACATATTGTCTTTCGTAAAGATGGAAAATACGGTTTGTTGACGTTTGATAGAACATCAAGGATATTTGGAAGTTATGTTGTTAGGGGGCTAAGGTATAAAAGAATTGAATACTCAATTGATAATATACAAATACACCCTGCTAAATATGACAGTATAATGCACCTACCCTTAGGTATAGGAGTTGATTCCAAACTCCTTGTTACTTTAAGCAAAAAGAAATACGGCATCATCAATTTAGGGGAAAACATAGAAATAGAACCTCAGTTCGATACTATTCCTTATAAATTGTATACATCTAATGGAATGAATTATTGTTATGCAAAAAAGAATGGATTGTGGGGAATGGTTTATTTAAAGGAAAATAATTCTGTCCCATTAATTTGTATTCCATATCAGTATGAAAAATTAGACAATCTTCGTCAAGAACTAAGGCAGATTGACTCGTATAATTTTTATGGCAAATACCCAACAGCATTTTATTTAACCAATGAAAATGAACTGCTTAAAATAGAATTCATTGTAAAGCATGTAGGTGTAGGACTTGCTACAATAAAAGATAGCAATGGATCTGAAGTATTAAACAGAAATTACATTCCAGCAACTGAAAAGCAGTTTACATTTTATCCAAAAATGAACGGAAAGGATATTATACAACAAAAAACGTTTGAATATATATGTACGCACAATCTATATCATTATTATGAAGATGAAACACAGCCTTTTTTCTTTATTTTGAAACTAGATAGAATGGAGAATAACAGCTATAATGTATATGAAAGAGGGATTGAAAAGAAACAAAATAAACCTAAATCAGTAGGCGTTTTCTTAGGAGATAGTACTGCCACTCCTATTTCAGAATTTATAGAAGAATCTGAAAATATTAATTATGAAATTATTTGTGACTACCAAACGGTTTCAGAGCATTATGGGAGAGGTTGGGAGTCAACTTTGTTTCATACTAATTTCGTGCTAAAAAGTACCCTATTGGAAGCTGGAGAATACAAACATGAATTTTTTATATTTAAGGGAAATAAAATTTACGAATTAACATCTAAGCACCCAATAGACTACTGGAATTTCATGGTCGAAAAGCGTATGGAAAATCAACAAAATCCTGATTTTTTTATATTGAAGTTTTACACGGAAATCCAAGGAAAGAAGAAAACTAAACAGAAAGCAGTTTGTCATTACAATGTGAAAACAAAAGAATTTTATAAATAGAATATGCCAGATGGTAACATGTGGTTCAGAGAAATGGCAAGCTAAATGCTTCGTTTTTTAAGTTTACTAAAAGAAATAAATTTACGCTTCGTGCTTAAATTTACTCTAAAAATAGCCACTTCTCTGAGCCACCAACCGTCAGACTGTCTAAAAACCATTCAATAACCAA
>CAZDAR010000118.1:0-2526 GCA_964503665.1 uncultured Flavobacteriales bacterium
CTTCAAAATCACCTCTATCGCTCAACAATAAACAAATATATCTGTGTTAAATAGGACAATAAAACATGATATGAATTCTACAACTTCAAAAGTTTATTCGCACAAACATCAATTATAAAGACGCTTATTTAGATAATACTCTAATAACCTGAGTTAAGATTTCCTGAGTTTGAGGGAGAGTGGGTAGAAGCTAAATTAGAAGATGTTGCTACATATAGACGAGGAAGCTTCCCACAACCGTATGGTTTACCAGAATGGTACGATAAAGAAAATGGCTATCCTTTTGTTCAAGTATATGATGTAGATGATGATTTCAAATTAAAAGACCAAACCAAAAACCTGATAAGCGATGCAGCTGCAAAACAAAGTGTTTTTATCCCTAAAGGAACTGTGATAATAACTATTCAAGGTTCAATAGGTAGAGTAGCAATTACACAATATGATGCTTATGTTGATAGAACACTTTTATTATTTGAAAGTTTAAGTGAAAAGTTAGACAAAAAATATTTTGCTTATTCACTTCATCTATTATTTGACATAGAAAAGACAAAAGCTCCAGGTGGAATAATTAAAACGATAACAATAGCTGTTTTAAACAAGTTCACTATAAAAATACCTTCTATCTCCGAACAACAAAAAATCGCCTCTGTTCTCTCTAGTTTAGACGCTATCATTTCCAATCAAGAAGAGAAAATAGTACAATTGGAAAATCATAAGAAAGGATTATTACAGAGGATATTTCCAAAAATAGATTAATAATATTTTAAACGATATGACACAAAAATTACAAAACGACCTAGGTAAAATGCTTTGGAACATCGCCAACGAATTGCGAGGTTCAATGAATGCAGATGATTTCCGTGATTATATGCTTTCATTCCTGTTCTTAAAGTATTTATCAGACAATTACGAAGATGCGGTTAAACGTGAATTGAAAAGCGATTATCCTATTCTAGAAGACGACGACCATAGAACTCCTTTGTCTGTTTGGCAAGAAGATAATGAAACCTATATAGCTGCTTTTGAAGGGCAGATGCGCCGAAAAGTACATTATGTGATTCAACCTCAATATTTATGGGCGAATATCTCTGAATTAGCAAGAACACAAAGTCCTGATTTATTGGAAACACTAGAAAAGGGATTCAGACACATTGAACAAGAATCTTTTGGTCGTAATTTCCAAGGATTATTCTCTGAAATCAACCTAAATTCAGATAAACTAGGTAAAAACCAAAAAGAAAGAAATGATAAACTAGGAAACATCATTAATGAGATTTCTAAAGGTTTATCAGCCTTTTCAATGGATGTGGATTTACTTGGCGACGCCTATGAATATCTTATTGGACAATTTGCAGCGGGTTCAGGACAAAAAGCAGGAGAATTCTATACCCCACAAGAGATTTCGAGTATTCTTTCTGGAATTGTCGTTTTAGACAGTCAAGACCCAACGCTAGGAGAAAAAAGTAAACTCAACAATATTTTTGACTTTGCCTGTGGTTCGGGTTCATTACTTTTGAATGTTCGTAAAAAACTAGGGAAAAACGTAGGGAAGATATACGGACAAGAGAAAAACGTAACCACTTATAACTTGGCTCGAATGAACATGTTACTTCATGGAGTTAAAGATACAGAGTTTGACATTTTTCACGGAGATACACTAACCAATGATTGGGATTTGTTGAATGAAATGAACCCATCAAAGAAGATGGAGTTTGATGCCATCGTAGCCAATCCTCCGTTTAGTTTACAATGGAAACCAACGGACGAAATGGGACAAGATTTCCGTTTTAAAAGTCATGGTTTAGCACCAAAGTCCGCAGCAGATTTTGCGTTTCTATTGCATGGATTTCATTACTTATCATCCGAAGGAACGATGGCGATTATTTTACCACACGGAGTATTATTCCGTAAAGGAAGCGAAGAAGCGATTAGAACAAAGCTTTTAAAAGATAATCACATCGATGCAGTGATTGGTTTGCCTTCCAATTTGTTTTATTCAACCGGGATTCCAGTGTGTGTTTTAGTCCTAAAAAAATGTAAGAAAAATGACGATGTGTTAATCATCAATGCAAGTGAACATTTCAAAAAGGAAAAGCGTCAAAATGTCCTACGTGAGGAAGACATTGAAAAGATATTAGACACCTACCAATTCCGAAAAGAAGAAGACTGTTATTCTCGCCGTGTCAGCTTTGACGAAATTGAGGAGAATGACTTTAATCTGAACATTACTCGCTATGTGAGTACAGCAGAAGAAGAGGAAATCATTGATTTGAAAAAAGTGAACGCAAGATTGAAAGAGGTTAACCAAGAGATTGCAAAGTCATTGGAGGAGCATAATGGATATTTGAGGGAATTGGGATTGGAGGAGATTGGGTAGTTTTATATTGAATTAAACACATTACGAAATGCCGTACGCTGGAGGAAGGGATTACTTTTCCAGGAAATTTATAAAAATAAAAAAGAGTTTACGATTCTTGTAAACTCTTGCGGAGAGAGAGGGATTCGAACCCTCGATACAGTTACCCA
>CAZDAR010000119.1:0-2522 GCA_964503665.1 uncultured Flavobacteriales bacterium
GCTAATCCTATTTCTGTTCTTACTGTCGTTTCCAACGACGGAGAAGCAGAGGCTAATATCGTACGAGCGAAGAATAAACTGGAGGATTTTGTAAAAGAAGCTTCTGCTTCCGAAACAAATGCGAAAATATTAACGACCATTGACCATAACGTAGCAAGTGGTATTGCACGAGTTTCTAGAGAAATTGTGGCGGATATCATTATCATGGGTTGGCCACATCAATCTGGATTCCTTGATAAAATTACGGGAGATAAAATGGAAAATATATTAAGTCACACCTTTAAGACTACTTTCATGTGTCACTTTAACGTTTCTTTGACCTCTCAAAAAAGAGTTGTGATTGTTGTTCCACCGTTCGCCGAGCTCGAAAAAGGTTTTGCCTTATGGCTGGAGAAAATTGCCCTATTAGCACAAGAGTTAAGTATACCAATAATGATGTACTGTAATGAAGTCACAGAAGCAACCATTCAGAAAGTGTTTAGGGAAATGAAATACTCTGCTTCTCTTTCTATCGTGTTATTTAATGACTGGGAAGACATCTTGGTGCTCTCTAGAGATATCCATAAAGACGATTTATTTGTGTTGGTTTCTGCTAGAAAAGGAGCAACTTCCCATTTGAGTATTTTAGATACACTACCTGCAAAAATGGAAAAATACTTTACCTACAACAACTACATGGTCATCTACTCTAGACATGTCGATGAATTAACTGATGAAGGTTACAACGACATTTCTTCCGAACCGATTACAAAAAGTATTGAGGTGGTTCAGAAAATTGGTAAGGAATTAGGATCAATCTTTAAGAAGAAGGATAGTGAATAAGGTTTGAAGAAAGAAATTGATTTTAAATCACTCTTCTTTTTTCAAGTAAATTAATTTCGAAATTGCCGCTGGATGCATATATATATTTGCCATCTCTATTAAATCTTGACTGGTGATGGCATCAATTCCATTGTAAATTTCGCTAATACTATCAATCTGATCAAAATGCAAGGCTGTTTTTCCGAGTCCAATCATCAATTCTACATGATTTTCAATAGATAACGCATATTGTCCTTTAAATTGCTCCTTTGCTCGGTGCAATTGTTGGGTCGTAAATAAATTATCGCGCAATTTCACTAATTCCTTATCGACCAGTTTCATTGTCTTATCGATGAAATGCTCTTCACATCCAAAATAAATATTCCAATACCCAATTTCTTTAAAAGGGTTATAACTAGCATCAATAGAATAGGTGTAACCATATTTCTCTCGAATCGCTAACAGAAGTCGTGAATTGAGAGCAGGTCCACCGAGGACATTTAACAACAATGTCAACGCGCGCCTATCTTTTTCATTTTCAAAACCAGGTGCCAAACTACCTAAAACAACATGTGCTTGGTAATTCGAATCTTTCTTGTTTATTTCAAATGGTTGATAGGATTCAAATGGCTTAGGCAATAAAATAGTATCATGTTTTGGAATCCCAGCGAAATACTTTTCTAAGAGTTTCATCACTTTTTTCTCTTCGAAATTTCCTACCACTGCGATGGACATATTCTCTGCGAAAAAAAAACGTTGGAGATAATTCCATAACGACGCTCTTGAAAACGAATTGACGGATTTTTTAGTTCCTAAAATATTTTCTCCAAGAGGATGATTTTTAAACATTCTGCTTTCAAACTCATCAAAAATACGTTCACCCGGAGAATCCAAATAGGAATTAATTTCGTCGATAACAATGTCTTTTTCCTTGATAATTTCTTTCTCTGGAAAGTTAGAATTGATAACGATATCCGCTAATAAATCTACCGCACGTTCAAAATATTTCTTGGTAAAGGACGCATACACACAGATTTCTTCTTTTGTGGTAAAAGCATTTAATTCACCTCCGACAGAATCAATACGTGACAACACATGAAACGCTTTACGCTTAGTCGTTCCTTTGAAAAAACAATGTTCTAAAAAATGTGCTAAACCGACCTCGTCTTTATTTTCATAGCGCGAACCACCCAAAACAGTAATGCCCAAATGAGCAGCTTCAGAATCTACTGGTAAAAAAACGACTTTTATACCATTCGACAATTGTTTAACTGGAAGGGGATTTTCAAGCATTTTCATGGATTAATACGGTAAATTTTCCATTTATCGTTTTCCATTTCATAGATGATTCTGTCATGTAAGCGCGAGGAGCGACCTTGCCAAAATTCAATCCGGCGTGCCATCACAATGTAACCGCCCCAATGTGGTGGGCGCGGCACTTTTTTAGGATACTTTATATTGAATTCACGGATTCTATCTTCTAATTTCATTCGCGATTCTAGCGGTTCACTTTGTTGAGAAGCCCAAGCACCCAATTGACTACTTCGTGGACGACTGTTGAAATATTCATCGCTTTCTTTCTCTGAAACTTTGATAGCACTTCCTTCAATTCTCACTTGACGCTCCATATTATCCCAAAAGAAGAGACAAGAAACGTGTGGATTACTATCAATATCGTGTCCTTTGTGTGAATGATAATTGGTAAAAAAGATAAATCCTTC
>CAZDAR010000120.1:0-2490 GCA_964503665.1 uncultured Flavobacteriales bacterium
CCAACGGGACAATTGGGCAAAGACATCCTGTTTTGGACGAGTATGGGAACGAGTTCATTTTACAATTCAACTATGGCAATTGCTGAAGTGCTGACAGGAATTTTACTCTTAATCAATCGAACCCGCTTTTTGGGTTTGTTAATGGCTTTTGGAATTTTAGGAAACATTTTCGCCATCAACTTGGGTTTTGATATTACGGTCAAATACCTTTCCGGATTATTGCTAATTACGAGCATCATTTGTTTGTCGTTTTACAAGAACCGATTGAAATCGCTCATCACTGGGCAAAGTAGTGAAAAAGAAATTCCAAGCTTTTCTAACGTTCGGATATTCCTTCTTTTCACGCCGTTCTTGATCGATTTGATGGCGACTTATTGGGAAAACCCGAAGAATGAAAGTGGGAATAGTTATCAAGTTCAAGCGACGAGTGGAAAATCTAAAATTATCGACACAGATGAGATTATTCGCATTCATTTTCATCCTGCTGGTTATTTCATTACTGAAAATAAAGAACAGAAATTTACTTCGTACAAGATGTCTGCTGATCGGAAATCTGTCATT
Source organism: uncultured Flavobacteriales bacterium (assembly GCA_964503665.1). Taxonomy (GTDB): domain Bacteria; phylum Bacteroidota; class Bacteroidia; order Flavobacteriales_D; family Crocinitomicaceae; genus 40-80. The sequence continues at coordinate 562 of CAZDAR010000120.1, forward strand.
GTAAAGCAGCAGTTTATTCCGATTTCGATTGTGGAAAGTCAGCTTGTTTGGAAAGAAGGTGAACGTGAAATTCGGTGGGAATTGGAAGAGATTGATTTGGAGATGGTGCCTTTGAAACAGGATGAGATGAATTGGTATTTTGAAGGGATTGGTGGGTTTTAAGGAAAAAGTTATCTTTATACTTAGAAATTGAAGTTAATTTTAAAAATGAAATTACTGAGCTGTATTATATTTTTATTTTCTTTCATGGCAGCTGTTATTGGGCAAGATATAGAGCAATATCAAACAGATACCACAATAAAGTATAATAGAAACATCAGCCATTATACATTTGATTTCGATGGCGGTGAACAAGGTTTTTATTTAGGAGAAAATGTTGAGACCGAATTGAGAGAGGCTTTTCTATTGTTTTTTAAGAACTCATCTCATGACGAAATAATTATTGAAAAAATGAATGAAGGTAATGAAACCGTTAAGTTTAAGACTAACATGGATTTGCCTTCAGTTGTTAAACCACAAGATTCTATAAGAGTGGTGGGTTGGATTCAGTCACATGCAGATCACATTGATGTTCCATTAAAAATCTATTATAAACGAAACGGCATCCAGGATACGCTACATATTCCAATTTGGCAGAATAAAGTGAGAACAAATAAACTAAGAATCTATTTTAAAGGTCGAGATATTTCCAGAACCTGCAAAGTGTATGTTACGAAGAATGGAGATTGGGAATTATTAGATATTAATGACACGATATCAGGTTATTATTTCTTTAATATTCGAGCGTTGCAGGATTCAATTGTTGCCGTAAAAATTGTTTCATACCAATATGGAAACTTTGAATCGGAAGTCTTCACATCGAGAGGTTCTGATGGGTATATTTCTCTTAGAATAGGTGACGACTTTAAAGACTATCGTCCGGTTGGTTTCGCAATGAAAGCATTGAATGTTATACCAAATACCTATTGCTTAATGACGAAGAATGGTGGACAAATGAAATATCGGCCTGAATACATGGATTCTATGAAAATGATTTTAGATAGATTTTCTATTCAATCATTTGATAAAGACAAAATGATATTAACAATCAATAGTAAAAAAACTGCTTATATTCTTGACCGAAAATTGCGAAAATCTTCATTAAAAGCAAAGTTATTACCTGTTAGTTCGTCTGAACAATTATTACAAGATCAGGTAACTATTTATTTCACATCTGGGACTGCTTCCGAATGGATAGAAAAGACCTTTAAAGAACTAGGAATTGAAAAGTACTTTAAGAGCGAATTGACTTACCATGAATATAGAGCCTTTGGAAATGCAAAGAAATATGTCTTTGAATTTGAAGGTGTAATTGGATCACTCTTTCAAGATCAATTAAAAGAATTGTGGAGAATGAAGCAAGTTAAGTTTGTAAATCACGATTTGATGCGCAACCCCTATCTGCCTCCTCAAGTGGATGAAGAATAGCTCAATCCAATTTTATTTTTTTCATTGGAAGAAAGAACTTTATATTGTACCCTAGTGGACTTTGCAGAAGTGTTGGCAGACAGTCTCGATTCTCACTAAAGACATTTTTAATACGAAAATTAAATTTCAACTTGAATAACCATGTTTTAATCGGCAAATAAAATTGATATGAAAACAGTACTAATTACATTCATCAGCATCCTTATAAACTCCGTCTTCGCGCAGCAAGACCCTTATTATAACTCTGTTCAGTTTACACTTCTCAATAGTAAACAAGAAAAAATTCTAAACGCACAAATATTTGTAGATGGTGTAGAAATTCCATATAAAACGGAATATCACTCTTACTATAAGAATGAGAAATTCAATTTGCTTTTTGACATTGTGGTAATCTGCGATGGTTATGACACCTTGCGATACAACCGTTTAAACCTCTATGGCTCTGGTGATCGAGACTTTAGA
>CAZDAR010000121.1:0-2292 GCA_964503665.1 uncultured Flavobacteriales bacterium
CACAACATTTCGCAGTTTTTAATGTCAGTCGCTCCACCTTTGCTCCATGCTGTAACGTGGTCAGCATCCATATCTTTTAAACTCCAAATTTTAGTTTTATTGGAATCGTGTCCGATGGCACAAAGTGAGCAATTTGAAATTCCTTTTTCTTCCGCTTCGGCAGTTTGTTTTGTGTAAACAGATTTTTTGGTTGCTTCGTCAAAAACTCGAACATCTAAAAGTTGTGTGGCGGTGGAACCGCCAAGAATAAATTCAAAAACGCCACGTCTGTTTTTTACATAAGGGTCAGCGTAAAGTTCTCGCACTTGTTCGGAAACTTTTTGAGGATTGTAAGGCTGTTTCTTGAATGTTTCATATAATCTTCCCCATTCAAGTCCACACATTTCGCTTTCTACATCAATAAATATAGTTGAAACCCAATCGATAACACTATTAAAATAAGTTTTCAGTTCAGTAATATTGTTTTCATTCCTATGACTACTCATATAGTTGTCAATCTTACCTTTACTAACCCAATCTAATGCTCGTTCAAGTATCTCCTGTCTATTTGCACTTCCTCTAATGTACGTATTCCATTTTTGGATATTTGCATTCTGACTATTACTAAATTCTTCTTTGCAAAGAGTAACGAAAGGGCCAGAATAAATCGCATTTCTAAGTTCTTGTTCATTTAAAGGAACACCAGCAATATTGATTGTTTTAAACCATTCTTTTATCTCACTTTCTTCTCCCTCACATTCATAAATTAAAAGTTTTGTGTCTAATATTTTTTCCTGTTTATCAATTGCAAGACTATCAAAATACTGCTCCATCCCATGCTCGTCTTTTATTGGAAATTTAAACGTTAGAAATCTACCAATACTGGTTATTCTTTGTTGTCCATCTAAAACTTCGAAATGACCGCTTTTTAAGGTGTTAAAATATATCAATCCCAAAGGATAACCTTTTAATATACTTTCAATAACAGCAACATCTTTTTTACCATCTGCATAAATGTAATTTCTTTGATATTCTGGTTGAATCGTCAAAGTTCCAGAAAGACCAAATAATCCTTTTCCTTCGGCTTCATTATAAACAAAACCATCACAGATTTCCTTGATAGTAATATTACTTCTTAAAGTTGTTTTCATTTCTTTTTGATTAAAATTCGTGCATATATTTTCTTTCCATTTATAAATGGATACCCAAAATTGTATTCACTTATCTTGGTTGTTGCCATAATTCCAATTATGTCGAATTGATTTGGATTATACTTATCAAGAAAAGTTATGGGTACGCCCATCATTCCTTTAAAATCTGAAGGAATTGCATCAGTAAAGGGAACCTCAATAGCATCGTAATTATCATATTTTTCATAGGCAGGTTTTTTCTTGAGTTTTTTATTAAACCTTTTATTATCTGACATTGACATTAATTCTAATCGTTGGTGTCTTTTACCATGCTCAATGTTTGTCAGCCACAAACAATTATTAGTTGATATAATTCGTTCTCCTTCATTATCTACTCTTGCTTCTGTACCATAAAGTTCGTAAGATTCAGGGACGATAAATCCAGATATCCATCTACCCATTCCAGTGCCTAACCAAATCTTATTTTGTGCGATTAAGGCAAAAACATCTTGGTAAGCTATTGCATTAATATTTCCAATGATTGTGAATTGTTTATTAGCTTCAATTATCCATTGCAAAAATTCTCTAAATAATGAAAAAGGCGGATTGGTTATAATAATATCGGCTTCATCTCTTAGTTTTATGACTTCTTTACTTCTAAAATCTCCATCTCCTTCAAGATAATTCCATTCTAAGTCCTCAACATCTATTTTTCCATCGCCAGTAATATCTTTTTCTAAGATGAATATTTTGCCGTGACTTTTAGTTTTATTACTATCATAATAAGGTGCGCTTTCTTCGAATAATGTTGCTTGATACCCAATTTGATAAGGTTTGCTGTCAGGTGCGTAACTAGTACTAATTAATTTTTTGATTCCAAAACGCTCAAAATTTTGTGCGAAAAATTTTGTGAAATTACTCCATTCAGGGTCATCACACGGAAGTAGAATTGTTTTATCTTTAAAGATATTGGGGTTAAAATCAATATATGCTTGAATTTCTTTTAGTATATCTGAATACAGTGTATAAAATTCGTCATTTTTTGCCTCTTTCGCTTTTTGTAAATTTTTAATTGCTCCTTTCCTTGCCATTTTGCCGTCCGATTTACGGCAACAAAGTCAACGGACTTTAAATTTATAGCAGTAATATTAGTTCCTGCCGTTCCGTTAGCCTTGCTGCCAAC
>CAZDAR010000122.1:0-2284 GCA_964503665.1 uncultured Flavobacteriales bacterium
ATCAGGAATTGAAGACGCTGCAAGATTTTTGCGATACAGTTTTTTTGATTCTCTGATTTGATTGTCAATTTCTTGTTGCATCCTCTTAATTTGAGAAGAGCCTTTATCTTCAGGCAACTGTTGTTTGCAAAGTTCACAATGATTTTCATCCGTTACAGGCTCTAATGGAGATAAACAATTAGGACAGTGATGCATTTTTAAATCAATAAAAGTTTCCCGAGTAAGTAAAGAGTCAGATAAAGCCAATGCCCTTTTCTCTAAACTTCTAATAAAATCCTGTGAGTCTAAAAGTTCGAATTCAAACTTGTTAATTTCTGCTTGCAGTATAGACAAGCTATTTCTTGTTGCTAAAAGATTGGTCTTGATTGTAACAACCTTTAATTCTTCTTCATCCGATTTTTTGGTTGCTTCGTTTTGTTCTTTGGACAACTTTTCAAGGTATTCATCAATGCTCTTGATTTGAATATTATTTTCTTCAATCAATGCGTTGATAGTACCAATATTAGTTTCATTGTCACTAGCTTTAAAAATCTGCTCAATTCCTTCGAATTGCTTTTTCTTTACCTCAAAGTCTTTCTCCGCTTCCCGAAGTGCGATTTTATCACTGTAAAGAGAATCGTCATAAACCCCAAAAAGTAAATCTGCTATGGTTTTTCTCGTAATTGATGAATCGAAATTTTCGGTCATCAATAGGTCAAGAGTTAAACTTTTCTGGTCAACATAGAGCATTCTTAGAACTTGGTGCATTGTGATATTGCTATCAACATCACCTCTTAGCTCTGGAAAGCCCAATGCAAGAAAAAGGGCATTTGAAAAGCTTTTCTTTGTTTCAGTTCGTCTATAGGGAAATATTTGCCAACCTTCACTAGCTGATTTTATCGCTTCATCATAAGTTCCCCAAAAAATGGACATTGGTTGATTGCCTGATTCGCTTACTGTTCTTTTAATTGTAATTGGTTCAGAATTGATAAAAATCTCGGCATAAACATCATTACAATGTGCTGCGGCAGTCGTCCATTTTTTAAAATCACCACCTAACACATAAAAAATAAAGTTTCCAATTGTGGACTTACCTGCACTGTTATGACCTCTAATAATATTTACTCCTTCGTGGAAATTTTGGTCATACGCAATCTTCCCACTTTTGGTATAAATGGTTAGCCGATTTAATTTCAAAAAGGGATTATACTGCGTCATATTTAAATTCAATTAAGTTAGTCCGTTCCTTTAATCCCAAGTGTCCATATAGGTTCATAGATGCAAGCGGACCCGTTATCAGGGTTATTAGATTATGGTTTTCTTCATTTGCTTTATTAATTCTCAAGGACAGACTTTCTGAAAGCGGAATATCTGTTCTTTTTAGCTTACCATTTTTAAATTCTTTTGCATCAAATAAATCATAAGAAATTAAGGCTTTCATTGCTGAGATTTGAATATGCTCCATTTTAAAAAAGAGTCGCTTTCTATCTATTACACGTTCGTAGGAATTGGATTCAGCCTTTAAATATTTTTCATACTTTCTAAAACCGACAAAAGTTCTTATTTCTAATAGTTCGGCTGGAAAGGCAAGGTAAAAATCTAATATTCTAAGTTTGTCAACTTCCAACTCCTGTTTAGATTTTTCCATAATTTGGAGAATCCTAAACATAGTGTGATAGAGGTCGTATGCTTGACTGTATATTAGCATTTTAATTCCATTTAATGTGACAGTTACCCATAAGGAAATAAATCATTCCATTAATTTCATCTTCGTAAATGTGAAGCAGGTTACTTCCTAACAAATCTTCTATTGGTTTCACTATAAACTCATCAACAAGTTGATTAATGTATTCTTCAGGATGTCCTTCGTTCAATCTAGGATAAATATTGTTTTCAAATCGGGAATATACTTTTGCTAGTAAAAAAGCATAAATGTGTTGTGCTGTTTCTGAATGCTCATTTTTCAAAAGCTTTTTCGTGAATTTCTCTTTGGCTCTTTCAGCAAAGTTTAAATACTTAATCCTATTTCCATTTTCAAGTTTTTTTTCTAATCCTATGATTTCTGTGTTAGCCGCATAACTCTTAAAATGAAGAAGTTCATCTACCATATCAGAAAAAATGGGAGAGTTTTGCCTTTCCTGTTCAAGTTTGTCATAGAGTATTTCTAATTGAGATTTACCACCCGAAGAAACACGACCAATATTTATGACTGTCGATTTATTTACATCACGTCCTGCAATGTCTCCATTCCCAACTGTGTTGTTGGATTGCGTAACTTCATTTTTGTTTGTTTCTTCTGCCATTC
>CAZDAR010000123.1:0-2254 GCA_964503665.1 uncultured Flavobacteriales bacterium
AAATAAAGAACAAGAGGCAACTCTTGCTCATAATTTAGATGTAACAAGATTTATTCTACGAACTAATTGTGATATTGAAAGACGAGGTATGTAACGAATTAAAAAATGAATGTGGTTAATATCAGACTCCATTACTTCTATTTCAAAATCTGAATTATCAGCTATGGTTTGAAATATAGACTTTAAATCATCATTTAACTGACCTACTAAGATATTTCTACGATACTTAGTAACAAGAATTAAATGACATTTTAAATAATGTTTTGAACGATTTGTACTGATGTAGTGAGACATATTGTTAAAGTTTTTTACCCGAAGACGTAAACTTTTACAATATATTGAACGGCACAGTGTGACAAATTTACATAAAACAGTATTTTGGCATGATTATTGTAATTACAAACATATATAAATTTAATTACAATGAAAAAAGAACTATTACAGATTAGGATTGACGAAGAATTATTAAATCAATTAAAAGAATTAGCAGATTCAAATGCCATTTCCGTTTCAGGGCAAGTTAGGATGTTGATTAAAAAGGCTGTAAGAGATGGAGAATAATGTTTACATATATGGGCTAAAGTGTCCTGAAAAAGACATCATCAGGTATGTTGGTAAAAGTAAAAAACCGAAGTCAAGATATTCATCACATTTAAGTCATGCAAAAGCAAAAAGGTATGATAATATTCATCTATATAGATGGATTTCTAAACTTTTAAGAAACGACTTAAAACCTGAATTAGTAATATTAGATACTTGCAGTAATGAGAACTGGAAATGCAGAGAAAAGGAATGGATTTCTAAAATAGGTTTAGAAAATTTATTAAATATGAATGAAGGTGGCATTGCGCCGCCAGATTGCACAGGTAGGGTTTGGAGTGAAGAATATAAAAAAAAGATGTCTAAGCAAAGAAAAGGAAAACCACAGTGGGTAGATAAACCTCATCCAATGTTAGGTAAATTTGGAGAAGATAATCCTAATTATGGTAAAAAGCGTTCTGAAGAGTTTTGTGAGTTAATGAGAAAAAGAGCATTGGAAAATAATGGAATGAAAGGCAAAAAACAACCAAAAGAGAGAATAGAGCAAATGATAAAAATTAATAGCAAACCAATAGCATTAATTGATGATAATGGTGATATTATAAAAAAGTACAAGTCACAAAAGGAAGCAACTGTTGAGTTGAGTTTAACTAAAGGGACAGTTACAAGGGTTTGTAAAGGAGAATATAAACAAACAAAAGGATATAAATTTAGATATTTATAAAGACTTGCGGAGATTGTGGTTGGATAAATCAAGAATTAAAACTTTCAGATAGAGAATGGACTTGTAACTCTTGTGGTGTTGTACACGACAGAGATGTAAATGCAAGTGTCAATATTCTAAAAGAAGGTTTAAAAATACATCGGCAGGGACACAATGACATATTATAAAGTTGGTATGATTTTTGTATAATGATTAATATAAACCAGTACACAGAATATGAAAAATAAAGTATGCTATAAATGTAGGAAAAAACTACCTCTTACGAATGAATATTTTGCAAGGAGTGCAAAATCAAAAGATGGTTTCGATGGGAGATGCAAATCTTGTGTTAATCTGATTTCTAAAGAGTATCGGAAGAAAAGAGGTGAACAATATAGGATTGACAACATTACTAAGGCTAAAGAGCAGCAGCAAAAAAGAATAGCTAAAAATCAATGCAGACACTGTTCCACAAAAAGGCTACCTAATAGTGATACGTTATGTGAAAAACACTGGTTTCAATACGCCTCTAAACATCATTTAGGAACGATGAAAAGAGGAAATGAATTGAAGGCGTTATTGGAAAAGCAAAATTACAAATGTGCTTATACGGGATTAATTTTAACTCCTGCCTTAGATGCAAGCGTTGACCACATTATTGCACTTTCAACTGATGCCGAACAATACAATAAAATAGAAAACCTTCAATGGGTACATTCTGATATAAATAGAATGAAAAACAACCATTCAGAGGAAGATTTTTTGGAATATATAAATTTAATCTATAAAAATAGATTATGCAGGTAGGGACTCCCTGCATTACAAAGGTGGAGAGGAAATCAGACGTTAGCAATAACGCACACTCTATGAAGCCCGAAGCCCAACCCATCGCCTTTGGCGTGGGTGGGTAGTTCACAAAAGTTGCTCCACACTATACAAGTCAAGATTGTTCTGATTGTGGATGGAGAAACAGGGAATTAACTTTAAAGGATAGATTTTGGGTTTGTCAGG
>CAZDAR010000124.1:0-2221 GCA_964503665.1 uncultured Flavobacteriales bacterium
GCCACTTCCACACAATAATTGCATCCGATACATTTATCTCGTTGTAAGGTAATTATAATCATTCTGCATCTACTACTTTATACAATTTGTCGGAAAGACGAACTCTAAATGGAATTCTAACCGTACACCCATCTCCTTTTACCGCTTTTTCAACGGACGAATCACCGACAAAAAGTTCTTCCAATTCAAATTCTTGAGCACTAGTACTAGGTCCTGTTATCAAAAGTTTATCTCCCACTTTTATGTCAAATGCTTCAATTTTAAACTCACCAATTTCGGCTTTAGGGAAATAGTGAACCGCTTTCCCAACGAATATTTTCTTTTTAGTAGCACTTGAACCTGATTTATCCGTCCATTCACCTAGCTTCTGACCGAGATAGTAACCTCCCCAAAAACCGCGATTATAAACTGTCGCTAGGGCTTCCATCCATTCTGATACTTTTTCTTTCGAATAGGTCCCATCATAATAAGCATCAACCGCTTGGCGATAGGTTTTAGTTACTGTTGCTACATATTCTGGTGCCCTACCTCGCCCTTCAATTTTAAGCACTTTGATACCTGTTTCAATCACTTGATCTAAAAAATCAATGGTACATAAGTCCTTTGGCGACATCATATATTCGTTATCTAATTCGATTTCAAAACCTGTTTCTTGATCTATCACCGTATATTTTTTTCGACAATTCTGTTTACAAGCACCTCTATTAGCAGATGAGTTATCGGAATGTAACGATAAATAACACTTTCCTGAAACTGCCATACACAAAGCTCCATGACCAAATATTTCGATTTCAACTAAATTTCCAGAAGGACCTTTAACTTGTTCTTTTTCTATTTGTTCAGTAATCTTTTTCACTTGACGAAGACTTAATTCTCTCGATAGTACGATAGTATCTGCAAAAAGACTGTAAAATTTAACCGTTTCAATATTTGTTACATTTAACTGAGTCGATATATGCACCTCCATTCCTATCCCTCTAGCAGAAGAAATGACCGCTTGATCAGAAGCTATAACGGCAGTTACATTTGCTTTTTTAGCCTCATTTAAGAGATTTTTCACAACCGATAAGTCATGGTCATAAATTATAGTATTGAGTGTTAAATAAGTACGAACATTTTTCTTCTCACAGCGATCAACAATTTCGTGCAAATCTCCAACAGAAAAATTAGCGGTAGATCTTGCTCTCATATTTAATTGATCGACACCGAAATAAACAGAATCTGCTCCATTATCAATTGCTGATTGTAGTGAATCAAAATCTCCTGCGGGAGCCATTAACTCAATTCTATTAGTCAAAGTCATTGTTTATTTATTAAAATAATATTGCGTAAATATATGATTTATTACCATTTTATCTCTAATTATATTTTTCATATTAAAAAATTAAAAAAAACAGAAATCAATTGAATACAAAAACATCACATAGTTAAAGGTTCAAGAAAGGAGAGGTAATTTAACAGACAACTAATAAAAAACTTGTGAACAAAATAGGCGGATTTGAAAATATAATATATCTTTGCGCCCAAATTATCGAATTCTTAAAAAAAGGACACAAAAATGTCACAATTAAAAGGAAAAATATCACAAATTATCGGCCCTGTAGTGGACGTTATATTTGAAAAAGGCATTGCGCTTCCAAACATTTATGATGCATTGGAAGTAAGAAGAAAAGACGGCACACGTGTTGTTCTTGAAGTGCAATCTCATATCGGTGAAGGTTCCGTTAGAACAGTTTCTATGGATTCTTCAGACGGATTCACGAGAGGCATGGAAGTTCTTTCAACAGGTCAAGCGATTCAGATGCCGATAGGCGACAGAGTCAAGGGACGATTATTTAACGTAGTTGGCGAAACCATTGACGGTATCAACGAAATGGATAACGTACACGGATTACCCATTCACCGTGAAGCTCCAAAATTTGATCAATTATCAACTTCAACTGAAGTGTTATTTACAGGTATCAAAGTCATCGATTTGATTGAACCTTACGCTAAAGGAGGTAAAATTGGTTTATTTGGTGGTGCTGGTGTTGGTAAAACGGTCCTTATTCAAGAGTTGATTAACAACATTGCAAAAGGACACGGTGGTCTATCAGTGTTTGCAGGTGTTGGAGAGCGTACACGTGAAGGGAATGACTTACTACGTGAGATGTTAGAATCTGGCATTATCAAATACGGTGATGAATTCATGCACTCTATGGAAAATGGAGGATGGGATTTA
>CAZDAR010000125.1:0-2121 GCA_964503665.1 uncultured Flavobacteriales bacterium
TTTTTTACCGTGTCTCATTATCTAATTTCTTTAAGGATACTACTCTTTATCTAGTTTGTATTTTGCAACGTTCATTCCGAAATGAACACCTTTGTTATCCACAAGGTCTTCTAATTCCGTCAATGATTTTTTACCAAAGTTTCTAAACTTCAATAAATCCGCTTTGTTGTACGTAACTAAATCACCCAACGTTTCTACATCTGCTGCTTTCAAACAATTAAGCGCACGAACAGACAAGTCCATGTCCACTAATTTCGTTTTCAACAACTGACGCATGTGTAGTGACGTTTCGTCAAATTCATCAGAATCAGATTTAACTTCTGAATCCAATGTAATTTTCTCGTCAGAGAACAACATGAAGTGATGAATTAAAATACGTGCTGCTTCTTTCAAAGCTTCTTTCGGGTGAATTGAACCATCAGACTCAATGTCGAAAACTAATTTTTCGTAGTCTGTTTTTTGTTCAACACGGTAGTTTTCAACTGTATATTTTACATTTTTAATTGGTGTAAAAATAGAGTCGATGAAAATTGTACCAAAAGGAACGCCACTTACTTTATTCTCTTCCGCTGGAATATAACCTCTACCTTTGATGATAGAAAGTTCCATTTCAAACTTCACAGATGAATCCATGTTACAGATAACAAAATCAGGGTTTAATACTTGGAAAGCCGAAGTTGATTTTCCGATGTCGCCTGCTGTTAATTGAGTTTTACCTGTCACAGAAACGATTGCTGTTTCAGCATCTGTACCTTCAATTTGTTGTTTAAAACGTACTTGTTTTAAATTTAAGATGATTTCAGTAATATCTTCGACAACACCTTTCAATGTTGTAAACTCGTGGTCAACGCCTTCAATTCTGATAGAAGAAATTGCGAACCCCTCCAACGAAGATAATAATATACGACGAAGCGCATTACCTATCGTAATACCGTAACCTGGTTCAAGCGGACGAAATTCAAATTGACCATTGAATTCGCTGGATTGAAGCATGATTACTTTATCTGGTTTTTGAAAATCTAGAATAGCCATGTAATGCAAATATTATTTATTATTTAGAATATAATTCGACAATTAATTGTTCTTTGATATTTTCAGGAATAGCTTCTCTTGCTGGTACAGCTAAATATTTACCTTCCATTGCGGAATTATTCCAATCCAACCAATCGTATTTTTTATTATTTGAAGTCAACGAATTTGTAATCGCCTCCAATGATTTAGATTTCTCTCTTACACCAACTACATCACCTACTTTTAAAGAGTAAGATGGAATGTTCACAACATTTCCGTTTACAGTAATGTGTTTGTGAGAAACAAATTGTCTTGCTGCGCTTCTTGATGGAGCAATACCCAATCTGTAAACAACGTTATCTAAACGTGCTTCACAAAGTTGTAATAAGATTTCACCAGTAATACCTGGTTTAGCGTTCGCTTTTTTGTACATATTAGAGAATTGTTTCTCTAAAATACCGTACGTATATTTCGCTTTTTGCTTTTCATTTAACTGAATTGCATACTCTGAACGTTTTGCACCTCTTCTTTTGTTAGGTCCATGCTGTCCTGGACCGAAAGGTCTTCTTTCAACAGCTTTATCGGGACCAAAGATTGGCTCCCCAAATTTACGTGCTATTTTTGATTTTGCACCTGTGTATCTTGCCATTTTTTTACTTTTTTAAACTATGAATTAAGGCTTTCCTTCGATAGTATTTATTAAACTCTTCTTCTTTTTGGTGGACGACAACCATTGTGTGGCATCGGTGTTTTATCGATGATTTCGATCACTTCAATACCTGAGTTGTGAATTGCTCTGATAGCAGATTCTCTACCTCCACCTGGACCTTTTACGAAAGCTTTAACTTTGCGTAGTCCATTTTCAAATGCTTCTTTAGAACAATCTTCTGCCGCTACTTGTGCAGCGTAAGGTGTGTTCTTTTTAGATCCTCTGAAGCCCATTTTTCCCGCTGAAGACCAAGAAATAACTTGTCCTGCGTTGTTAGTTAAAGAGATGATGATATTGTTGAAGGTAGCTTGAATATGCGCTTCACCCAATGCCTCTACTTTAACGTTCTTCTTCTTTTTTTGATTTGCTTTAGCCATTATAACTATTTATTATTATTTAGT
>CAZDAR010000126.1:0-2118 GCA_964503665.1 uncultured Flavobacteriales bacterium
AATTCTATTTCCAGATTGGAAATTTCTTCTGTAAATTCAGTGGTCTCAGGAGTGAATATACACTCTAACTGTCCTTTTACGATAAACCTTCGGGTGTTTACAATAGTAGTTGACGCCATAGTATTCGTTTTTAGTAAGTGATTTGTCAGTATTTCAGTATAAACATAAACAAAGAAAATGAAGACTCCAAATATTTAACAAATGAATCGCTCAAATTACTTGTTTAATAGAGAAAAAATATTATGAAAAACAGTCTGTTGTCACCCTATGGATTCAAATTTAATTCTTCTAATCTTAATAATTCTTTAAATTCAATCAATTTAGAAACGGTAAATCGGTCTTCCTTCTTGCCCTCACAGCTTCGGAAAAACATAAAAACAAGGGTATACAAGCTGCGTCTTATCGTCCTTGCCCTTGTTTTTAACGTTCGGCGGCGTTCGTTCAGAATTCACTCTCAGCCTGTTACCTTGTTTTACTGCTTTATCACATCTTTAGGTATCAGGTATCACTAGATCCAAATTTATCATAGTTTTTTTAAAATTTCCCCACAAGCATGCATTGCTCCTTTCGTACCTTCAGTCACAAAGCATTTTCAATCTCCACTTCGATACCCATATACAGCATGCAAGAATGATTTTTTTGATATTTTACAGCAAATTGGTACAAAATAAAACAATATAACTATTTATGAATATTAATTTAACCCAAAGGAACTGAATAGTTATAGTATACTAACAGTAAATTTGATCCATTGCGAAAAAAAAAGATTACATCTACGAATCATCTATTTGTCACAAATTTAAATTACATTTGTGACAAACTATTTATTCAAACATCGTGCAAACAGTTAAAGATAAGATAGAAAATAAAATTTTAAAAGCTTCAAGAGGAAATTTATTTTTCGCTGAAGACTTTACTAATTATGGGACACCTGAAAATATCCGTCAGGTACTATCACGTTTAGAAAAAGAAAATAGATTAGTACGTTTAGCACATGGAATTTATGTTAAACCCAAAATAGATCCGCTATTAGGAACTATTTTACCTACTGCTGAACACATAGCTATTGAAATTGCAAAACGGGACAAGTCGCGAATAGCTCCAACAGGAGTTCTGGCACTCAACTTATTAGGTTTATCCACGCAGGTTCCTATGAGTGCTGTATATTTGACAGATGGCTCTCAAAGAATCGTAAAAATCGGAAAGCGAACCATTCGATTTAAGAATGTAGCACCCAGAAATTTCGCAATAAAGGATGAGCTCCTACATTTGATTGTCCAAGCAATGAAAGTAACCGGTCAAAAAGAGATGACAACTGATTTTTTAAACCAAATAAAGCCATCCATACAAAAGTTAAATCCAACTGTAGTCAAAACACAATTGAAATACGCTCCTATATGGATACAAAAGGAAATTATGAAAATCTATGAAAGCCAAGTCGATGTGGATTAATTTAGAAGAAAATCAAAAAATACGATTATTAGAACAAATGAGTACCTTGACAGGATATCCTGTTTTAGTCATTGAAAAAGATTGGTGGGTATGCCTCGTTCTAAAAGCTATATTTCAGTCCAAATATGCAGACTCCGTTATATTCAAAGGAGGCACTTCACTAAGTAAAGCATATCAATTGGTAGAACGCTTTTCAGAAGACATCGACTTGATTATCGACAGACATCTGTTAGGATTTGACGAACTAAATTCAAAATCTCAGATCAAAAAACTTCGCAAAGCATCAGGAGGATTTATCATCAATGAATTCAGAGAAGAATTAATCCAGCAGCTCACAATCCTGGGAATAGATTCTTCCTTGTACGAAATCAAATACAATGACGAAGTAGATGATACCAGCGATCCAAATACACTGGAATTACATTATCAGTCCGCTTTAGATACAAACAATGACTACATACAAAAACGGGTGCTTTTAGAAGTAGGTGCACGATCACTAACCGAACCATCCGAAAAGAAAGCCGTTATTTCATTCATTGATCAAGAATTTAGTCATTTACCATTCGCATTGCCTGAGTTTAATGTACAAGTGGTAAAACCAGTCAGAACGTTTATCGAAAAGACCTTACTGTTACACGAAGAATTTTCGAAACCAACAGACAAAAT
>CAZDAR010000127.1:0-2075 GCA_964503665.1 uncultured Flavobacteriales bacterium
GGTTAGGGCTTCGGATATGATTACACCTTTGGCTACTCAAAAATTAACAGCCGAAGAAATAAAATCCAACCCTGGTGGAAATTTTGATGTTTCAAAAGTTATTCAAGTATTGCCTGGAGTAGCAGGAGGAACAACACCTAACCGTAACGATATTATTGTGCGTGGTGGCGGCCCGAGTGAGAATGTCTATTATTTGGACGGTATCGAAATCCCTGTTTTAAACCATTTTCAAACACAAGGTGCAAGTGGCGGAGCTACCGGAATTTTGAATGTTTCTTTTATTCAAGATGTACAACTCACTTCATCGGCTTTTAACGCAAAGTATGATAATGCTTTGGCTTCTACGATTGTTATTAAACAACGAAATGGCAATCCTGACAAATTGAGTGGAAACTTTCGTTTGTCGGGAACAGAATTTGCAGCAATGTTAGAAGGTCCATTGGGAAAGAAAACCACATTTATGGCTTCGGCAAGGCGTTCATATCTGCAATTTTTATTCAAATTATTGGATTTACCCATTCGCCCTGACTACTATGATTTTCAATACAAAATCAATCACAAAATCAACAATAAAACCGAATTGACTTTTATAGGAATTGGAGCGATTGACAATTTTAAATTAGCCGTTCCGAAAAAGAGCGATGCCAATACGGAATACATCAATCGGGCAAATCCTTTAATCAATCAATGGAATTATACCGTTGGAGCAACCTTGAAACGATTGGTAAACAATGGTTTTTTTACTATTGCATTAAGCAGAAATATGTTTTTTAATGGTGCTGACCGTTATGAAAACAATGCTTCAAAAAGTGGAAATAAATTGTTTAGTTTGGGAAGTCATGAAACGGAAAATAAACTTCGTTTTGATATGAATAAATTTAAAAACGGTTGGAAATACAGTTATGGTGTAGATGCACAATATGTAAAATACGATGCCGATATTTTCAATACGATAAAAGAAGAAGTAAAGGATAATAACGGAAACGTCATTAGTCCTGCCGTTAGTTTTTCAAGTAATACAGCAATTGAATTTTTCAAATTTGGTGCGTACGGTCAAGTTGCAAAACGATTTTTTGACGATAAATTCTTAGTGTCGGGAGGTCTTCGTGCAGACATTAATACCTATACAAAAAACGGATTAAATCCATTGAGAACGCTTTCTCCAAGGGTTTCATTTTCTTATGCTTTCAACAATCAATGGAATATTTCTGCATCCGTTGGAAGCTATTACAAACTGCCTGTTTACACCATGCTTGGCTATAAAGACAATAATGGCATACTTGCCAATAAAGAGTTGAAATATACCAATTCTATACACTATACCATCGGAACGGAGTTTGTACCGAAAAACGATTTGAGGGTTACTTTTGAAGCATTTTACAAAGATTACAGAAATTATCCAACTTCCTTAACCAACGGAATTTCTTATGCCAATATCGGCACGGATTATTCGGCAGTTGGTAGCGACAAATACGCATCAACAGGACGAGGACGAGTGTATGGAATTGAAGCATACATTCAACAAAAATTGATTAAAAACCTTTTTTATGTAGCCAGTGCTACGCTTTATAAATCGGAATTTTCGGGAACCGATAATCAATTCAGACCTTCCACTTGGGATTATGGATTTATTGTTTCCGCTACCTTTGGTTACAAATTCAAAAAGAATTGGGATATCGGCTTGAAATACCGCATTGCCGGAGGACAACCGTACACACCTTTTGATATGAACGCTTCAACAGCGATGTATTTTACAACTGGAACAGGAGTTTACGACTATTCACAACTCAACAGCAAGCGACTACCTATTTTCAACCAATTGGATTTGAGAGTAGATAAAAAGTTCAATTTCAAGAAAGTAAGTTTAGATATATTTGTTGATTTCCAAAATATTCTGTTTTATAAAACTCCTTATTTACCCAAATTTACTTTTGAAAGGAATGATGACAATACTGGCTTTAAAACCACAGACGGACAGCCAATAAAAGCAGACGGAAGTAATGCCATTCCATTAATTCTAAATCAGCGGTCGGCAACCATCGTACCTTCTATTGGATTTATATTTGAGTTTTAAG
>CAZDAR010000128.1:0-1863 GCA_964503665.1 uncultured Flavobacteriales bacterium
TCAGTCCTGAAAGGACGAAATTCACACAAGGCGTAAGAATTGCGTCTTGATTAACTTTTGCTCCACGATCATCCATCCTTCATTTTCTTCATTTTTTATTGTTAATTCTCATTTTTCTTCTCATATCCAATATTTAGCTGTATCTTTGCACCCTAAATTTTTAATTTTTATGACCTTTAGTGAATTAGGGCTAAGGGAAACAGTGCTTCAGTCGGTTACAGAATTGGGTTTTGAAGCACCAACTCCCATCCAACAAAAGGCGATTCCTCACTTATTACAAGCTAATAGTGACTTTGTTGGACTAGCGCAAACAGGAACGGGAAAAACGGCAGCATTTGGCTTGCCATTAATTAACAACATTACATCTCAAAAATCGTTGCCTCAGGCTTTAATTATTTGCCCAACGAGAGAGCTTTGTTTACAAATTACAAGCGATTTACAGCATTACGCTAAAAGAGACAAGCACATCCAAGTGGTGGCGGTCTATGGTGGTGCTGACATTCGTCGTCAAATCAAAGAATTACAGAGTGCCACTATTATAGTAGCTACTCCAGGTAGACTTTGTGATTTGATTGACAGAAGGGCAGCGAAACTGAATGAGGTTTCGTATGTTGTTCTTGATGAAGCAGATGAAATGTTAAACATGGGTTTCAAGGAAGATATTGATCGTATCTTATCTGGAACACCTGATGATAAAAACGTGTGGTTGTTCTCCGCAACAATGCCGCAAGAAGTAGCAAGAATTGCGAAAAACTACATGGATAATCCGTTGGAAGTTGCCATCGGACACAAAAATCAAACGAACGAAAACATTGAACACATCTATTTTTCTGTAAAGGAAAGAGATCGTTATTCAGCTTTAAAGCGTTTGATTGACATGAATCCAACTATTTTTGGATTGGTTTTCTGCAGAACGCGTCTTGAAACGCAATCGGTAGCAGAAAAATTGAGTAAAGACGGTTATAATGCAGAACCTTTACACGGTGACTTGTCTCAAGCACAGCGTGATAATGTAATGAAGCATTTTAGAGAACATACCATTCAATTATTAGTAGCGACAGATGTTGCTGCTCGTGGAATTGACGTAGATGGTATCTCTCACGTTATCAATTACAATTTACCTGATGATATCGAAAACTATACGCACCGTTCTGGACGTACTGCTCGTGCTGGTAAGAAAGGACAATCGTTAGTATTGATTAATACACGTGAGTCGGGTAAAATTAGAGCAATTGAACGTCAAATTAGAACCACTTTTACACAGGGTGTGATTCCTTCACCGGAAGAAATTTGTGGTGTACAGTTGACGAGCTTAATCGCGAAAGTGAAAGAAGTGGAAGTAAAAGAAGATGATATTGCGAAATTCTTACCGCAAATCATGGACGATTTTGCC
Organism: uncultured Flavobacteriales bacterium; assembly: GCA_964503665.1. Lineage (GTDB taxonomy): Bacteria > Bacteroidota > Bacteroidia > Flavobacteriales_D > Crocinitomicaceae > 40-80. The sequence continues at coordinate 1,394 of CAZDAR010000128.1, forward strand.
TCCCTTTCTAAAGAAGAAATAATCAAGAAATTTATTTCTGCTGAATTCAATAAATACATCGAGTACTATCAACGTGCAGGTGATTTAAATGCTAAGTCAGATAGAGGAAGCGACAGAAATGATCGTGGTGACCGTGATAGAGGTGAAAGAGGCGATAGAAGTTATGATAGAGACGAAAATAAAACACGTTTCTTCGTTAATCTTGGAAAAAGAGATGGTTTGAATCCAGGTGGTTTATTACGTGTTATTTGTGATAATACAGGATTGAAATCTGCAAACATTGGTAAAATCGACGTTCTTCCTTCATTTAGTTTCTTTGAAGCGGATAACGAACATGCTGATTCAATTATCAATAAAGTAAACGGTTCTGACTACGAAGGTAGTACGATCAGCGTTGAAATTACGAAGAAAGATCGCAAAGGCGGCGGTGGAAGCAGAAGCGGTGGCGGAAGAGATTTCAAAAGCGGCGG
>CAZDAR010000129.1:0-1743 GCA_964503665.1 uncultured Flavobacteriales bacterium
GATCTGTTAGAGAGCTCACGCGTAATATCCGCCAAGCAGTCCCATAGTCTTTTGTTTTCTTTTGAAAAATATCTCTACAATTTGAAATCACTTTTGTATATTGCAATGATGTTTCAGACATATTTAAAAAATTGATTTTAATGGAAGGATGAAGGTAATGAAAACAAATGAATTGAAGTTGAAAACAGACCATAAATTTCATATTTATTCATACCCCGTAGTGATGGGCATTGTAAATTGCACCCCTGACTCTTCCTATGGAGGAAGTCGTAAACAGCTGAAAGAAGACATCTTAACCCTCGTTGAAAAGCATTTAAATGATGGCGCTACTATCATTGACATTGGTGGTTTTTCCACTCGACCGGGTACTCAATTTATTAGTGACAAAGTTATTAGTGACAAAGAAGAAATCGAACGAATCTCGGGACCTTTGACATGGATACGTGAGAAATTTCCTTATACCATACTATCTATTGACACCTTCAGATCGTCCGTAGCAGATTATTGTCTCAGCCATGGCGCTCATATCATTAATGACATCAGTGCTGGCGAATTTGACCCTGAAATATTAGACGTTGTTTCAAGATTTAATTGTCCTTATATTGCTATGCATCTACTAGGAAATCTCACAACAATGCATAATGAATATGATTATGTCGCGATTGAAGAAGATGTTTGCTCCTATTTTGAATTGAAATATTCAAAATATAAAAGTAAAGGAATTGACAATGTCATTATTGACCCTGGATTTGGTTTTTCTAAATCAAAAGAGGATAATTTCAGACTACTTAAAAATCTTGAAGTTCTTAAAAAACTTTCACTCCCCATTTTAGTTGGAGTCTCTCGGAAAAGAATGATTTGGCAAACACTTGATTCATCGCCAAACGAAGCGCTTAATGGAACATCTGTTTTAAATACAATAGCGCTTCAAAATGGCGCTTCTATATTAAGAGTACATGATGTAAAGGAAGCAATAGAGACTATTAAATTAGTCCAACAATTAAGCTGATTTTCTAGAAAATAAAAAGGCATCATTTGAGATGATGCCTTTTTAATATTATTTAATCTTATCGTTTTTATCTGACTAAGGTAACCGTTCCTTTTAAATCTTCTGAAGTGCCATCTAACAAGCCTACAGTAGCTTTATAGATATACGTTCCAGTATTCATTATCTTTCCATTAAACGATCCATCCCAGCTCTCATCAATCTTGTCTGTGAAAAACACTCTATTTCCCCATCTGTCAAAAACAGACAATTGGATGGAAACTAGACAACGGCTATAAACTTTGAAAACATCATTATTACCATCTTGGTTTGGAGAGAAGATGTTCGGTACATATACCTCACCACATTTAATTTTATATTTAATAAAAATCGAATCCTTTATATTACATCCTTCTGGAGTCGTCAACTTTACAGTATACCAAGTGTCCCCTGTAGGAGTGGCAATTGGATCTGGACAATTCGTACAATTCAAACTTTCAGTTGGTATCCAACTATACACGATACCTGGAACATAAGGTGATAAAGTGACATTTAAATTTGTAGAACTTCCTTCTTCGACAACAGTTGGCGAAGCACTTAATGTTGCTGAAGTCATCGTTGTTGGTGCAGGATTAACAGTAACCGTTACGTAAATAGGCTGACTAGAACAACCATTCTTAGTTCCAATAATAGCATACGTTACCGTTTCTGATGTACTACCTGAATAAAATAAAGTATCGCGTATTACGCTTCCTGTT
>CAZDAR010000130.1:0-1696 GCA_964503665.1 uncultured Flavobacteriales bacterium
GCTGATTTACTTAAAAAATTAAATCCAGATGTTGCGCACGTTGGTCATTTGAATCATCTTTCTACAGGTTTAATTGATGAGTTAAATACGTTGAAAATACCAATCATTTTTACACTTCACGATTTTTGGTTAATGTGTCCAAGAGGACAATTTTTAACGAGAAGTATTGGAACTGATAATAATTTCAAAGTTTGCAATAAACAAGAAGATAAAAAATGTGCTACAGATTGCTACAGTGTTTATTTTAGTGGTAGAGTAGAAAACAAGAATGATGAAATTGGCAATTGGCAAAATTGGGTACATAATAGAATGTTGGAAACCAAAGCAATCATTAATAAAGTAAATTTATTCATTGCACCATCTAATTACCTGCGTGATAGATTTATCAATGATTTTAATGTTCCAGCGGATAAGATTGTTTATTTAGATTATGGGTTCCCAACAGAATACTTGACACAAACCGAGAAATCAAAAGAGAAGACTGATTATACTTTTGGATACATTGGAACACATATTCCTGCTAAAGGGGTAAATATTTTAATTGAAGCCTTCAAACAAATTGAAGAGAAAGCAGTACTTAAAATTTTTGGTAGATCAAATGGTCAAAGTACAAATGCCCTAAAAGAAATGGCAAAAACTGCTAAAAATAAAATTGAATTTGCAGGAGAATACATTAACCATAACTTAGCAAATGATGTTTTTTCAAATGTGGATTGTATCGTCGTACCTAGTATTTGGGGAGAGAATTCGCCTTTAGTTATTCATGAAGCACAAGCTTGTAAGATTCCGGTAATTACTGCCGATTTCGGAGGAATGAAAGAATATGTGCAACATAATGTAAACGGTCTTCTGTTTGAGCATCGCAATAGAAACGACTTAGCGGAACAGCTCAAGTTTGCAGTTTCAAATCCAGAAAAGATGAATCAACTAGGAGAAAAAGGGTATTTGTATGCTAAAGATGGAAGCGTGCCTAATATCCAAGAACATTGTTTGAAATTAGAAAATATATATAAAGCCTACAGCAAATAAAGATGAAAGGAGATACAAAATTATGGCGAATAACCATAGATACCAATCCAGAAGATTGTAATTTGGCATGTACCATGTGCGAAGAGCATAGTCCTTTTTCAACCTATATAAAAGAAAAATTAGGTGGTAAAAGACGTAGAATGCCTAAAGAGTGGTTAGAACCAATTTTCAAACAAGCGAAAGCACTAGGCGTTACCGAAATGATTCCCTCAACTATGGGAGAGCCTCTAATCTATAAACATTTTGCTCATTTCATTGAGTTGTGTTACAAATACAACATCAAAATGAATTTGACAACAAATGGTACTTTCCCAAAAACAACAGAGAAATCCGTAACGGAATGGGCAAGATTAATTGTTCCTATTACTACCGATGTAAAAATCAGCTGGAATGGTGCAACTGCAGAAACTTCTGAGAAAGTTATGCTGAAGATTGATTTTCAAGAAACACTTGAAAATGTAAGAGAATTTATTAGAGTTAGAAACGAACACTTTACAAAAACAGGCTATTATTGTAGAGTTACTTTCCAATTGACTTTCATGCAAAACAATATGCATGAATTAGCAGACATCATTAAATTAGCTGCAGATTTAGATATTGATCGCGTTAAGGGACATCAGTTGTGGTCTCATTTTGATGAAATCAAATCCTTATCAATGAAGGCAAC
>CAZDAR010000131.1:0-1672 GCA_964503665.1 uncultured Flavobacteriales bacterium
TAAGTTTTTAGATGGAAATCGTGTGCCAATTATTGGTCACGTAATTTCAATGGAAAACGAAAAAGGCGAAATTCCAGTTGAGGTTGCTTTGATTTATAACGAAAGTTATACAGAGAATATTTTTTCTTATGTAAATAATATCAATACACACGAAGGAGGAACGCATTTGCAAGGTTTCCGTATGGGATTAACGCGTACGTTGAAAAAATATGCCGACGCTTCTGGATTGTTAGATAAATTGAAGTTTGAAATTTCGGGAGACGATTTCCGTGAAGGTTTAACAGCGATTATTTCTGTAAAAGTAGCTGAACCTCAATTTGAAGGTCAAACGAAAACCAAACTAGGAAATAGAGAAGTAGTTTCTCCTGTTTCACAAGCAGTAGCTGAAATGCTTGAAAATTATTTGGAAGAGAATCCAAACGATGCTAAAATCATTGTTCAAAAAGTAATTTTGGCAGCTCAAGCGCGTCATGCAGCTAAAAAAGCTCGTGAAATGGTACAACGTAAAACCGTTATGGGCGGTGGTGGTTTACCTGGTAAATTATCCGATTGTTCAGAACAAGATCCAGCAAGATGCGAGATTTTCCTTGTAGAGGGAGATTCGGCAGGTGGAACTGCAAAACAAGGTCGTGATAGAGCGTTTCAAGCAATTTTGCCATTACGAGGTAAGATTTTGAATGTGGAAAAAGCGATGCAACACAAAGTGTTTGAAAACGAAGAAATCCGTAATATTTTCACCGCTTTAGGAGTAACCGTTGGAACAGAAGAGGATAGTAAAGCGTTGAATTTATCAAAATTAAGATATCATAAAGTGGTTATCATGTGTGATGCCGATGTCGATGGTTCTCACATTGCTACTTTGATTTTAACGTTCTTCTTTAGATATATGAAAGAATTAATTGAAGGTGGACACGTTTACATTGCAACTCCTCCTTTATATATGGTGAAAAAAGGAAATAAAAAAGAATACGCTTGGAATGACGATCAACGTGATTTGGCTAACGAAAGAATGGGTGGAAGTGCCTCAATTCAACGTTATAAAGGTCTTGGAGAGATGAATGCTGAGCAATTATGGGAAACTACCATGAATCCTGATTTCAGAACATTACGTCAAGTAACTATCGATAGCTTATCAGAAGCGGATAGAATTTTCTCTATGTTAATGGGTGATGAAGTACCACCTCGTAGAGAATTTATTGAGAAAAATGCTGCTTACGCAAAAATTGATGCGTAAATCGGTAACTATAATAGGGTTGATTGCAGCTTTCTTTTTTACGCAAAAAGGTAATGCTCAAATTCCTCCTGAAGAATTTCAACAAATAGTGCATCTGCTTTCAGATGCACTTTTGTATTCAGAGCAATATATTGTACCAGCAACAGATGCGGCAGTTTATCAAGCTTCAGCAGCATGGGTAATGTCGCCTAAGAAACGAAAAAAATGGGATGTGAATTTGGGTTTACATACTAATATCTTTTTTGTACCAAAAGTAGATAGAACGTTTCAAATTCAAAATTCTGATTTTCAATTTTTTGAAATTGAAGGAGCTACTTCAGCTACGGTTCCAACGGCATTAGGTAATGATAATCAGGTGTATTTAGTAGGGAATTTAGGTGGACAACAAGTGCGTTTCAAAACTCCAGAAGGAATCAATCAAGAAACGGTGATTTATCC